>NZ_JBHIRG010000003.1:0-181221 GCF_042196965.1 Bartonella sp. AA83SXKL
GTTTTGCTATTCGTGAAGGTGGTCGTACTGTTGGTGCCGGTATCGTCTCTAAGATCATTGAATAAATAATGCTTGTTGAGTGCTTTGATTATTGAAGGCACTTTGTATAACAGGGAAATAAAGAGCATGAACAGTCAGAATATTCGCATTCGCTTGAAAGCGTTTGATCATAGAATTCTTGATACGTCGACGCGTGAGATCGTATCGACTGCTAAACGTACCGGTGCAAATGTCCGTGGTCCCATTCCGCTTCCGACGCGGATTGAGAAGTTTACGGTCAATCGTGGACCGCATATCGATAAGAAAAGTCGTGAGCAGTTTGAGATGCGAACACATAAGCGTCTTCTTGACATTGTTGATCCAACGCCGCAAACAGTGGATGCGCTTATGAAGCTCGATCTTTCTGCTGGTGTGGATGTAGAAATTAAGCTCTGAGGTTTGAGGACAGAAGGAACAGACCCGATGCGTTCAGGTGTAATAGCACAGAAGCTGGGCATGACCCGTATTTATAATGATGCTGGTGAGCATGTGCCGGTGACGGTACTTCGTTTGGAGAATTGTCAAGTCGTTGCTCAGCGTACAGTTGAAAAGAATGGTTATACTGCTGTTCAATTAGGTGTAGGCTTTGCTAAGGTTAAGAATACTTCACAAGCTCTTCGTGGACATTTTGCTAAGGCTTCTGTTGAGCCTAAAGCCAAAATAGCAGAATTTCGTGTGAGTCCCGACAATCTTCTTGATGTTGGTACTGAGATTACAGTGGAACATTTTGTTCCAGGACAAAGAGTTGATGTGACTGGTACCAGTATTGGTAAGGGGTTTGCTGGTGTTATGAAACGACATAACTTTGGTGGGCATCGTGCTTCTCATGGTAATTCGATTACACATCGTGCTCATGGTTCTACAGGGCAGTGCCAAGATCCTGGTAAAGTTTTTAAAGGTAAAAAAATGGCTGGCCATATGGGGCAAGTGCGTGTAACAACACAGAATATTGAAGTTATTTCCACTGATAGTGAGCGTGGTTTAATTTTAGTGCGTGGTGCTGTTTCTGGTTCTAAAGGTTCTTGGATTTTGATACGGGATGCTGTGAAGAAGCGTCTTCCTGATAATGCTCCAAAGCCTGCTGGTATTCGCCGTCTTGTGAAGGAGAAAGCGGAAATGGTTACTCCGGTGACGGAAACCTCTGAAGTTGAGGGAGCCTAATAATGGATCTTGTAATTAAAACTCTTGATGGTAATGAAGCTGGCAAATTAAAGGTTTCTGAAGCTATTTTTGATCTTGTACCGCGTGAGGATATTTTGCAACGTGTTGTTCGTTGGCAGCTTGCACGTCGTCAGCAGGGAAGTCATCAATCCCAAGGTCGTTCTGATGTGTCGCGAACAGGGGCAAAAATGTTTAAACAGAAAGGAACTGGGCGTGCTCGACATTCATCTGCACGTGCACCGCAGTTTAGAGGTGGGGGTAAGGCACATGGACCGGTGGTTCGTAGCCATGCGCATGATCTTCCTAAAAAGATTCGTGCTCTTGGGTTACGTCTTGCTTTATCTGCAAAATTAAAAGCAAAAGATTTAATTGTTGTGGATGAGTTGACTGTTAAGGATGCTAAAACGAAAATGCTTGTTTCTCATTTTTCTAAGCTTGGATTTAATAACGCTCTCTTGATTGGTGGTAAAGAGATTGATATTAACTTTTTTCGTGCAGCCTCTAATATCCCTAATATTGACATTTTGCCTATTCAGGGAATTAATGTTTATGATATTTTGCGTCGCAGCAAACTTGTTTTATCAAAAGCAGCTATTGAGGCTCTTGAGGAGCGTTTTAAATGACAGATCTTCGCCATTATGATATAATTATTAGTCCAGTTATTACTGAAAAGGCGACTATGATTTCTGAGTATAATCAAGTTGCTTTTAATGTCGCGCCGAAAGCGACGAAGCCTGAGATTAAGGCTGCTATTGAAGCGCTTTTTAGCGTAAAAGTTAAAGCAGTTAACACGATAGTCCGTAAGGGTAAAGTGAAGCGTTTCAAAGGTATAGTTGGTCGGCAGAGTGATGTCAAAAAAGCGATCGTAACTCTGGCCAGTGGTCAGGCTATCGACGTTTCGACAGGTCTTTAAGAGGCTCGGAGATAGGAATAATGGCACTTAAGCAATTTAATCCAATGACACCTGGGCAGCGTCAGCTTGTTATTGTGGAACGTTCTTGTCTTTATAAGGGAAAACCTGTAAAGATGTTAACAGAAGGTTTGTCTTCAAAGGGTGGACGTAATAATCGCGGTCGTGTTACTGCTCGTTTTCAGGGTGGTGGACATAAACGTAGTTATCGGTTTGTCGACTTTAAGCGTCTTAAACGTGATGTTTCAGCAAAGGTTGAGCGTTTAGAATACGATCCTAATCGTACCGCTTTTATTGCTTTAATCCGCTATGAGGATGGGCAATTGAGTTATATTCTTGCACCACAGCGTCTTGGTGTCGGTGATTCTGTTATGGCTGGTTTAAATGTGGATGTTAAACCAGGTAATGCTATGCCTCTTGCTAATATGCCTGTAGGTACAATTATTCATAATGTTGAGATGAAGCCAGGAAAAGGAGGGCAGATTGCACGTTCAGCAGGTGCTTATGCGCAGTTGGTTGGACGAGATCATGGTATGGCTATTCTTCGTTTAAATTCTGGTGAGCAGCGTTTGGTTCCGAGTAGCTGTTTTGCAACTGTTGGCGCTGTTTCAAATCCTGATCATGGGAATATTAATGATGGTAAAGCAGGTCGGTCACGTTGGCGTGGTAAGCGTCCACATGTTCGTGGTGTTGCTATGAACCCCGTTGATCATCCACACGGTGGCGGTGAAGGTCGTACATCGGGGGGGCGCCATCCAGTATCTCCTTGGGGTAAACCTACGAAAGGTAAGCGTACGCGCTCCAATAAAGCTACTGATAAATTTATTATGCGTACGCGTCATCAACGCAAGAAATGAGAAAGGTAGTCTGAGGTGGTTCGTTCAGTGTGGAAAGGTCCGTTTGTTGACGGCTATCTTCTTGGTAAAGCAGAGAAGGTACGTTCAAGTGGGCGCAACGAAGTTATAAAAATATGGAGTCGTCGCTCTACTATTTTACCGCAATTTGTTGGTTTAACTTTTGGTGTTTACAACGGTAATAAGCATATTCCTGTTTCTGTTTCTGAAGAGATGGTTGGGCATAAGTTTGGTGAGTTCGCTCCTACCCGAACTTATTATGGTCATGGTGCCGATAAGAAAGCGAAGAGGAAGTAGGAATGGGAAAAGCTAAAGTTTCGCGCCAGCTTAAAGATAATGAAGCAAGAGCTGTCACGCGGACAATTCGTGTTAGTCCGCAGAAGCTTAATTTAGTTGCTGCAATGATTCGTGGTAAAAGAGTTAATGTAGCGCTCGCTGATTTGATGTTTTCACGCAAGCGTATTGCTGCTACTGTGAAAAAAACGCTTGAATCAGCAATTGCAAATGCAGAAAATAACCACGATCTTGATATTGATTCGCTTGTTGTGGCGGAAGCTTATGTTGGTAAGTCGATAGTGATGAAGCGCTTTCATGTTCGTGGTCGAGGGCGTGCTAGTAGAATTGAACGTCCATTTTCGCATCTTACTGTTATTGTTCGTGAAGTTACCGAAAAAGTGGAGGCCGCGTAATGGGGCAGAAGATCAATCCAATAGGACTTCGTCTTGGTGTTAATCGGACTTGGGACTCTCGTTGGTATGCTGATAGTGGTGAATATGGGCGCCTTCTTCATGAAGATTTGAAAATTCGTTCATATGTGCTTGAGGAGCTTAAACAGGCAGCTATTTCTAAGGTTGTTATTGAGCGTCCTCATAAAAAGTGTCGTATTACGATTCATTCTGCACGTCCTGGTTTGATTATTGGTAAAAAGGGTGCTGATATCGAAAAACTTCGTCGTAAGCTATCAGAAATGACGGATGCTGAAACTTCATTGAATATTGTGGAGATTCGTAAACCGGAGATTGATGCGACAATTATTGCGCAATCAATTGCTCAACAGTTAGAGCGTCGTGTTGCTTTTCGTCGTGCAATGAAGCGTGCTGTTCAGTCTGCTATGCGTCTTGGTGCGGAAGGTATTCGTATCAATTGTTCTGGCCGTCTTGGTGGTGCTGAAATTGCTCGTATGGAATGGTATCGTGAAGGTCGTGTTCCACTTCATACCTTGCGTTCTGATGTTGATTACGGTACAGCAGAAGCTAAGACCGCTTATGGTATTTGTGGTATTAAAGTTTGGGTCTTTAAGGGTGAGATTCTTGAGCATGATCCGATGGCTTCAGAACGTCGTGCTACGGAAGCTGATCAATCTGGTTCTTCATCGAATCGTCGCCGCGAAAATGCTTAGTTTTTGAGATTGAACTAAAATTTGGAGTAGAGAACAATGTTGCAGCCAAAGCGCACAAAGTTCCGTAAACAGTTCAAAGGCCGTATTCACGGTTTTGCGAAGGGTGGTACGGATTTGAATTTCGGTGCCTACGGTTTGAAGGCTGTTGAGCCGGAGCGGGTCACTGCTCGTCAAATTGAAGCGGCGCGTCGTGCGATTACACGTTATATGAAGCGTTCTGGTCGTGTGTGGATTCGTATTTTTCCAGATCTTCCGGTTACATCTAAACCGACTGAAGTTCGTATGGGTAAAGGTAAGGGAAGTGTTGATTATTGGGCTGCACGTGTTGCTCCTGGGCGCGTCATGTTTGAGCTTGATGGAGTTCCGGAGGATGTTGCACGTGAAGCACTAAGATTGGGTGCTGCAAAGTTGCCTATAAAAACGCGTTTCATCCAGCGTATTGCTGAATAGTGAGGTTAAGCGATGAGAGCCACAGAATTACGGGCGCAAACGCTCGACCAAATGAAAGATGAATTGGCTAAGTTAAAGAAAGAGCAATTTAATTTGCGTTTTCAAAAAGCAACAGGTCAATTAGAAAAGACTGCGCGCGTTAGACAAGTTCGTCGTGATATTGCGCGTATTAAAACTTTTCTTCGTCAAAAGATAAGTGAAAGTAAGGTTTAAGGAAATAAGAGATGCCTAAACGCGTTTTGCAGGGTGTTGTTATTAGCGACAAAAGTGATAAGACTGTTGTTGTCAAAGTTGAACGCCGTTATTCTCATCCGCTTCTTAAGAAGACTGTTCGGCAGTCTAAAAATTATAAAGCGCATGACGAAAACAACCAATTTAAGATTGGGGATCAAGTTTCTATTCAAGAATCTAGACCAATTTCGAAAGATAAATGTTGGATTGTTGTAAAAGACAATGTAGCGTAATGAGTTAAGCTTATTGTTTTAGAATTTAACAGTGTGGTTATCATTGATAAATTTGAAGGCGATAACTTTATCGTTATTT
This sequence comes from Bartonella sp. AA83SXKL, assembly GCF_042196965.1. Taxonomy (NCBI): domain Bacteria; kingdom Pseudomonadati; phylum Pseudomonadota; class Alphaproteobacteria; order Hyphomicrobiales; family Bartonellaceae; genus Bartonella; species Bartonella sp. AA83SXKL. The sequence goes on from NZ_JBHIRG010000003.1 coordinate 5,357, forward strand.
GGCAGGCAAATCCGAGTGTGTAAAAGGTACAATCGGATATATGTGTTAAGAGAAGGTGGCCAGTCATGATTCAGATGCAAACAAACCTCGACGTTGCTGATAATTCTGGAGCGCGTCGTGTCATGTGCATCAAAGTGTTAGGCGGTTCAAAGCGGAAATATGCTTCGGTCGGTGACATTATTGTTGTTTCGGTTAAGGATGCAATTCCTCGTGGCCGTGTTAAAAAAGGTGATGTTATGAAAGCTGTTGTGGTTCGTACTGCTAAGGATATTCGTCGCGCAGATGGTAGTGTCATTCGTTTTGATAGTAATGCTGCGGTTTTAGTGGATAACAAAAAAGAGCCGATCGGTACTCGTATCTTTGGACCTGTTCCCCGTGAATTGCGTGGTAGGAATCATATGAAGATCATCTCGCTTGCTCCTGAAGTTCTGTAAGGAGTAAATGTTATGCAAAAGATTCGAAAAGGTGATAAAGTTGTTGTTTTGTCCGGTAAGGATAAAGGATGTAGTGGTGAAGTAATTAAGGTTAGTCCAAAAGAGAATAAGGCTTTTGTTCGTGGGATTAATATGATTAAACGTCATCAACGTCAAACGCAGAAGCAAGAAGCTGGAATTATTTCTAAAGAAGCTCCGATTCATCTGTCTAATTTGGCGATTGCTGATCCTAAAGATGGTAAGCCTACACGTGTAGGCTTTCGTATGAATGCAGATGGTAATAAAGTTCGTTTTGCCAAGCGTTCGGGAGAGTTGATTAATGGCTGAGGAAAGACAAATACCGCGTATGAAAGCGCATTATTTCGAAGTGATTCGTAAAGTGCTTCAAGAGAAGTTTAATTACAGAAATGCGATGCAAATTCCGCGGATTGATAAAGTTGTAATAAATATGGGGATAGGTGAAGCAACTGCTGATTCCAAGAAACCTTCCCTTGCCGCTGAGGATTTAGGGCTAATAACGGGTCAGAAGGCTGTTGTTACGCGTGCGCGTAATTCTATTGCGACCTTTAAGGTTCGTGAAGGAATGCCTCTTGGGGCTAAAGTTACATTGCGTAAAGATCGTATGTTTGAGTTTTTAGATCGTCTTGTGACGATTGCTCTTCCGCGGGTTCGTGACTTTCGTGGTTTAAATCCAAAGAGTTTTGATGGTCGTGGCAATTTTGCTATGGGTATTAAAGAACACATTGTGTTTCCAGAAATCAACTATGATAAAGTTGATCAAATTTGGGGCATGGATATTATCGTTTGTACGACAGCAAAAACGGATGATGAAGCTCGTGAGTTATTGCGTGCTTTTAATTTTCCTTTTCGTTCGTAACGGCAAACGTAGTGAGGTGAAATTATGGCCAAAGTAAGTGCCGTTGAAAAAAATAAGCGTCGTGAGGTGATGGTAAAGCGCTATGCTGCCCGTCGTGCACGTTTGAAAGCAATAGTTATGGATCAGAAGGTTTCTCTTGAAGAACGTTTTAAAGCTTCTGTTCAGTTGGCAGAGTTGCCGCGTAATTCTTCGAAAGTTCGTATTCGTAATCGCTGTGAGGTTTCAGGTCGTCCGCGGGCTTATTATCGTAAATTAAAAATGTCGCGAATTGCGTTGCGTGAGCTTGGCTCTATTGGCTATATTCCTGGTATTGTAAAGTCTAGTTGGTAAGAGGAGATTATTTAATGTCTATGTCAGATCCTCTTGGTGATATGCTAACACGTATTCGTAATGCACTTGGTCGTAAAAAAGGTAAAGTAGTTACTCCAGCTTCGAAGCTTCGTGCGCACGTTCTTGATGTTCTTCAGTCGGAAGGTTATATTCGCGGATATAATCAAATTGATTTAGGTGATGGGAAAGCTGAGATTGAAATCGAATTGAAGTATTTTGAAGGGCTGGCTGCTATTCGTGAGATTTCACGTGTATCAAAACCAGGGCGTCGTGTATATGTTTCTGCTAAGTCACTTCCTCAGGTGGCAAATGGCCTTGGTATTTCGATTTTATCGACTCCTAAAGGTGTCATGGCAGATCATAAGGCGCGTGAACAGAATGTTGGTGGAGAACTCCTTTGTCGTGTTTTCTAAGTTATGTCAAGAAAACGGAAGAAAAAGTAGGTTAGAACAATGTCTCGTATTGGAAAGAAACCCATTTCAATTCCTTCTGGAGTTACTGCTACTGTTGAAGGTCAGCTGGTTAAGGCAAAAGGTCCAAAAGGTGAGCTGAGTTACGTCGTCAATGATGAAGTCTTAGTCAAACTTGAGGAAAATATCATATCAGTTATGCCGCGGGATCAGTCAAAAGATGCGCGTTCTAAATGGGGTATGTCGCGCTCAATGATTGAGAACATTTTTTGTGGTGTGAAAGATGGTTTTGAAAAGAGGTTGGAGATTAATGGGGTTGGTTATCGTGCTGCTTTGCAGGGTAAGGATGTTCAACTATCTCTGGGCTTTTCGCATGATGTGGTTTATAAAGTTCCGTCGGGTGTTACTGTGACTGTTCCTAAGCCAACGGAAATTGTTGTTTCTGGAATTGATAAACAGCAAGTTGGACAAGTTGCAGCGGAGATTCGTGAGTATCGTAGGCCTGAGCCTTATAAAGGTAAAGGTGTTAAGCATGCAGATGAACGTATCTTCCGTAAAGAAGGTAAAAAGAAATAAGGATTTTGTATTATGGTTTCATCTAAGGACATTATCCAACGTCGTGCAAGGCGTGTTCGTCGTAGAATTAAAATGGTTTCTCATGATCGTCCTCGGCTTAGTGTTTATCGTTCAAATCAGAACATTTATGCTCAAGTTATCGATGATTTGCGGGGATGTACACTTGTTTCAGCCTCTACTCTTGAAAGTGATTTGAAAAAATCGTTAAAGAGTGGTGCTGATAAAAAGGCGGCCTTTGCTGTTGGTAAGTTAATTGCTGAGCGTGCGAAGAAAGCGGGTGTTAATGAGGTGGTTTTTGATCGTGGAGCGTATGTGTACCATGGTCGCGTCAAAGCTTTAGCTGAAGCTGCTCGTGAAGGTGGTTTGAATTTCTAAAATTTCTTATTTATGAATGAGTAAGGAGAGTTTAGAGTATTTCGTTTAAGTTCTTCCAGTTTGATGAGGGACTTTGTTATCGTGCTTCCGGAAAAGAAAAAGGAATGAGGAATGGCACAAAAAGAACGTGGTGAGAGAGAAGAACGCGATAATGAATTTGTCGATAGGCTCGTTCATATCAATCGTGTTGCTAAAGTTGTAAAGGGTGGTCGGCGTTTTGGTTTTGCCGCTCTTGTTGTCGTTGGAGATCAAAAAGGGCGTGTGGGTTTTGGACATGGTAAAGCCCGTGAAGTTCCAGAAGCCGTTCGTAAAGCAACGGAATCAGCAAAACGTGGGATGATTTATGTTCCGCTTCGGTCTGGGCGTACATTGCATCATGATCTTGAAGGTCGTCACGGAGCTGGGCGTGTTTTGCTACGTTCGGCTTCTGCTGGTACTGGTATTATTGCTGGGGGACCGATGCGTGCTATTTTTGAAGCTCTTGGTATGCAGGATGTCGTTGCAAAATCACTAGGATCGTCGAATCCTTATAACATGGTTCGTGCAACATTTGATGCATTGAAACATCAAGTGCATCCTAGAGATATTGCTGCTCAACGTGGTATAAAGTATTCGACTTTGCAGGCGCGTCGTCGCCATTTAGTCGACCTAGAAGGGTAGTTTCTGAGATTATCAGAAAAGGAATTAGGAAATGGTTCAGAAAAAATCTCAGAGTGGTAAAACTGTGACTGTGGAACAAATTGGAAGCCCTATTCGAAACTCACAGATTCAGCGTGCAACCTTAAAGGGGCTTGGACTAAATAAAATGCGTCGTCGGCGCGTTTTAGATGATACACTTTGTGTGCGGGGTATGATTGCTCGGGTTCGGCATCTTGTTCGCGTTATAGATGAAGGTTAAGGGTTGCGGGAGTATTAGATATGAAACTCAATGAACTGCGTGATTGCGAAGGCGCAACAAAAAATCGTAAGCGTGTTGGGCGTGGTATTGGTTCCGGTATGGGTAAGACTGGTGGTCGTGGTGTAAAAGGGCAAAAGTCACGTTCTGGTGTTTCCCTTAATGGTTTTGAAGGTGGGCAAATGCCTATCTATCGTCGTTTGCCAAAACGTGGATTTAGGAATTTCTTTGCTAAAACCTACAATGAAGTTTCACTAGGACGTATTCAGTTGGCAGTTGATGCAGGTAAGTTGAATATTGAAAAGCCTGTTGATATGGTTTCTTTGAAAGAGGCTGGTATTATTCGTCGTGAAAAAGATGGGGTTCGTCTTCTTTCTGCTGGTGATTTGAAAACTAAGATTACCTTTCATGTTTCTGGTGCTTCACAAGCTGCTCGTGTTAAGATTGAAAAAGTGGGTGGTCAGGTTATTCTTCCTGATATTGCTCGATAATTTTTTAATATGAATAGAGACCTAAAGAAGAATGATATCTGTTTTGTGGGATCTTTTGTGGAGAATTGTTTAAGTTCTGCATTTGTTTATGTATGCATATATGAATTTTAGGATTATACTTCTGTGATTTAAAGAACTGGAGTGTAAAGTGGAGACGTTTTATGGCATCAGCAGCAGAGCAATTTGCTTCCAATATAAACTTCGGCACCTTTTCGCGTGCAACTGAATTAAAGAAACGTATCTGGTTTACTCTGTTGGCGCTTCTTGTATATCGTTTTGGCACTTACATCTCTCTTCCAGGTATCAATATCGATGCTTTGCGGCAAACATTTGAACATCACGCGTCGGGTGTATTAGGACTCTTTAATATGTTTGCTGGAGGTGCCGTTGGGCGTATGGCTATTTTTGCGCTGGGTATCATGCCTTATATATCGGCATCTATTATTGTGCAATTGTTAACATCTATTATTCCTTCTTTGGAAACTCTTAAAAAAGAAGGAGATTTAGGTCGTAAGATTATCAATCAATATACGCGTTATGTAACAGTCGTATTGGCAATCCTACAAGCTTTTGGTATTGCGGTTGCGCTTGAAAGCGGTATAGGGTCGGGGCTTCAAATTGTTTTAGAACCAGGTCTTATGTTTCGTATTTCTTCTGTTATTACGCTTGTTGGCGGAACGATGTTTCTTATGTGGCTTGGCGAGCAAATTACGTCACGTGGTATTGGTAATGGGGTTTCTCTTATCATTTTTACAGGGATTGTAGCCAACTTTCCTTCTACTTTTGCTCAGCTTTTGACAGCTCATAGTCAGGCTGATTTATCAACTTTTCTTTTAATAGGAATCGTTCTTATTGCTGTTTTGGTTATTGGGCTTATTGTTTTTATAGAGCGTGCGCAACGGCGAATTCTTATCCAATACCCGAAACGTCAGGTCGGTAATCAAATGTTTCAAGGAGATATGTCGCATCTTCCTTTAAAGTTGAATACTGCTGGTGTTATTCCACCTATTTTTGCTTCATCTTTATTATTATTACCTGCCACTATTAATAATTTTTCTGATAAAATGCCACAATGGGTTCAGGAGATTTCTTATGCTCTTGGTCATGGACAGCCACTTTATATGATTGTTTATGCATTTTTAATGGCGTTTTTTTGCTTTTTTTATACAGCTATTGTGTTTAATCCAAGTGATACTGCAGATCAGTTGAAAAAACATTCTGGTTTTATTCCAGGGATTCGTCCAGGTGAGCGTACAGCCGAATATATTGATTACGTTTTGACGCGTATTACTGTTGTGGGGGCACTTTATATTATCTTGGTTTGTTTGTTACCTGAATTTATGATATCTGCATTACAGGTTCCTTTTTATCTTGGGGGAACATCCTTGTTGATTGTTGTTACTGTTACACTTGATACGGTTGCTCAAATTCAGGGGCATCTTGTTGCCCACCAATATGAAGGGTTGATAAAAAAATCAAAACTTCGTGGAGGTAGAAGGAATCGATGAGAGTTATTCTTTTAGGTCCTCCTGGAGCGGGAAAAGGTACGCAAGCAAAAATGTTGACTGAGGAATATAGCATTCCTCATTTATCAACAGGGGATATGTTGCGTGAGGTGATTGCCAAAGAAACGGAGATTGGTAAAAAAGCTAAAGCTATTATAAGTTCTGGTGCTTTGGTACCTGATAGTATTGTTAATCAAATCGTATCAGATCGGATTGATGAAGCTGATTGTGTAAACGGTTTTGTTTTGGATGGATATCCGCGAACTGTAGGGCAGGCAGAAGCGTTGCAACAGATACTGAATTCAAAAAATACGCAGCTTAATGCTGTTATTGAGTTGTGTGTTGATGAAGACGTGTTGATTGAACGTATGAAGAAGCGCGTTGAAGAAACAATAGCGGCTGGTGGACAGGTTCGTTTAGATGACAATCCTGTTGCTTTTGCAAAAAGATTAGTAGAATATCGTGAAAAAACAGCTCCCTTATCAAAATTTTATTCAGAGAGGGGAATGTTGAAGGTTATTGATGGAATGATTGGTGTTGCTGAAGTGACACGTATGATTAGAGGGTTTCTTTCATGAGATTTTTTTAGAAATAAATGAAAAGAGTTGACTTTTGAGATGAAATCTATCAAAAGTGAATTTAATTTATTTTAGTGAAATAATAGGATTCGGAAGAATTTTTTTCTGAGTCTATTTTTTTCTATAAGGTATATCAGGTATTTTATAACAATTTGTCAAAAATAACTAAGGAGAGTAGGCGTGGCTCGTATTGCTGGCGTCAATATCCCGACAAATAAGCGTGTAATTATTGCGCTTCAATATATCCACGGGATTGGACCAAAATTTGCTCAAGAAATTATTGAAAGAGTTGGCATTCCTTTGGGGCGTCGTGTGCATGAGCTTTCAGATGCTGAGGTGCTGCAGATTCGTGAGGCAATAGATCAGGGGTATCAAGTTGAAGGTGATCTTCGTCGTGAGGTTGCTATGAATGTTAAGCGTTTGATGGATCTTGGTTGTTATCGAGGATTGCGTCATCGCCGGTCTTTGCCTGTCCGAGGACAGCGTACACATACGAATGCTCGTACGCGTAAAGGTCCGGCTAAGGCAATTGCCGGTAAGAAGAAATAAGGGCCTTTGTGGAAGGTTTTTATATATTCTTTTTCTTGTTTGATTTGTTTGACAAGAAAAAAAAGGTGGAGCTGCTGATGTTACGGCAGTGATGAGATCGTTGAAAGGGAAATTATGGCCAAGGAAGCCACACGTGTTCGTCGTCGCGAACGTAAAAATATTTCATCGGGTGTTGTTCATATTAATTCAACATTTAATAACACAATGATTACTATTACTGATGCTCAGGGTAATGCAATTGCTTGGTCATCTGCGGGAGCTCAGGGGTTTAAAGGTGCGCGTAAATCGACACCTTTTGCTGCTCAAGTTGCTGCGGAGGATTGTGCAAGAAAAGCGCAAGAGCATGGTATGCGTTCTTTGGAAGTTGAAGTTTGTGGACCTGGATCAGGGCGTGAATCTGCTCTACGAGCATTGCAATCTGTTGGTTTTGTCATTACTTCTATTCGCGATGTAACACCAATTCCTCATAATGGATGTCGTCCGCGGAAAAGGCGGCGTGTTTAATTGGGTGTTGTTTTTTGTTGTCGGAGATTTCTCTGATGTTCACATTGGTCGTTACGATTGAATGGTAACGGAACTAAAGAACGGGAATAAAAATATGATCCAGAAAAACTGGCAGGAACTTATTAAACCCAATAAGGTTGAATCATGTGCACATGATAATCCAAATATTATAAGTGTGATTGCTGAACCTCTTGAGCGTGGTTTTGGTTTAACGTTAGGAAATGCGCTTCGTCGCGTTTTGTTATCTTCGCTTCGTGGTGCGGCTATTACTGCTGTGCAGATTGACGGTGTCTTGCATGAATTTTCATCGATTCCAGGTGTGCGTGAGGATGTTACGGATATTATTCTGAATATAAAAGAAATTGCGCTTCGTATGGAAGAAGAAGGTCCTAAACGTGTCGTCGTTTATAAAGAGGGTCCTGGTGTCGTGAAAGCGGGAGATATCAGTACAGTTGGGGATATGGAAATTCTAAATCCAGATCATGTTATTTGTACTCTTGATGAAGAAGCTGAAATTCGTATGGAATTTATTGTCAACACAGGAAAGGGGTATGTTCCATCTGATCGTAATTGTGTTGATGATGCACGTATAGGGCTTATTCCAATTGATAGTCTTTATTCACCGATCCGTAAGGTATCTTATAAAGTAGAAAATACACGCGAAGGTCAAGTTCTCGATTATGATAAATTAACGCTCACGATTGAAACAAACGGTGCTGTTAATGGTGAGGATGCTGTTGCTTTTGCAGCACGCATTCTTCAGGATCAATTATCGTTATTTATTAACTTTGAAGAGCCACAGAAGGAGCCTGTTGAAGAGGCTGATTCTGAGCTTTCTTTTAATCCTGCTCTTCTCAAAAAAGTGGATGAATTAGAACTTTCAGTTCGTTCGGCAAATTGTCTTAAGAATGATAATATTGTCTATATTGGTGATCTGATTCAGAAAACAGAATCTGAAATGCTTCGGACACCGAACTTTGGTCGAAAATCGTTGAATGAGATTAAAGAAGTTTTGGCGTGTATGGGTTTACATCTTGGGATGGAGATTCCTGCGTGGCCGCCTGAAAACATTGATGATCTTGCAAAACGTTATGAAGATCAATATTAAAATTAGAATTTAAGGAGAGGGCTTATGCGCCATAGTAAGTCAGGACGCAAGTTGAACCGTACTGCCAGTCACCGTAAAGCGATGTTTGCAAATATGGCAACTTCGTTGATCGAGCATGAGCAGATTGTGACAACGCTTCCAAAAGCTAAAGAAATTCGTCCTATTGTTGAAAAACTTGTTACTCTTGGTAAGCGTGGTGGTTTGCATGCGCGTCGGCAAGCTATTGCAGCACTTCGTGATGCAGGAAAGGTTGCGAAATTATTTGATACGCTTGCGCCACGTTATGCATCACGCAACGGTGGGTATTTGCGTATTATGAAAGCGGGGTTTCGTACCGGTGATAATGCGCCCATGGCTGTTATAGAATTTGTTGATCGCGATGTTGAAGCGAAGGGTGCTGGGGATCGTGCTCGCATGGAAGCTTCTGAGAATGAAAAGGGAACATCTTCGTAGAGTTTTTTATTCTGTTGGATTTTTAAAGGCCGCCTTGTCTTGGGCGGTTTTTTTGTGAGCATTTTTAAGTTTGTTTTAGTTGAGAAATAGGTGCAGAGAGAAAATTATAGAATATTGAATTATCTTATTTTTATAATATTTATTGTTCAAATAGGTTGTTTTTATTCTCTATTATGAAATATTAATAGAGGTCCTTAATTTGCGGGGATACGTTTTTTTATTCTATTAATCTTCAACAGAATGTGCTGATTTTATAAGGAGTGGATTATGAGGTGTTCTTTTTGGGTGCGGATTTTTTTTGTAATTATGATGCAGATATCATTTGATCATGTATATGCTCATGTTCCTCAAACACAAACAGAAATCACTCTTTCATTTGCTCCTTTAGTTAAAAAGACAGTTCCATCTGTTGTAAATATTTATGCAGCTCGACAAATTAGAGCTAGATCACCTTTTGAAGGCGATCCATTTTTTGAGCAATTTTTTGGTCGTTTTCAAAATAAATTTCCTGTTCGTAAGCAATCGTCATTAGGATCAGGGGTGATTGTTGATGCACGTGGTTTGATCGTTACAAATTACCACGTCATTAAAGATGCAAGCGAAATTAAAGTGGCTTTTTCTGATGGACGGGAGTTTGAGAGTAAGGTCGTGCTCAAAGATGAAGCAACTGATATTGCAATTCTTGAAGTTAAGGAAAAAGATGCTCAATTTCCGGTTCTTTCTTTGGGAAATTCTGATACTGTTGAAGTTGGTGATCTTGTTCTTGCTATTGGTAATCCTTTTGGTGTTGGTCAAACAGTTACAAGTGGTATTGTTTCAGCGCAAGCGCGTACACGTGTTGGGATTTCTGATTTTGACTTTTTTATTCAAACAGACGCAGCCATTAATCCAGGGAATTCTGGTGGCGCTTTAATTGATATGAAAGGTCAGTTAATCGGAATTAATACGGCTATTTATTCGCGTTCCGGTGGTTCTGTAGGGATTGGTTTTGCTATTCCAGTTAATCTTGTAAAAGTAATGCTTGATACTGTTAAACGCGGTGGAAAATATTTTGTGCCGCCTTATATTGGGGCTTCTTTTCAAAATGTTACACCTGATATTGCTGGTGGTTTAGGTTTAGAACGTCCCTATGGTGCTCTGATTATTGAAGTTATCAAAGATAGTCCTGCTGAAAAAGCTGGATTGAAAGTAGGTGATGTTATTTTGAGTGTGCAGGGGGTACGCGTTGACAGCCCAGATAGTCTTGGGTATCGTTTGATGACAGCTGACGTTGAGCATAGTCTTGCTTTGGAATATTTACGAAGTGGAAAAACTTTAAAAACACAAATAACAGTTTCATCGATATCAGAAACTGCATTTTTAAAATCTGAAAAAATTACGGGTGACAGTCCTCTTGCTGGTGCTGAGGTGTTAGATTTAACACCGCAAAATAGTCGACGTTTTCATCTTCCTATATCTGCAAAAGGGGTTGTGATTACCAATCTTGAGGAAATGAGCAATGCTGCTGGAATTTTTCAGTCAGGAGATATTCTACGTGTTGTAAATGGCCATAAAATTCAAACAGTTCATCAGTTGAAAAAGGTTCTTATGCAAGGTCGCTCAAATATGTGGCAATTGGAATATGAACGTGATGGTATGTATATTCGCCAATTTATTCGTTGAGGTTTTTTTTGAAGAAAGATTTTTTTACTTCGTCGTTTGATTTTCAAGTTAATAAAAATCAGCCACTAGCAGAAAGAATGCGCCCTTGTTCTCTCAATGATGTTGTGGGACAAAAGCATTTGATTGGAGAGGATGGTTTGCTTTCACGTATGGCGGCAACAGGCTCAATTGGATCGATGATTTTTTGGGGACCTCCAGGGACGGGAAAAACGACCGTTGCACGTTTGTTAGCCCTTGAAACAAATTTCGCGTTTGAACAGGTTTCTGCTATTTTTACAGGAGTTTCTGAACTTAAAAAGATTTTTGAAGTTGCGCAGAGGCGTTTTATATCTGGGGATAAAACACTTCTCTTTGTTGATGAAATTCATCGGTTTAATCGTGCACAGCAGGATAGTTTTCTTTCTGTGATGGAAGAGGGTACTGTGGTACTTATAGGTGCAACAACCGAAAATCCTTCTTTTGAACTGAATGCTGCCCTTCTTTCGCGTGCACGTGTTTTAACATTTCTTTCTCATGATCATGAAAGTTTGGACATGCTTTTGAGGCGTGCTGAAGAAGTGGAGGGAAAAACTCTTCCCTTGGATAATGATGCCAGAGACGTTTTGATAGAGATGTCTGATGGTGATGCGAGGGTTGCGTTAACATTGGCAGAGGAAGTTTGGTCTATTGCACCATTGGGAGAGATTCTTGATGTTGTTGCTTTGCAAAAAGTTATTCAGCGTCGTGCGCCTATTTATGATAAAGGACGAGATGGGCATTATAATCTCATTTCAGCGTTGCATAAATCTGTTCGTGGATCTGATCCTGATGCTGCGCTTTATTATTTGGCACGTATGTTGGATGCTGGTGAAGATCCTCTCTATATTGGGCGAAGATTGGTTCGTATAGCCGTTGAAGATGTTGGTTTGGCGGATCCTCAAGCTCTTGTCATTTGTAATGCAGCAAAAGATGCCTATGATTATTTAGGATCACCAGAAGGAGAATTGGCTTTGGCGCAAGCATGTCTTTATGTTGCAACTGCGCCAAAGTCAAATGCAGCATATCTTGCGTATAAAGCAGCACTGCGTTGTGCACGCAAAAATGGCTCTTTACCACCTCCTAAGCATATTCTTAATGCTCCTACGAAATTTATGAAGGAAGAAGGGTATGGAAGTGGTTATTGTTATGACCATGATGAACCAGATGCTTTTTCAGGACAAGAATATTTTCCCGAAAAACTTGGGCGTCAGAGTTATTATAAACCAGTTGAGCGTGGTTTTGAGCGTGAAATTGTGAAACGTCTTGAGTGGTGGCAACAGTTGCGCAAAAAACGTAAAGATCAAAATAAAATTTGAGTTGAAATACGTTTTTTATTGATCTCTTATGTTATTGTATGAGAAATTTAGCTTATATTTTAAACATTTATTGCATTGCTTGTAGAGATTTTTTTTTGATATCTCCAAAATTGCATATTTTTTCAAATTTAAATATGTCATTCAACTTTTAAGCTGCTTTATTTTTTTTGGTTTTTATTAAATAATATATTGACTTATAATGATAATTGACTGTTTCGTAAGTTGAATGAAAGTTTCAAATACCGTAAATTTCTCTCATCCCAAGTCTGTTATTTGTTGAAGCAATCAAGTTATTCGCTTGCATGTTACAAGCAGGATTAGCGTGTGATAAAAACTGTACAAGAAAGGACTAAAAATCCCTCTTATGAATCGTCTCAAGTGCCGAGAGTTGTCGCAACATTGGGGGATGATAAATAGTGTGATGGTGCCGGCTTGCTCCTTCTATAGAGTAAAGATGGTGGTGCCTAAAGGGTTTTGCAGTATACCACATTCATAGGTGTTGTCACAAAATGAGCTTGGAAGTTTTGAGAGATGTTTCTTAAATCAAGTGCATGAATATGCAACACAATAGCGTTTTGTTCTTCGATGCAATAGGGTATGAGGTTGATTGATGATGCGTTTTTTGTGTGATCAATAGTGGGAGAATTCTTAGTCTCTCAAGTATTTAATCAAAGGGATAAGCAGAAGGGTTGTAGAACATTGTGTTTAAAATTAAATTGTTCCTTTTCTAGAGAGATATAAATATGTTAACTATGCTCCCATAGAGATATTACTTTATTGAAGTTTATTATGTGTCATAAGATAAGCAATGCCAATTCTTTATTGTGATGGTCATGAATGTTTATGGACATAATGTGGAGATAGGAATGGAAATAGTCTGTGAAAATCTAAACTCAAGCCTTTAGTTAAATTAAAAGTACAGTGTACACTAAAGTTTTAGGTTATTATGGATTCGGTCAAGGATATAATCGTGGATAAAACAAAAGCTCTCGATGCTGCTCTCTCACAAATTGAACGTTCTTTTGGTAAAGGCTCGATTATGCGTCTTGGGCAAAAAGAGCAGGTTGTTGAAATTGAAACAATTCCAACAGGGTCGTTGTCCTTGGATATTGCTTTAGGGATTGGTGGATTACCGAAGGGGCGTATTGTTGAGATTTATGGACCAGAAAGTTCTGGGAAAACAACATTGGCTCTCCATGCTATTGCTGAGGCACAGAAAGGTGGTGGGATTTGTGCTTTTATTGATGCAGAGCATGCGCTTGATCCTATTTATGCGCGTAAGCTTGGTGTTGATTTAGAAAACTTGTTCATTTCTCAGCCAGATACCGGTGAACAGGCATTGGAAATTACAGAAACGTTGGTTCGTTCTGGTGCCGTTGATGTGCTTGTTGTGGATTCTGTCGCAGCTTTAACACCGCGAGCAGAAATTGACGGTGAAATGGGTGATGCTTTGCCCGGATTGCAAGCTCGGTTAATGAGTAAAGCGTTACGAAAATTAACCGCAGCAATTTTTCGCTCTAACTGTATGGTTGTTTTTATTAATCAAATTCGCATGAAAATTGGTGTGATGTTTGGTTCTCCTGAAACGACAACGGGTGGAAACGCTTTAAAGTTTTATGCTTCTGTTCGTTTAGATATTCGTCGCATTGGATCCATTAAAGATAGGGATTCAATCGTTGGTAATCAGACGCGCGTTAAAGTGGTGAAAAATAAATTGGCACCTCCATTCAAACAGGTTGAGTTTGATATTATTTATGGTGAAGGTATTTCCAAAGTAGGTGAATTGATTGATTTGGGTGTCAAGGTTGGTGTTGTGGAAAAATCTGGTGCATGGTTTTCTTATAATTCTCAGCGTTTAGGGCAGGGGCGTGAGAATGCAAAGCAGTTTTTACGTGAACATGTGGAAATAGCTACAGAGATTGAAGCAGCTTTGCGCCAAAATGCTGGTTTGATTGCGATTGAATTGTTAGAAAATGCAGGGTCAGAAAATATAGAAAGTGATGAAGCCATTTGATGGGGCGTTTTTTTCGTTTATAATTTTTTTCCTTTAAGATTTTTCTGTTTTTTTGTTTGAGTTTTTAAATACGCAGTCGTTGTTTCTCAATTTTTTAAAACAAATATTCCATTTTTGATTAAATTGACTCCATGCGTGGCGAAGAGGATTTAATGAGGGGGATTTTTCTTTTATGGTTTTGTGCTGTATTGAGCAGGTGTCAACATGAATAGTGTTAATAATATTCGGTCAATATTTTTGGATTATTTTCATCGTAATGGGCATAAAGTTCTTTCTTCTAGTCCGCTTGTTCCGCGGAATGATCCTACACTTATGTTTACAAATGCAGGGATGGTGCAGTTTAAAAATGTTTTTACTGGACTTGAACAACCTTCTTATACGCAGGCAACAACGGCACAAAAATGTGTTCGTGCGGGTGGAAAGCATAATGATCTTGATAATGTTGGTTATACGGCGCGCCATCATACATTTTTTGAAATGCTGGGTAATTTTTCTTTCGGTGATTATTTCAAGGAAGAAGCTATTTTTTTATCATGGAATCTTTTAACAAAGGAATTTTGCCTGCCAAAAGATAAATTGTTGGTGACAGTTTATCAGAGTGATGATGTTGCTGCTGAACTGTGGCGTAAAATTTCTGGTCTTCCAGATGAAAAAATTGTCCGTATTGCGACGGCTGATAATTTTTGGTCGATGGGAGAAACAGGCCCTTGTGGGCCTTGTTCGGAGATTTTTTATGATCATGGTGATGAAATCTGGGGCGGTCCTCCTGGAAGTGCTAATGAAGATGGGGATCGCTTTATTGAGATTTGGAATCTTGTTTTTATGCAGTATGAGCAAGTTTCCAAGGAAGAACGTGTTAACTTACCTCACCCTTCTATTGATACCGGTATGGGGTTAGAGCGTATTGCAGCTGTTTTACAGGGTGTTCATGATAATTATGACATTGATCTTTTTCGTGCATTAATTGACGCGTCAGAAGAAATTACAGGGATTGAGGCAAAGGGTGATTTTATTGCCAGCCATCGTGTCATTGCTGATCATCTTCGCTCATCTGCATTTTTGATTGCTGATGGTGTGCTTCCTTCTAATGAAGGAAGAGGATATGTTTTACGTCGTATTATGCGTCGTGCTATGCGTCATGCGCATCTTCTTGGTGCTAAAGAGCCCTTAATGTGGCGACTTTTACCTGCTTTAATTCGCGAAATGGGACAAGCTTATCCTGAGTTGACACGTGCTGAATCTTTGATTTCAGAAACTTTAAGGTTAGAAGAAATACGTTTTCGTAAAACGCTTGAACGAGGACTTGGTTTGTTGAACGAAGCAAGTACCGATCTTAAAGAAGGGGACTATTTGAATGGTGAAGTTGCTTTCAAGCTCTATGATACCTATGGTTTTCCGCTTGATTTGACGCAAGATGTTCTTCGTCGTCGCGGAATATCTGTTGATGTTGGTGCTTTTGATAAAGCGATGGAACGCCAAAAAGAGGAGGCACGTGCCAATTGGTCTGGTTCTGGAGAAGCTGGAACAGAGAAAATCTGGTTTTCTGTTCGTGATCAAGTGGGGGCCACAGAGTTTTTAGGTTATGAAACTGAGACAGCGAAAGGTATTCTTACAGCTCTTGTATGTGATGGTAAAATTGTTGATCATATTTCTTCAGATCAGAAAGCTATGCTTGTTGTTAATCAGACACCTTTTTATGGTGAATCTGGTGGGCAAATTGGTGATAGCGGTATCATTTCTGGTGAAAATTTTATTTTTAAGGTGCATGATACCCAAAGAAAGGGTGATGGTGTTTTTATCCATATTGGGGAGGTGAAATCTGGTCAGGCATCGAGGTCTGATTGTGTAGAATTAACGGTTGATATTGTTCGTCGTAAGAAAATTCGTGCGAATCACTCTGCTACTCATTTGTTACACGAAGCTTTACGCCAAACATTGGGGGACCATGTTACACAAAAGGGTTCTCTTGTATCGCCAGATCGGTTGCGTTTTGATTTTTCCCATCCAAAATCCGTTTCACCAAAAGAGTTGAAAAAAATAGAAGATTTAGCCAATGAGATTATTTTGCAAAATAGTAAAGTAATAACGCGCCTCATGGCTGTAGATGAGGCCATTTCTGAAGGAGCCATGGCATTGTTTGGTGAAAAATATGGTGATGAAGTTCGCGTTGTTTCTATGGGGGAGCCACTTGAACAGGAAAGATTAAAAAAGCGTTGGTCAATTGAGCTTTGTGGAGGGACACATGTGGAGCGAACAGGTGATATTGGTTTAATTCATATTGTTTCTGAAAGTTCTGTTTCAGCTGGAGTGCGGCGTATTGAAGCTTTAACAGGCAAAGAAGCACGTCTTTATCTTAGCCGCCAAGATGAACGTATTCATGAAATTGCTGATCTTTTAAAAATTTCTTCTGTTGGCGTGGAAGAACGGGTGCGAATTTTGCTTGATGATCGTCGTAAACTTGAAAAAGAATTGAATGATGTACGCAAGAAAATGATGTTGAGTGGTGGAGTAACAGAAAGGAGCCAAGGTGATATTACCATCATCAATGGGCTTTCTTTTACTGGACGCATTGTTAAAAATATTTTACCACGGGATCTTAAGGCGCTCGTCGATTCTGAGAAAAAACAAATTGGATCTGGAGTGGTTGCTTTTATTAGTGTCTCGGAGGATGGAAAAGGGAGTGCTGTTGTCGGCGTTACGGATGATTTAACGGATAAGTTAAATGCTGTAGATCTCGTTCGTATTCTTTCAGCGATGCTTGGTGGTAAAGGTGGAGGTGGCCGTTCTGATATGGCACAGGCTGGTGGTCCTGAGGGGAACAAAGCTGATGAGGCATTTGCGGCACTAAAAGATTTTCTTGAAAAAAATTAAATTAAATCATTCTGCATAGGTGTTTTTTACATTGTTATATTTGGTTGGCATCTATGTATCATGAATATCTGTCTGGTGTATTTCTGAAATGCAGATACAGCGTAATTGGGGAAAATACAATTGTAAAGATAAAGACAGTGTTTGTCTTTATCACCACTTTATCATTTGGCTTTATAGCTTCCAAGCGTTTCAGGAATCACCTTTTTAAGATAAGATAGACTATGCAGCACTTCATGCTTTGCTGTGTATTCTTTTACTAGGGAGACTAGTTATTGTGTTGCTCTTATAGATTTTTTGAAGAAACATCTCTTTTTATGAAAGGAAAAATACAAGATTTATTGCATACGATTATCCTTATAAAGTTATAAGCTATCATTATTCGATTAGTTTTCAAATGAATAAAATCTCTTTCCTTGAAAAGGCTTATAAAAGCGTTGTTATATCTTAGAGCTATTGTTTTCATTTTGCTTGTTATGTACAAAAAAACAGTTTTTTGGTTTATTATTAAAAGGTCTTGAAAGGAATATTCTCCTATCTTTATAAATCTTTATTTCATATTATAAAGTAATGAATTATCAATATGAATCAAAGGAATATCACATAAATCTAAAGATTTAGATTAACATCTAATTTATTTATGATAAAATTGCTTTAATACATTGAGTTATAATGATAATTTATCGTTTTATCTTTTGAATAAGAGCTACGAATATTCGTAGGATTTTATTATTTCAAATTCTGTGTATGTTAAATTAATCAAAACCACTCACGAATGTCGTTGTGAAATGGGCTTAAGAGCATTGAGAAATGTTTCTTAAAAAAAGTCATATGAATGTGCAAAACAATGATGTTCTGTTCTTTATGAGAGGACTATAAAGAAAGTGATAAACAAAGTGCAACGCAATACATAATATTCATTATTTAAAAGATATTTCTTTAGTTCGTTTTGAAATTCGTAAAGCTGAGTAAAAAGAAGACGGTAAAACTGGAAATTGTTTTTACCTTTACATTTTCCCTAAATGAGAATGTATACTCGTCAATATTCACAGATATAGGGAAATATTTCTGTCCCAATCTAGTAAAATTGCAATAGCAGAGAAAATACTAGACTGTTTTAATATTTTTCTTAAATACCTAAAATGGATTGTGGTATTTTTAGAAATCTTTTTACTTGTATCATATATAAGCACTCTTGTTATTCTGAGGAGGATTTTTTTGCTTGAAAAGAGTGTCAATTTTATGATGCTATGGCTTCATGTAAGGGGATAACATTTTCTCCTTCTCTTTTTGGTGGTTTGATTGTTAAACCACTTGCCTTTAAAAATTTAGAGAAACGTCCCCCTCTATCGATTAATTCTTGAAAGTTTCCTTTTTCCATTAAGTGACCATGATCCAGAAAGAGTATCACATCAGCATTGCGTACTGTTGAGAGGCGATGTGCTATAATAAAAGTAGTACGGTTATGGCTTATACAATCGAGAGCATCTTTGACTCGTGCTTCTGTTTCAACATCAAGAGCGCTTGTTGCTTCATCTAGAATGAGAATAGGGGCATTTTTTAAAACAGCGCGTGCAATTGCTAGTCGTTGTTTTTCTCCACCTGATAATTGAGATCCTCGTTCGCCCACTATTGTGTTATAACAATCAGCTTTTTTTAGAATAAAATCGTGAGCTTCTGCTATTTTTGCTGCTTCATAAAGTTCTTCATTCGTTGCGCTCGCTTTTCCTATTGAAATATTGTCATGAATAGTACGGTTGAAAAGACCCGAGTCTTGAAATACTGTTGCTAGAGATTTGCGTAAAGATTCGCGATTGATTGAGCATATATTTATTCCATCAATGGAGATATGCCCAAGGGTAGGGTCGTATACGCGCTGCAACAGATTGATCAATGTTGTTTTTCCAGCCCCTGTTGGTCCTACAATCGCAACAGTTTGTCCTGCTTTAACTTCAAAGGAAATATCAAAAACACCTTGAGAAGAATTTTGGAATTGATAGGTCACGTGATGAAATTGTATGGCGCCTTTAACATTTTGGAGGGAAGGAAGATTTTGCGGTTCGTTGATATGAAAGGTTGAGTCTTCCATTTCAAAAAATTCTTGCAGTTTTGCTTGTGAGGATATTGCACAATTAATAAAACTGCTCATTTGGTCTAGGCGGCTAATCATGAGTTGTGCAAATCCAACAAAAGCAACGACTTCACCTACTCGTAATTGATCTTTTGCAACAAAAAAAGCTCCAAGGAGAAGAACACAAACGATTGAAATTGTTGAAGCCATTCGATTTAAGCCACTGGCGAGCGCCCACCAATTGAGAACAGGATTTTGTGCTTTAAGAAGAGCATTTGTATGTTGATGCAGTATGGAAGTTTCTTCTTTTATTCGGTTATAACTTTGTACAATGGAAACATTAGAGATTGAATCACTGACATGCTTAAAAAGGTTATGATGATAGCATTCTACAGCGGCTTGTCCGTCTTTTGTTTTTCGCATCACTAAACGTGCAATTAATACATAAATGATGGCAAGCACAACCAAGACTATTGAAAGACGCCAATTCATATTAAACGCTATGGGGATGAGAACCAATAAGGCGACAAGCGTTGAGAGATGTTGGCGCATAAAATCAAGCCATATGGTTGACATGGAATCTATTGCGCGCAAAAGTGTATGGAGTGCGTTGGAAGTTCCACGTTGTTGATGCCAAATTAAAGGCATGGCAATGATACGTTCGAAAGATTCCGTTAAAACCGTTAAGCGGCGTCTATGGGCTAAGCGGTCAGCACCGCGAGCAACAAGGACATAAGCAATAATATGTGAAAGTCCAAAACAAACCCAAATGGCAAGAGTAGGGATGATAGCTGTTTTGTCTGTAATAGAATCAATAACTTGTCCAAATAAAATAGGTTCTGCAATAGTGATAATAGCTAATATAACATTAGCGGTACAGATTAAAAGGGATGCATTTTTTTCTCTATTTAGGTAAGTGAGAACACGTGCATAGGTTTTGAATAAGGACACGGTTAATTATCTCCATTCGCTATTAAGCGTAAAGGCTGTTGATTTTTACAACGCTTAGTTTTTAGCTAATAAAATTTGGACGTTAAGAAAAGGAAATTTTGGATACTAACTGTAATATGGTGTGATAAAACCAACTAAAATATGAATTTTTGTGTTTATAAAGGCGCAAAAATAGATCAATAAAATTAGCAGGTAAGGGAATTTTCATGGCAGGCATAGAAATAAAAAAAGTTGAGGCAGATGAAAATGGAATGCGCTTAGATCGCTGGTTTAAAGTGCATTATCCAGGACTTGGTTTTGGAGCTTTGCAAAAATTGTTGCGTTCTGGTCAGATACGGGTTGATAGTGGACGTGTTAAAGCCGATACGCGTCTTTGTATAGGGCAAGCTGTTCGTATTCCACCTCTCCCTATTAATGACAAGGAAAATCTTTCAATAACGGATAAAACACTTCGTGGGCAGGATGATGGGACCGTTTTGAAAAAAATGCTGCTTTATGAAGATCCAAAGGTATTTGTTTTTAATAAACCAGCTGGGTTGGCTGTACAAGGAGGCTCTGGTTTAACACGTCATATGGATAGTATGCTTGAGGTATGGCGCAATAAAAAAGGTGAAAAGCCGCGTTTGGTTCATCGTCTTGATCGTGAGACGTCGGGTGTGCTTATTGTTGCGCGATCAAGGGGAGCTGCTCAGTCCTTAACTGCTGCTTTTAGAGCGCGAGAAACAAAAAAGACTTATTGGGCGTTGGTTCGGGGTGTGCCTAAAAAAAAGCAGGACAAAATTTCAACGTGGATGGTTAAGGAAATGACTGCACAAGGTGACAAAATGCGTGTTTGTGAACATGGGGAGCCAGATTCACATCATGCGGTTTCCTACTATCGCGTTTTAGATACGCGAGGGCGGGCTCTTTCGTGGCTTGAAATGGAACCCTATACAGGGAGAACACATCAGCTTCGTGTGCATGCTGCCCATATGGATCATCCTATCATTGGCGATACAAAGTATTTTTTTTCTGATAGTAATTGGACATTACCAGGAGGAATTCAAAATCGTCTTCATCTTCATGCACGTCGTATTCGTATTCCTCATCCTTCAGGAGGAATATTGGACATTGTTGCACCTTTACCACCTCATATGGTCCAAAGTTTTAATCTTTTATCTTTTAATGAGAGTGATGCTGAAACCAACTAAACAAACTTCATTTGTTCTTTTTGATTGATACAAATTTTGTCTATAAATTTGATAAGATGAATAGGGCATCATTTGAAGAAAGTTTTTGATAAGTCAATTGCTATGAGAAAATTGTGTTTTTGAGTGATGAAATTTTCGAATATCATGGCTTTCTTTCTACAGATCTTTATCCATAATTGATTGTATTGTTATTTTTGGATATGATGTATCGTTTAATAATCTGAGTTTATGAAGCTGCTCCTTTGAATTATCTACAGAGGTCATATATTGGGGAGGCGTGTCTGTTGAGGGAGATGAGTTAGATAAAATCTGAAAGATATTTACTAAAATAGTGAAAGCAATTTTAGTTTTTTCATGGGGAATAATGGAGGCATTTTATAGTAATGCTGAGGGAAAGTAGCCTCTCAAAAAATTCCTGTTGTCAAGGATTTTTGTTTTGTTATCAATGTGGTTTGATATGCTTATAGTATAGATTTATGCTTTGTATCTTTGCTTACACAATGAAGCCTTCTTAGCAAAGCTCTCCTTTCAATGACCAATTATTTTTCTACTTACTTAGTTTATCCAAAAGATTATCTTTCATAAAAGAAGAAATAAGTTTTTAGTATCTTAATGCTTCATTGAAGTGAACTCATCACATTGAAAAAATATCTAGACAAAAAATTGGAGATAAAACGTCAGGTGCGTTTTATTGCTCTAGGGAGGGCTTGAACACTTTTGTTTTTTCTAGTGAACAAAAACAGATATTTATTATGGGAACATTCAAAGGGGGGATAAGTTGAAATTAGGAGTGACTGATGGGATCATTATTGATTGACGTTAATAACGTCTCAAAAATATATCGCAACATTGACAGAGAAATTGGTTTTAAAAACAAGGTGTTTTCTCTCTTCAAGCCGGATTATACAAATCATTATGTGTTAAAAGATATGAGTTTCACCCTCTTTTCAGGGCAATCGTTAGCAATTCTTGGCCCTAACGGAGCGGGTAAATCGACACTGATTAAAATACTTTCTGGTATACAATACGCTGATGAGGGATGTGTTAAAGTCCTTGGTGTTGATCCTTATAAAGCGAAGAAAAATCTGTTCAAGTCTTTGGTCATAAGAATTGTTTATGGTGGGATTTGCCCTTACGCTACAGTCTGGATATGGTTCAACCATTATATGGTCTTGAACGCGCCTCTTTTACCCGTGATCTTAAAGAGATCGCTGAGTTACTGGGTCTTGAGCATATTATGGATAAGCCAGTGCGGATACTTAGTCTGGGTGAGAGAGTGAAAAGTGAATTGGCATTTAATCTCTCCTTTAGACCTAAACTGTTGTTTCTCGATGAGCCAAGTATTGGTCTTGATCTTACATCTAAGCATGAAATCAGGGAGCTTCTTAAAAAACTGAAAAGGGAGCGTGGCACTGGGTATATCATCACAAGTCATGATATGGGAGATATTGATGGATACGTCGATGATATTATTCTCTTGCATAAAGGAAAGAAACAGTTTCATGGTAATCTTCATGCGCTTAAAAATGTCATTCCTTCTTTGGTGAGAATGACACTTTTTTGTGAACACTTGGCGGCACCTTCAGCTGTTGTAGAAAAAATTGATGAGATTGCGTTGAAATTATCTACTCCTTTAAAAGATAAGTACTTTAACGCTGAAGAATGCTCGCTGGAGGTTTCGTTGCCCCGTGAGGATTTTGCGCGTTTTGTACGCGAAATTACAACCAAATTGAACTGTACGTTCTCTGTATCCACTCCCTCTCTTGAAGAGATGCTCCGTGTTAAATTTAAAGAATTTATCTAACCACTGCTTTGGTATGTTTCTTTTTGCCAAGAATGGATTACTGACTGTTCTAAGTGATAGAGCAATGTTTTTTACCGATATTATCATTGGGACACTTTCGCCATTTGTTATTCAACTTCTATTATGGAATGCACTTTTCTCTGATACGGGCAACACCATAAATGGCTTTAGCTTTTATGATATGATGTATTATTATGCTTTTGCTTTAGTCCTAGGTCGCTTAAATAATGGTTATAATGTGATTAAGTTTTTCTCTCATCATGTTAAAGAAGGTCAATTAGAAGTATATCTTACAAAGCCCTTTAGTTATATGACACAAATGCTTTTTACTTTTTTAGGGGAGAGTGTATTATATAGCATTCCCTTATTGGCTCTTTTTGTTGTTAAGCTTGTTTTATCTTATGAAAATATTCTGGGATTGGTCATCGCTTTTCTGTTCTTTTTTTTGGTTGTTATTCTATCACAATTGCTTTGTTTTTTAATCTCTTTTGGAATTGCCTTATTAAGCTTTTGGGTGATTGAGTACAATATATTACTTTCTTTCAGTATTCTCAGTTCAGCGCTTCTTGGGGGTGTTCTTTTACCACCATCTTTTTGGCCGGTGTGGCTTATTCCGCTTATGCAATTTAATCCTTATCGTTTCATGATATCAGCTCCTGCCGAGTTTTTCGCGACGCAAAATTTAGCGTTGTTTCAGCAGTTTATTTTCGGAAGTTTTACTTATATTTTGTGTTTTTTATTCTTAATTTATATTGCTTGGAATAAAGGGATGAAAGCATATAATGGAGCAGGTTGTTGAGATGAAAATCATCCTTCATTTTATCAGTCTGAATATCCGCCGACAGATTGTTTATGGTAAGAATTTGGCTGGGGAGTTTATGCTTTCTCTATGCTATTATTTTATTCAATTCATATTTATTGATAGAATATCTTCTTTTTCAGGAAAGATCGGTAACTATAGCAGAGATGAAATCCATTTTATCTTTGTTGTCTTTGTTTTACTTGGAATATTTTTGAATATTTTTACTAATTCTATTGAAACGTTTTTTGAAAAAGTAGCGGATGGTAAAATTGAACCATACTTGATAAAGCCCGTTTCAATCTGGTTGTTGATGTTGTTTGGTTGGTGTAAACCTCTTAATTTGATCAAGCTCTTTGTCCTTTATGTTAGTGCCTATTTATTTGTATCATTACCGAATATTTCTGATCTTAAGCTAAGATGGATCTCTTTTATTGTTGCAATATTTTGTGTTTTTATCGTCAATATTTGTTTTTTCATGATGTTCAATTTTATAACATTTATTATTAGCCGTAAGATGCCTGTCGAATATTTTCATGAAATGATTTACGAGCTTTCATTTGTGCCAATAGGAATTTATCCTTTAAGCATTGTAAAATGGCTTTTGTTTATGCTTCCCATGGCTTTTTCTGCTTCCTTGCCTGTGTCATTGTTGCTTGGTAAAGACGAATGGAATATTGGATATCTTCTGTTGAGCGCTTTTCTTTCCATGGTCATGACTTTCATAAGTTATAAGAAAACAATGCGTAAATTTAATGGATTAGGGGGATAATATAAAAGTCATCATGATTATAAAAATAAAAAATTGAGTGAAAATTCTATCGTACTGTAAAATATCGTTATTTATCCTGGCGGTATAGGGTATGTAAAATTTACACATGAGGATTTTTATTAGACATATTCATGCATAAAATCGGTCGTATTTCTATAGCTATGAGCAAAGAATTTACAACAGAAATCATAGAGTTAAATTTCTTGGTTTTAGATCAGTTTTAGTTTGAGTTTGGATGGCTGCTTGATGACACAAGCCAATTGTAAGATGGTGTACAATATTAGTAGTGCTTTCTCCTCCGAGCAAAATTTACTTTTGTTGCGTTTATAGTGCTAAAAAACTGTCAAAGATGGGTAATTTTTATATGTGCAAAATGTGGTTATTCGTGCGGATTTTGTTGGTACATTCAATATATTATTACGTGGATGAGTTTTTGCTTAAACAATAAGAAAATTGACAGAATAAAGCTTTTAAGTTGCCCGATAGAAAGCTAAGAGCTTCGCCAAACAACATGATAGCAATTATCAAGACAACAATCACATAGAGATTTTTCAGCATGCTGAGCAGTCAAAATTCAGTTAATAATTGCTTGGAAATAAAAGGATTCACCAATCCAAGCAGGCAAAAACGATGGCAACACAACTGAGTTCAATAACATAATTAAATATATTTCTTTGTTGTTCTTGTAAACAAAGAGAATTATACTTTATTTTCTTGTGAATTTCTTATTCTATTTAATAGAAAGATAATTATTATGTAATATTTTAGTATTATTATAAATATTATTATTTAATTAAAAATATACAATTTAAACACATACAATATAAACATAATATATTTATATTATTTTAAATAGGTTATTTTAAAAAGTAATTAAATAAGATATTATTTTGTAAAAAAATATTTTCTATTTTTTAAATATTAATAAGCTCATTTTTCAATTTTTCTTAACAATGATAAGAGTAAAATGGAGTTTTACATCCTCTTTTACAATAAATAAAAATTATACTTTAATCTGGTGTTACTCTCTAAGCTTAGAGCTATACAGATGTTATTGCTTATCATTAATAAAACTAATGTGATTGATGGCGTAGAGATTACAAAGGGCTAAATTTTTTTGCATGTAATTCATATCTTTTACAAGACTTTAAAAATAACACAGAAAAAATGAGAGAGGAAGGGATAGTGAACAAGAGTGATAAGCTTTTTCATTTTCTAGTGTTATGATTACTTTTGTATTTTACGGTTCATTCATTGTATGTATGATCAATTCCAAAATTTTTATTTTAAGCTTATAGTGAATCTATATTTTAGTCTGTTATTGAAGTGTTGTAGTGATTGAGATTAAAATATCACAATAGTGAACACTCTGATTTAATAGAGAAGATTGTTTGCTAGCAAATAATCTATCCATATCAACGTTATTTAAATTTTTTATGATTTATATTTTTAATCATTTTATCTTAGTTAGAAAGAAGGTGTATTCATTTTTATTTCTCTATTTTATCTTAAAGTCGTGGAATTATATTAATGTTAGAAAGTTATAATTCTGGAAGACAATGAACTTTATTAAAATTATTCCACGTTCTTGTAGAAACGCATGGCTGTGAAATTGTTGAAATGTGTAATAGCATATGGCATTAGATTTGGCGCATTCACCAAAGTTATCCCTTATCTTACCTAATTTAGCTTTTTTAATCAAAGAGTTAAGCTGGTTCTTACGCTAATTGTAGCTGGGGCAAATATTTTTTCTCAATCTATACTAAGGAAAAATTATTTTATAAAAATATTTATTTTACTATATTATACAAAAAATAAAAATATTATGTGTAACAAAAAAACAACATATTGATATTTTTTATATTATAAAATCATAATAATATTTATAACAATAAAGCTAAATTTATAATAAAAACAATAAAATAATTTTATTTTAATATATTTTTATCATTAAACATACATAATGTAAATTACAAATAAAATAATTGACAATTATTAAATAAACATGTAGCGGATATATTATAAGTTTAATATAACACAAAAATAACAATAAAATAAAATTATTAATTAAATTTTGTATTATATTTTTATTATTAGAAGATAAATATACTTTATCGATAGATAACGGAATGTTTTCTATTTAGAGGGGGCGGTAAAGAAAATTTATTTTACTAAATATTGTAATTAGGTGGTTATGATGAAAATATTCAAGCATTGTATAGTATGTTTTGTTGCAGTAGCGATTTTCTTTTCACAGATTTTAAGAGCCAATGCTGATTCTTTAAATGGCAGATTTCAAAATGCTGGTTTTATTTCTGTAATGACACAGGAAAATAGAGTTATTAAAGCTGTTGATATGATTATTAGCCAGTTTGGAGGACAAGGGGCTGAGAAAAATGTCCAAAAAGTTGCGGGTTTAATGGGGTTGGAGACAGCGATTTTTGGTCTCATCGCATATCTTGTATATTTCTTTACTAGAAAGCCACCGAGTCCTAACAGAGAGACAGGTGGAAGAACATTCGATGCTTTTGCTCATAGTTCATGGGCTTTGAATTAAAAGATATTATCCTTGATAAACTTTGAATTATGCTGTTATTGAATGTTTTATATTAAATAAACCGTGATATTTAATCACGGTTTATTTATTTTTTTTAATCTTAATGACCTTGATAAGTTTATCCTTTTATATCATTAAGATATTGTTTTGTGGATGCCTGTATATGGTGCATTAAATTCAGCTAATCAGTTGCTTTTTAAATTTACTTAAATTTTTTCTCTTCAAAATGCGCATTTGAGCTAAGTTTGTGGTTGATATTTTTTTTATGATGAAAACGCGAATGCATTAATTGAGATATCCATAAACTTTGTATATCAACTCAAAAAATACAAGGTCACACAATCTTACGACTATTTGTGGGTTTTATGTTGATGAACTGAATAAGTATAGCGATGCGTCTTACAAATATTTGCAAAAATGCTTTTATTGGAATCTTTTAATCTCTTTGTGGTTTACAATTCATTTTATCATTTTATCTTAAGCAAAGAGAATGTGGATTCATTTCTATTTCTCTATTTTATCTGAGAAGGGTGGAGTTATACGAATGTCAAAAAAAGTCATGATCGTGGAAGATAATGAGCTTAATATGAAGTTATTTCGCGATCTTGTAGAAGCGAGTGGTTATGAAACCGTTGAAACGCGTAATGGTCTTATGGCATTAGATTTGGCGCGTTCATCAATGCCATCTCTTATTCTTGTGGATATCCAGTTGCCAGAGGTCTCTGGAATAGATGTTATTAAACAATTAAAAGAAGATGAAGAACTTCGATCAATCCCCGTTGTTGCTGTAACAGCTTTTGCTATGAAAGGCGATGAGGAGCGAATTCGTGCCAGTGGATGTGAAGAATATATGTCAAAGCCTATTTCTGTCCCTCATTTTATCACAATGGTAAAGCATTTCTTGGACTAAAGCTTGTTAAGTGATAATAGAAAAAACATTGAAAAGCTTATAAGATTGCTAAAGTCGTCGCGTAAATGTTTTTATGCTTCAGCACGTGGATATATTCAAGTTAGTAAAACAGATTTTAAAAATTGAAACTGAAGTTTTGAATTTTTTCGGTCTATTTTTCTTGCCTTTTATCTTAAGAGAAGAGGTTGTTTTGCATTCTTGTTTTTTCTAATCGGTATAGATTTGTTCCTACATTCATCTAAAAGTCTGTTTTAGCAGTTTAAAAAAGCCCCGTTTTTGTCCGAGGCTTTATGCATTGTACAAAAAATGAAATTAACGCTTTGAGAATTGGAAAGAACGACGTGCTTTTGCTTTACCGTATTTCTTACGTTCAACAACACGGCTATCACGGGTAAGAAAACCACCTTTTTTTAAGATTGAGCGAAGTTCTGGTTCGTAATAGGTTAAAGCTTTGGAAATGCCATGGCGCACTGCACCGGCTTGTCCGGAAAGCCCCCCACCAGCAACGGTTGCAATAATATCAAACTGGGTATCCCTGTTTGTTGCAACAATTGGTTGACGAAGAATCATTCTAAGAACAGGACGAGCAAAATATTTGTCAAATTCCTTATTGTTGATCGTGATTTTTCCAGAACCTGGTTTAATCCATACGCGTGCAACAGCGTCTTTACGCTTTCCTGTTGCATAAGCACGTCCTTGTGAATCAAGCTTTTGCACGTGGACAGGAACAACATTTTCATGTGTTTCTGTAATACTTGTTACTATGCTAAGCTCAGAAAGAGAATTAATTTCAGCCATAATCAAGCAATCCTTTTGTTTTTGCGGTTTAAAGCACCAACGTCAAGAGATTCAGGCTGTTGTGCTTCATGTGGATGTTGGCTTCCAGCGTAAACACGTAGATTCTTCAATTGACGGCGACCAAGAGGTCCACGAGGAATCATACGCTCTACCGCTTTTTCAATAACGCGTTCGGGAAAACGCCCCTCAAGAAGTTGACGTGCTGTACGTTGTTTGATTCCACCAATATAGCCGGTATGCCAATAATATTTTTTATCCGTATATTTTTTGCCAGTGAGAGCTATTTTATCTGCATTAATGACAATAACGTTGTCACCATCATCAACATGTGGAGTAAATGTAGCTTTATGTTTGCCACGTAAGCGGTTAGCAACAAATGTGGCAAGACGACCTAAAACAAGGTTTTCTGCGTCAATAATAACCCATTTTTTCACCACTTCAGTTGGCTTTTGTGAAAAAGTTGCCATAGAAGTATCCTTTATTAGAACCCTTTTAATATAAGGGAATTTTTACTGTTTTGCGTTGAAAATTGTTACCATAGCGAAATATTTAACGCATACCACTTGTTCTGATATAATGTCTTTTGATTGACGTCAAGAGAAAATAAAAACTTTATAAAACAACATGTTATGAGAAAGGTATTATAATACTACATTAAAGAAGTTTGTGGACCATTTAAATTTAAAATGAATGTTGCAAAAGACTATTTTATCTTTAACGCATGATTGTATTTTATCGTTCTTCATTATAAAATAAGTAATAATGCAGTGGTCTCGTTATTTTCTTAATGTTGAATCTTCTGCTTGTGGTCAAGCTTGGTTAGATGCCCTTGATGTTCAAGGGATAAATAATGCGCGCGCTATTTCTCAAAAATTTGGTTTTCCAGATCAGTTAGCTCGAGTACTTTCAGCAAGAGATGTGGATGAAGCTGAGGCTATTGCTTTTATTAATCCAACATTGCGTACACTTATGCCGGATCCAGAAAGTTTTAGGGATATGCAATGCGCTGCAGAGCGTATTGTTAAGGCTCTTCTCAATCAAGAACAGGTTGCTGTTTTTGGTGATTATGATGTTGATGGTGCTTGTTCTTCAGCACTCATAGCGCGTTTTTTTCGTTATTTTGGTATTGAAGTCAAAATTTATATTCCTGATCGTATTGTTGAAGGCTATGGTCCGAATGAACAAGCAATGAGGATGCTTGTGCAAGAAGGTGCTCGGTTAATTATCACTGTTGATTGTGGCGCAAATAGTCCAGATGCGGTAAAAGCAGCGAGGCTTGCTGGTGCTGATGTTGTGATTTTAGATCATCATCAAATGTCAGAGATTCATCAAGAAGCCGTTGCTCTTGTCAATCCTAATCGCCCTGATGATTTTTCTAAACAGGGGCATTTATGTGCAGCGGGCGTTGTTTTTGTTACGTTAGCTTGGGTTCATCATTTGCTGCGGAAAAAACAATTCCAAGGGCAGCTGCCTGATCTTTTAAGTATGCTTGATCTTGTTGCATTGGCAACCATATGTGATGTCGTTCCATTACAGGGGGTTAACCGTGCTTTTGTGATAAAAGGGCTTCAAGTTGCTCGTTCTATGCATAATCCAGGAATAACAGCTTTAACAAAGGTTTCACGAATAGGGGAGCCGCTTAATAGTTTTCATTTAGGTTTTTTATTAGGTCCTAGAATTAATGCAGGAGGGCGCATTGGTGATCAAGCTTTGGGAGCACGTTTGCTTAGCTGTGAGAATAAAGATGAAGCGGACAGAATAGCAGAACAATTAGATCAGCTTAATCAAGAACGCCAAGAAATGGAGAACATTCAATTAGCACAAGCGGAATCTTACATTGCATCTCTTTATCAAGATCAAGAAATACCCTTGTCACTTGTAATTTCTCATAAAGAATGGCATCCGGGAATTATTGGTATTCTTGCTTCCCGTCTCAAAGAGCGTTTTTTTTGTCCTGTTTTTGCTATTGCTTTGAAAGAAGATGGAAATGGCGTAGGGTCGGGACGCTCAATTAATGGTATAGATTTAGGAGCACTCGTTCGTGAAGCTGTTACATTAAATTTATTAGAAAAAGGAGGGGGACATAGTATGGCCGCAGGAATTATAATTCAATCAACAAAAATTGAAATCTTTCGAAAATGGCTAGAAGAAAAAGTTTCTTTAATGGTTTCACAGTTGCGTGCAAAAAAATCTCTTAGTATAGATGGTTCTCTTTCTGCTTCTGGTGTTAATGAAGCACTGTTTGAATTGCTTGAAAAAGCAGGGCCATTTGGAGCAGGGAATGCAACACCTGTTTTTGTTCTTCCCTCTCATAGACTGGTGAATCTATCTGAAGTTGGTAAAGGACATCTTCGCCTCGTTGTATCTAATGTTGAAGGAAAAAAATTGCAAGGAATAGCTTTTCGTGCTGTAGGGACATCGCTAGGTGATTTTCTTTTTGAAAATATTGGTGAAATGATTCATTTAGCTGGTCATCTTAGTTTGAATTATTGGAATGGAACGATCAATCCGCAACTGCGCGTGATTGACGCAGCTGCAGTGGTTTGAAAGGGATGTTTTTTACATTAGATGTCTAGATTAGAAGCAAAAGTAGAGTTTTCTTGTATGAAACGAAATCGTGCTTCTGGTTTTGTTCCCATGAGACTTTCTACAGTCTTTTTCGTTTCTTGCATTTCCACGGCATCAATAGAAACACGAAGCAATGTACGTTTTTGAGGATGCATAGTCGTTTCTTTAAGTTGTTCTGCGCGCATTTCACCCAGCCCTTTAAAACGCCCGATTTCGATTTTAGCTTTTCCAGTAAATTCAGTTTTGAGCAATTCATCCTTATGAATGTCGTCACGAGCATAAGCAACTTTTCCTCCTTGCGATATTCTATAAAGGGGAGGGACGGCAAGATATAAATGTCCCTGATGAATAAGGTCAGGCATTTCTTGAAAGAAGAAGGTAATGAGCAGTGACGCAATATGAGCACCATCAACATCAGCATCTGTCATGATGATAATACGTTCATATCTAAGATCTTTTTCACGATACTTGGAGCGTGTTCCACATCCAAGAGCAAGGATAAGATCGCTAATTGTTTGGCTTGAGTTCATTTTTTCATGTGCAGCATTGGCGACATTTAAGATTTTACCACGAAGAGGTAAAATTGCTTGGTTTGCTCTATTTCTTGCTTGTTTAGCAGATCCTCCTGCAGAATCCCCTTCAACAATGAATAGTTCAGCACCCAAAGCATGGTTCTGGCTACAATCTGCAAGTTTACCGGGCAGACGTAATTTACGGACAGCAGTTTTTCGACTTATTTCTCTATCTTGGCGTCGTTTAACACGTTCTTCAGCACGTTCAATAACCCAATCGAGAAGTTTTGTTGCTTCTTGTGGGGAATTTGCTAACCAATGATCAAAAGGATCGCGGATTGCATTCTCAACGATACGCTGTGCTTCAATGGTTGCTAATCGATCTTTTGTTTGTCCAACAAATTCAGGGTTACTGATAAAGACTGAAAGTATTGCGGCTGTTGAAATCATAATATCGTCAGACGTAATAATCGTTGCGCGCTTGTTTCCTATTAACTCAGCGTAGGATTTCAATCCACGCAAAAGAGCTTGACGTAATCCTATTTCATGTGTTCCGCCTTCTCCTGTAGGAATCGTATTGCAGTAAGATTGCACACAAGAATCACCACCATGCCAAGCGATAGCCCACTCAACGGAGCCATGGCCATTATTGTGTTGTGTTTTGCCAGAAAAAATTTCTGACGTTACTCGATATTCATCTTTTAGTGACGAAAGTAAATAGTCTTTAAGCCCATCGGGAAAATGAAAAACAGCTTTTTCAGGAATATTTTTTACGCCTTCAAGTATGACGGGATCACAAGACCAGCGAATTTTTACGCCACCAAAAAGATAGGCTTTGGAGCATGTCATCTTATAGATTTTTTCTGGATCAAAAGCTGCTTTTTCACCAAAAATTTCATGATCAGGATGAAAACGAACGCGCGTACCACGACGATTATAAACATCTCCCAGATCTTCCAATCCAGATTGAGGAATACCACGTGAGAAACGTTGGCGGTAAAGTTTTCGTTCTCGTGCAACTTCAACTTCCATATCATCAGAAAGAGCATTGACGACAGAAATTCCTACTCCATGAAGTCCACCTGCAGTTTGATAAGCCTTTCCATCAAATTTTCCCCCTGAGTGGAGTTGTGTCATAATAACTTCAAGAGTCGATTTCTCAGGCATTTGAGGATGATTTTCAACAGGAATACCGCGTCCATTATCTGTAACGGTTATATAACCGTTCCTATCTAATGAGACCTCAATAGAATCTGCATAACCCGCAACAGCTTCATCCATCGCGTTATCAATAATTTCGGCAAATAAATGATGAAGCGCTTTACTGTCTGTTCCACCAATATACATTCCAGGGCGTAAACGTACAGGCTCTAAACCCTCAAGAACTCGAATAGAGAGGGCATTATAGTCATCTTCTTGCGTATCTTTTGCACTTTTTCTTGAAATCATCGCGTTTGATTTCATTGGAGACTGCAGAGTGTTTTCTTTTGTATTTACCCGAGATTGGGCTTTATTTAAAACACTAAAAAGATCCTTTTTGTTATCGCTCATAGCGTTTAACTATCCACCTCATAAAATCAAATATTATTAAAATAATTTTATGCCTGTTTTTTATTTAAAAATCAATGCACTTAGGAAACATCGATTGTTGGGCCAAAAATTTTTTCAAAAGCGTGTTTGAGAGCAATATCAACATCATGCATTGCTACATGGCAACCGAGATTAAGAAAGCTTGTTACACCGTGGTTTGTAATTCCACAAGGAACAATTCCTGAATAATGGGCTAAGTTAGGATTAACATTGATAGAAACTCCATGAAAACTTATCCATTTGCGCACTCGAATGCCAATAGCTGCAATTTTATCTTCGGAAGAAAGATCATTTTGTTTTGATGGGCAATGAGACTGTTTAACCCAGACACCAACGCGATCTTCTCTGCGTTCGCCTTTAATATTAAAGTTGGCAAGCATCTGTATGATCCATTCTTCTAATGCACTAATGAAAGCACGAATGTCTTGTTTTCGGCGTTTAAGATCAAGCATGATATAAGCAATACGCTGTCCTGGACCGTGATATGTAAATTCACCTCCACGTCCTGCTTCATAAACAGGGAATAAATTAGGCGCTAAAAGATCTTTTTTATTTGCACTCGTTCCCGCTGTATAAAGGGAAGGGTGTTCAAGAAGCCAAACTTGTTCATGCGCGGTTTTTGCAAGAATTTTTTCTACACGTTCTTGCATATAACGCAGAGCTTCAGGATACTCAACTAGATGATCACTTATCTTCCATTCAACGGGTGGATTTCCTAGAATTGCATTAAAATGATGTGATAAGTGATTACGATCCGTATGTTTCAATTCAAATGTCATTGGTAATATTTATCTTGATGTTTGAGTTTATTTTGTAATCAATAAAAGTGATTACAGAGTAAGGTATAGAATTGTTGAATAAAAGAGAATACGTTCATAAATTTTATCTTAAGAAGATTTGCTACGCTTAAAAATCCACGTTCCTTTTACCATCTTCCTGTTGCACCACCACCACCTGATGATCCACCACCACCCCTAAATCCCCCTCCACCTCGAGGACCACCGAACCTTCCACCAGGATATCTGCCACCGGCACTTAAGTTAAGAAACCAAGGTGTGAAGATGATCCCCAGCCAGAGATACTTTTGTGGACCCACTTTTTTACCAAAAATCATTGCAAGAATGGGCAAACCAACGACTATAAAGAGAATGAGAAACATGATTGTATTTATAATTATTTCTTCTTTTTCAGCTTGTTTACGTTGTTCTTCAACGATTTTAGCTTTTTCTTTGATGCGAAAAGTAAAATCAGAATCACTTTCTGTAATAACTTTGATAATTGCATCAACTGCTTCAGCAATTCCTTTTTGATAATTTCCTTCACGAAAATTAGGAATCATGAAGCTATTAATAATGACAGAGGAAAGAGCATCTGTTAGCTCTCCTTCCAAACCATATCCAACTTCGATACGTGCTGTGCGTTCATTCGGTGCAATGACCAGTAATACACCATTATTGATCTTCTTTTGGCCTAATCCCCATGTACGAAAAAGAGAATTGCTGTATGTTTCTATATCATTGCCAGAAAGAGTAGGGAGTGTCACAAGAACAATTTGATCTCCCGTTTTCTCTTCGAGTGCTGCCAGTTTTTTTGTCAAGTCTTCTTTGGTTGCATTATCGAGCAAATGAGCCACATCATTAACATAACCTGTTAAATGAGGAAATTTTATTTGCGAACAAGCGATACTTCCCAATGCAGCAACTAAATACAGAGAGCAGATAAAAGCCCATAATTTTGGAAATACAATACGTTGCAAAGAGTATCGAAATGATTTCATTAATTAAAATTAACCTTTGGTGTTTGTTGGCTATCAGTATCGATGGTAAAAGTTGGCATAGGTTTAGCATCACGAAACCATAATTTTGCCCAAATCATCGTCGGCATTGTTTTGAGTGCAGTATTGTAGGCACGTACTGTTTCAATATAATCGCGGCGCGCAACGGAAATACGGTTTTCTGTTCCTTCTAATTGTGATTGAAGAGCAAGAAAGTTTTGGTTTGCTTTAAGATCCGGATAGTTTTCAACAACAGCCATAAGCCGCGAAAGTGCACTTGATAAATTTGCTTGATTTTTGAGATATTGCTGCATAACTTCTGGATTATTCAACATATCTGCATTAATGTTGACCTGCGTTGCTTTGGCGCGTGCTTCAATTACATTTGTGAAAACGCTTTGTTCATGAGCTGCGTAAGCTTTAACTGTTTCTACAAGATTGGGGATGAGATCTGTACGACGTTGATATTGATTGAGCACTTCACTCCATGCTGCATGTGCTTTTTCTTCATTTGTTGGTATCGTATTAAATCCGCACCCACTTAAAAATGGCACTAACCATGCCAAAAAAATCACGATTGGAAATTTTTTTAATATTTTAAACATTGAAGAAGTTTGTACATTTAACATAAAGATGTCTCCACAGATATTTTATGTATTATATAGGGTTTATTTTCTTGGTGGAAAGTATTTTGAACTTTATAAACAGGCGTATTTATCAATAAATTGATATCTCTATGCGTTTTAGGTACGCTTAAGTGACTTGTTGATATTAAAATAATAATAGTAATATAGATGTCATCTTATAAAAGATCAATAATATTTATATCAATTATTATTACAGAAAATTATATTATTTTCGTAGGAGTTTTGGATTTCGCAACGTGCAGATAACAATTGGAAAAGAGAAAAATGTAAGTATCAATCTTATGGAAAGATAGAAGGTCAGGGCAGTTCTTATTTTCCTCCTTTAGAAGTTATGTTTAATAAATTGGATAAAAAAGGCTTTTTTATTATGTATGGTAGTAATTGAGAAGGAGGGTGAAAGTCCTATGATAGAAAGTGTTCAGCGGCAAAGTGAAAAGTTTGATGGATTGGCTAATGATTATGATCGTTATCGTCCTCGCTATCCCCTTACTTTATTTAAAACCATGCTCCATCCTTTTAAGAACAAAAAGCATTTGTCCATTGTGGATGTGGGTGCTGGGACAGGCATCGCATTAGAGGGAATTGTTAAATTTTTAGGAAATGAGCACCAATATCATGCTATCGATGTATCGGCAGATATGATTAAGCAGGGGCGAAAAAAATTTCCTACGGTGCAGTGGTATCAGGGCCGTGCCGAAGACCTATTGCCTCAAATTGGCGAGGTTGATCTTGTCATTGCAGCGCAAGCGTTTCAGTGGATGGATCGTTCTAAGTTGCTTTGTTCTGTTTCAGATCAACTTCGGGTCAATGGTGTCATGGCGGTTATTCAAAATAATCGCGATTTCCAGCATAGCGAATTTCTAGAGGCTTATGAGACATTGTTAGAGAAAATGAGTCCGAACTATTCTCGGTATTATCGTAATTTTGATTTTTTACAGGAAATGAGTGATGGCTTTGGGGTAGATCCAGAAAAGATTTTTTTCATACGCACAATTGGACGATGATGATCCCATCTGAAGCTTTTATTGGAATGAGCCGCTCTTCAACGCAAGCGCAACGCGCTATTGCTTTCTATGGGGAAGAATATTTGCGGCAATTGGTCGCATTGATAAAGAAATATGAAGTGCAAGGCAATTTGGAGCTTTTGTATCGAAGTGAGCTCTATATGTATGCAGGATAATCCGATATCGATGATTGCTTTTGCTCTTTTAGCACATCAGAGTGGGCGGTATTCAGGAAATTAACGCATTATTAAGGCAGACTTTGAGGGGGAAAGTTTTTTTCTTCAGCATTCACATTGACATCTTATTACCGTTGATTTTCATTATTCATTTAATATGAGAGAGTTTAAATAGAAAATTTATGCACTGCATTATAGCATCGAAGCGCTTTCTTTACTGCAGTTTAACAACAGATTATTTTATAAAATGGAAAGAGGTAGATTGAATAGAAATGTTTGATAATTCTTTGTTTTTATGATTGCTTTTTATTATTAAATGAGAGTGTTTTTAATAAATTTTGACAAAAATAACTGAAAAAGTACAAAAAATTATCATAATCAGAAATTTGTAGTAAAAAAGGTAATGGCTTGGAAGAACCTTTAAAAAACAACTCATTTTGAAATTATCTCTAAATTCAGATTGAATATAACAAAAAGTAAAATATAAATATGCTATATGAAGCATTTCTCTTTTTAGAATATATAATATAAAAACAATATATTAATTAATTTTTTTTGATATAAGAAAACTTCTTTTATTTTCTATTTTAAATAACGGGTTAGTCCGAGTCTTATGTGGTTTTATTGAAGATGTGTTTTTCAAGGTTTAATCTGGCGCTTTAAATACAATTTTAGAAGTGGCAAATAAGCTCAATTTTTTCTCTGTTGTGATGTGTTGAATAAGTTTTTTAATTTTCTATAGAGTTTAATTTTTGCAATCATGATAGATTGTGGCAGCTATCTATTTAAGGTTTTTATAAGTTTAGTAGGAATAGCTTGATGATAAATCCATTGAGTTCTCCATCTTTACGCTTCATAAAAGAATAAGCCTGCACCATCACACACTTTGTCATTTTCCAATGTTGCGACAGCCCTTGACATGGTTTATAAGAGGAGTTTTTAGTCCTTTTTTGTACAGTTTTATCCATACGACAATCTCGCTTATGACGTGCAAGCGAATGGTTTTGATTGATTAAACATACACAGATTTGGAATGAAAGAATCTTAAGATATTCCGCTCTCTCATTTAATATTAATAATGCTAGATCATGATTATAAATTAATGTGTTGTCTATTTTTGAAATCCATGACCTTGGTTGAGCTTGTCAATATTTCATTTTCATTTATCGTAAACTATTCTACTTTTGAATAATGACTCCACTGTAAGGAATGTCTTTAAGAAAGCATTCTCGTTTTAAAGAGTCGTTATAGTTTTTTTGTTTTATAGAAGGATCAATAATGCTAAACATTATACTTTGATAAAAAAAGAAAGTAAATTATGACTATTATACTGAAACCGAGCGAAGTGACGCTTAGTGAACTTGCAGCTATTTATTTTAATGGTGAAGTGAGTAAACTTCATAATGACACGCATTTAGCTATCAAGAAAGGGGCTCAGCGCATTGCTGAAATTGCTGCTGGAAGTGAGCCTGTGTACGGTATTAATACTGGTTTTGGGAAGTTGGCTTCCATTAAAATTGATGCGGACGATGTCGCTGTTTTACAGAGAAACCTTATTTTGTCCCATTGTTGTGGGGTAGGAGAGCCTTTAGCTGAAAATATTGTGCGTTTGATAATGAGCTTAAAGCTTATCTCTTTAGGAAGAGGGGCTTCAGGAGTTCGTCTAGAATTAGTAAATTTGCTGGAAAATATGCTTGCAAAGGGCGTCATTCCTGTCATCCCTGAAAAAGGGTCTGTTGGTGCTTCAGGTGATCTAGCTCCACTTGCTCACATGGCGGCTGTTATGATGGGAGAAGGGGAAGCATTTTTTCAAAATATTCGTATGAGTGGGGCGGTTGCATTAGAGAAAGCGGGATTGTCCCCTATTATTTTAGAGGCAAAGGAAGGTCTAGCTCTTATTAATGGGACTCAAACATCAACAGCCCTTGCACTTGCTGGTCTTTTTCGAGGTTATCGGGCATTGTGTGGTGGATTGTTGGCAGGGGCTTTGACGACAGATGCTATCATGGGATCAACGGCGCCATTTCATCCTGATATCCATATTTTACGAGGACATTATGGGCAGATTGCCGTATCGAAAACATTAGAAAAGCTTGTAGAGGATTCAGAAATTCGTGCAGCACATTTACAGGGGGATGAGCGTGTACAAGATCCTTATTGTATACGTTGCCAGCCACAGGTCATGGGGGCATGTTTTGATATTTTGCTGGCAGCAGCAAAAACACTGATTATTGAAGCAAATGCTGTTACAGATAATCCATTGATTTTAAGGAATGGTGAAGTTGTATCAGGTGGGAATTTTCATGCTGAACCTGTAGCGTTTGCTGCTGATCAGATTGCTCTTGCTTTATGTGAAATAGGATCTATTTCTCAACGGCGTATTGCTCTTATGGTTGATCCAGCAGTTTCTTATGGACTTCCAGCCTTTTTAGCACATAATGCGGGTCTTAATTCAGGTTTTATGATTGCTGAAGTAACAGCGGCAGCTTTAATGTCTGAAAATAAGCAAATGGCCCATCCTGCTTCCGTTGATTCAACCCCAACTTCTGCCAATCAAGAAGATCATGTTTCAATGGCTTGCCATGGAGCGCGTCGGTTATTGGTAATGAGCGAAAATCTTTTTACACTTATTGGCATTGAAACGCTTGTTGCAGCACAAGGAATTGAATATCGTGCACCTTTAAAAACAAGTACTTTTTTGCAATCTGTTATGGAATGTCTACGAAAAAATGTTGCTTCTCTTAAGGAAGATCGCTATCTGGCTCCAGATCTTCATCAAGCACATATACTTGTGCGTGAAGGGCACTTATTATCTGTTTTACCAGAAACAATTTTTCCTTCATTAAGTTTTCAATAGTATTTGTTTTAAGGTCAATGCTGAAGGGCGGATATTGAATTTTAAAACTTTCTCATATGAAAATATAGAGGAGCGATACTATATTTGAATTATTTAATAAATTATATATTTTTTACTGTATATATCTGATTTTTGTAGTTAACTAGATATTTTGTTATTTTATAGAAACTATGAACTTAAAGCACCTATATTTTCTGATTTATATCAGAAATTTTAATATAAGTTAAATAATATATACGAATTATATATTCGTGATATTGTATTTTTATAAATATAAATTATGATATATGTATTGTATCAAGTAAAAATAAAATTTTTATTTTATATTCTTCTTATTTTTAATACTTTATGAATTTTATAGTTCATTTTTGATATTTAAAATAAAAAAGGAGAAAAGAATGTTTAAAAGTGCTAAATTATGTGTTTTAATAACACTTCTTTTTTTCTCTCAAATTCTTGAGATTCATGCAAATTTTAGGAGAGCTAGCTTTCCAGAGGAAGTTTTCATTATGATAGTGGCCCAAGAGAAAGAGCCTCTTATTTCAGCGAAAAACAAAGATTTTATTGCTATCTCAGGGCAAATTCCCAGAGGTAATGAGAACGCTATCATCGGACCAATAATCAAAGATGCTCTTTTTATCGTATATTTTTTTTTCATTGGAAAGCTTGTCGTTAAGGCAGCTGGAGTCCTTAAAAGATGGGTTGTAGATAGATTTTCTCATGCTTTTGAAAACTTGCGAGATTCGTATTATCATTAATTGAGCTATTCAATTGGCGTAAAAAGTTTGTTTTATGGGCTCAAAGAAAGTTTGCTTAAAGTAACAAAAAATTAATTGTATGCATAGTTAATGTGTTTGTTATGAATTTTTAGGCTTCTATTTCAGTGCACCGAAATAGAAGCCTAAAGTTTAGATTACATTAAGGTTAATTTTCTCTGTAAAAAAACTAGAGAATACGAAATGAATTAAATGACAATTATGAAAAAATTCATTATCACTTTATTTGAATAAAATAATACGAAATTGCAGGCTATAAAAGCTGAATAATTCGCAATAAAAGTATTTTTTCATTGTTTAGAGCAAAGTGTTGGACTGGCTGGTCTTCGATGTTTTTTGAAATATATTTGTGAAAGAAACATGAGGCTTTATTTCTCATAGAGCTGTTATCGTGGTGTGGATTGTCAGCATTTCAAAAAGTAAGGAAAGAAATGGCAATAAATGAACTGAAAAGAGGGATGAGTAAGCGCCAAGTTATTTTTTTAGCTCTTGGTTCTGCTATTGGAACAGGTCTTTTTTATGGGTCTGCACAGGCAATTAAGCTTGCGGGTCCCAGTGTTTTGATTGCCTATTGTATTGCTGGTTTAGCTATTTTTATGGTTATGCGGGCTCTAGGAGAGATGATACTTCATAATCCATTGCCTGGTTCTTTTGCTCGTTATGCGGCAAATTACATATCACCATTAGCAGGTTTTTTAACGGGATGGACATATGTATTTGAGATGATTCTTGTTGGTTTGGCTGATATTACAGCTTTTGCGACTTATATGGGGTTTTGGTATCCTGATGTTGCTCCTTGGGTATGGGCACTGAGTATTACATTAATCATCACAGGTATTAATTTAGCTGCTGTAGAAGTCTATGGTGAACTAGAGTTTTGGCTATCTTCTATTAAAGTTATCGCTATCATTGCGATGATTATTTTAGGAATAGCAATTATTTTTTGGGGGTGGGGTGAAGGTGCAGATTTTTCTACCGTTACTGTTCATAATTTATGGAAAAATGGTGGACTTTTTCCCAATGGTTGGTTTGGTTTTTTAGCTTGCTTTAGTGTTGTTGTTTTTGCTTTTGGTGGCATAGAAATCATTGGCATGGCAGTCATGGAAGTTCAAAACCCTCATCAAACGATTTCAAAGGCAATTAATTCTACTCCAGTTCGTATTTTGCTTTTTTACGTCATGACGTTAGCTATTTTAATGTCTCTTTATCCTTGGAATGAGATTGGTCTCATGGATAGCCCTTTTGTATCCATTTTTGAAAATCTTGGGATTTCATATGCAGCAAATATTTTAAATATTGTTGTTGTTACAGCGGCTATTTCAGCAATGAATAGTGGAATGTATGGTGCTTGTCGTATGATCCATGGTTTATCGCAAGAAGGTTATGCTTTAAAAAAGTTTCAATATTTATCAAAAAACGGTATACCAGTTTTTGTTATTTTGATGATCTTTGGTATTTTTCTTCTTGGTGCTGTCCTTAATTATTTTTATCATGAAAAGCTTTTTTTTCTTATTGCTGCAATGGCAACATTTGCGACAGTTTTTGTTTGGATGATGATTCTACTTTCACAATTTTTTATGCGAATTAAGATGCCTAAAGAAGCTCAGAATGGTTTAAAATTTCCCATTCCATTTTGGCCAATAGGATCGATTTTTTCTATTTTATTTATGGTTTTTATTTTTATTCTCCTATGGTACTTTGATGAGACACGACCAGTTTTAATTATAGGTGTTATTTGGATTGCTTGGCTTGTTATTTGTTTCTATGCACTTAAACTTTATAATTTTAAGCAAAAGAATCTGAATAAAATGTGAATAGAGAAAAAACTCAAAACAAATAGCTGATGTCATCAGGAGAACAGGTGTTTGATTGTTTCTCTAAAGGTTAGAACAATCTAGATTGAAAAAATCTGCTCGTTATTATTTTGCTTTGGAAGTTTTTGT
Organism: Bartonella sp. AA83SXKL; assembly: GCF_042196965.1. NCBI lineage: Bacteria > Pseudomonadati > Pseudomonadota > Alphaproteobacteria > Hyphomicrobiales > Bartonellaceae > Bartonella > Bartonella sp. AA83SXKL. The sequence continues at coordinate 48,019 of NZ_JBHIRG010000003.1, forward strand.
GAGCCATTGCTTACGGTAACGACAAAATCATATAAATATTAGGCGTTTTTTTGATGGTGAGCTGTGCCATCAATATAAGTCTTTCAGGTTAAAATGCCTAACAGTGCAAATAGATTTTACCAGATACATGATTATAGGCAGATATATTTTTCTAAACGTATTAATGAAGTTCTGTTTCACGAAAGAAGTTATTGTAAGAATTGTTTTTTAAGCTCTTTAAAAAATTGGTTGTTTAAATTTTGTTGTTTAGAAAATTACTATTGCTTTTAGAAGCGAAGATAAAGTTCTTTATGTATTTTTTTCTCAAAGAGGATTGGCGTTTGTAGAAAATAGTGGATAACAAAGTTACATGAGGCATTGTATCATTGTTTTTACAAAAACTTTAATAAACAGCAGCAAGGTATTACAATAAAATCTCATAGAAGAGTAAATTAAAGAGAACAATGAACGTGTGACAGTTTTACGATTCTTATTGTTATTGTTCTCACAAGAGGAAGGATCAAACTTATTTTTTTAATATTGATACAAGAGTAATTTTTATTACAAGTGGAGGCGGACAAAATGCACTCCGCAACTGTATTTCGGTGCAAAATTATTCAATATTACCATAAAAGGCGCTCAAGAACACTACGACTAGCAAAAACAATCATCGGAAAATGGCTTTTTACACGAGAAATCTTCCAATAGCTCTGAAACACACACAACAACAATTCTCTCTATCCTTGAGGCAACAGGCAATGTTGATATGGATGTACAATGAGATGCTACGATTATTGCTTCTCATCTGATTTCCGATCAAGATATCAATGTAATGGGAGAAAGTATGACGATTGTTGGCATGACAGACCATCATAGCAGCCATTCACAGACGCGTGAAACAGGTTTTGATGGGAATAGATTTGACTTTGTAAGCAGAATTATTAGCGGTAATGGCTATACCTACGAGACGATACCTGCTGGCAGTAACGTTTGGATAGAATGGTAGAGAGTGGCTACAAATCCCATAAATCCCCATACTTGCCTTGGAGATGCGAGCCAAGCATGTCGGTATGTTCATGGCTCATTCAATCGAGTACAAGTCCCTTTAAGGAGGAAAAAATGAAACAAAGCTTAAAATTATTGAGTATAATAGTTCTGTTAAGTATCGCTGGATGTCAGTTTAATAAAACTCCTGGAGGGTATTTGAGTGCTTGGGAAAAGCCAGGAGCAGATTTTACTGAAATAGGAAAAGCATTATTAGAATGTGGTATGCCAACTCCTTATGATGTCGATCCAGAAAACAGAAAGCAGAGCGTCAATGCAAAAGCAACAACTTATGCTTGCATGCTTCAATCAGGTTTCCGCTATAAAGATGAAGAGGTAGCAAGAGCGGGTGGGCCATGTTATACTTTTAGAGCCGAAAACTTGCCCATTTGTCGTCCGGGCGCTGTCATCCCGAGGCGCAGTGTCAAGAAGCGCTTAAACAGCCCTTTTTGTAAAAAATATAAAAACGCACCTGAATGCAAACCTTAAGTCTTGCTGTTAGTGACGATCAACAATCCCACTATTTTTGCATTTGCTTGGAATGGCGGGATTGTTCCCTCTCTTTCATTATTTAACGGATGAAGAAAAGCAGCATTTGCAAGAAGGTTCTGATGGCAAGGTGCATGTATCCTTTAATGGCATCTTTACTCCACCAGAGGAAGCCGCTGTTTATACAGAGCAACATGCGGAGAATAAAAATGAACCGCTTTATTTTGTTGTGTTCCCAGAAGCTGATTCTGCTATCTCAGAACTTCTAGTCGCGGGCTATCAGAAGTTTATGGAAAATAACTTTTGGGGTTTGACCAATTCAACACAAGAAGCAAAAGATTTGATGTATAGCTATGGTCTTACAGGATTAGAACTTTATGGACATAGTCGCGGGACAATGACATTGGGGAATATGCTGAATTCTTTCAAACAAGAAGGTGTTCGCGGGATAGCCGACAACACGAATATCAATTTCTATGGACCAGCCTCTAATGTTTTAGTTGCATACGGTCTGTTAGGTTATGTGAGTGATGGCAAACAAACCATTATTGGTTTTGATGGGAATAGATTTGACTTTGTAAGCAGAATTATTGGCGGTAATGGCTATACCTACGAGACGATACCTGCTGGTAGTAACGTTTGGAAAGAATGGTGGAGAGTGATCATGAATCCCATAAGCTTCCATACTTGTCTTGGAGATGTGGGTTATAAATGCCAAAAGTTTTATGACACATCTCATTTAGAACAAAAGCCTTGAATTAAATCATGGAGTAAAAATGAAACAAACTCTAAAATTATTAAGCGCGATAACTCTATTGAGTATAGCTGGGTGCCAGTTTAATAAAACTCCTCCAGGAGAGATAGCTACGTGGGAGAAACCTGGAGCAGATTTTACTGAGGTAGCAAAAGCATTATTAGAATGTGGTATGCCAACGCCTTATGATGTTGATCCAGAAAGCAGAAAGCTCAGCTACAATGCAATAGCAACCATAGAAGCTTGTATGCTCCAATCAGGTTTCCGTGATAAAGTGGGGGGACTTGGTGCGAGAATCATAGAGCCGAAAACTTGCCCATTTGTCGTCCGGGTGCTGTCATCCCGAGGCACAGTGTCAAGAAGCGCGTGAACAGCGCTTTTTGTAAAAAATATAAAAATGCACCTGAATGCAAACCTTAAGTCTTGCTGTTTGTGACGATCACAATCCCTACCTTCATGTTTCTCATACCCGTACGCGGGGGGCTTAATTCAGCATGTCAATGCTATTTATTTATGGGTACCACAACTGTTGGCGCAATAATATAAAATATCTATTTTGGTTGTAATCAAAATATTGATAATAATTATAAGCATATCGTTGATAGATATATGATTTTAGTAATAATTTTACCGTATTTTTGATATAATAATTATGGCATAATCTTCGGAAAGATAAAATAATATAGGTTGATAATGTTCATCATTGTTTTGGAAATAAAAAACAGCATGTAAAATAATTTATAGATTGTTTCGTAATATCAAAATTACTCAAGGATAGGAAAATGAAGCAGATTTTAAAATTATTAAGCGGGATAACCTTATTTGTTATGGCTGGATGCTACCCTGAGCAGCCTTCTCGAACAGCTGTAGATGCATGGGAAAAATCCGGTACTGATCAGCTTGAGATCAAAAAAGCTTTGTTAGAATGTGGAATACAGCATCTTGATGGTCGTCTTGATACAGAAACAAGTACGGATGAGAAATTCAATGCTGAGGAGTCTGTGAATGCATGTATGATCCAAGCAGGTTTCCAAGATAAATTGGGAAGAATGAAGTGGTGTGAGAAATATAAAAATCTTCCAATTTGTCAGCCTGATGCAGTTATTCCTCAGCGAAGTGTAGAGAGGCGTTTGAATAGTCCTCATTGTCAAGAGCATAAAGAACAACCTGAATGTCAACCTTAAGTATTGAGGCTGCTGTAATCAAAAATCCTTACATTCTTGTTTTTCCATGGGGGGGGGTGGGATTGTTTCTTCAATATCTATATGCTAACAAAAGTCATCTTGCGTGTGAGTAAATATTAGAAGACTTATCAGTCTTTCTATCGTAAATATTGACGGAGGGGGAAATGAAAAAAACATTGAAATTATTGAGTGCTATAATTTTATTAAGCTCTGCTGGGTGTATTAGCAAACCTCCCCCATCGACGTTAGAATTATGGGAAAAGTCTGGTGTCAGTAAGTCTATGGTCCAACAAGCACTGTCAAAATGTGGTTGGAAACCAATCTACGCTTCTTCTAAAAATATGGATTCGCGTGCAAGTGATTTTGCAGCAGTTTATGAGTGCATGACTAAAGCAGGTTATCGGTACAAATTACAAGATTCAAAGGGAATCTATTTTTCATCAACGCCGCGAAGTGATTCATTTTTAGTCAATTTAATGGTAGCAGGGTATCAGCAGGTTATGGACAATGATACTTTTGTTGTAACCAATTCGACAAAACAAGAGCGAGATTTGATGTTACGTTTTGAAAATGATAAAAAGCGCCAGAAAATAAAAAAAGCTTTGTACAAGTGATCATCAACAGTAGAACGTTGATTTTTAAAGCAATAATTAAATAAAAATATTAAACGGGAGAAGAGAGAAATATAGCTCTTTTGTCTCCAATGTAGTTATATTCATCAGCTACGAGATTGGCAATAGTGTTGTGGTCAGATGATGCTAGCGGAGGATAGTGGGTTGTTGTTTAGAGAAATTTATTCAATATAAAGAATGGCAAATAATAGCTTTGCTAAAATATCTGCTTTAACGATAATAAACAGATATCTTTCATAGAGCTAATTTTGATGAAATTTTATTTTGGTGTTTTTTAAGTTCAGAATGGTGAGTGTTTTACTGTATTTTAGATTTTATCAAAAGATCTAAAATATTACATTTATTAATTCAAATCATTGATGATAGGGTATTAGGAGAAGTTTTTTATTTATTCAAATTTCTTTGTTAGATATTTAACATTTTTAATATAGAAATTGTGTACATTAGCTTATACATTAGTGTGCAATTTCTTGTTTTTTTGTTGTGGTTGAAGAGATGATGCGGTTATAGATTTCGTATATTGTATCTTTTTGTGCTGTGTTTTATTAAAACGTTTTAATCGTTTAATCTTAAAAGTTATTCTCATGTTGTTGTATTTTTATTTTTTTGTGGTGAGATAAATTGAATATTATATCTCTTCAAAATTCGCATTTTTTCACGTTTTTTTAAGATTGGTTTTTGGGCCTTTTGTAATTACAGTTTTCAGCGGTTTTTGAGATGCCTTCTTTAAAGGGATTGTCCTCCTAAATGGTATTTTTAAACTTTTTGTTCTTTCTTTACATAAAACACAAAACATATTATTGAATGCTATGATTTTATCATAAAAAAATAAAATAATTTTGTTTGTTTTGTTCTTATTGTGTTTAATTTGTGGTTTATTTTTTTTCCAGCATTTTTTGTTTTTGTTGAAAAAAGAAAGTTTTGAGAAACAATGATAGTCAAGGTATCTAACAATCACTTGTATTCGTGCTTTTTTACAGCAGCTATTTTTTCTTTTTTGTTAAATATAAATATTGAGGCACATTCTCATTCATATACATCACTGTCATGTGATGAAAACAAATTACCTTACGGATGCAGTGATGGTTCAAAGCATACAATTAGTGATAAAGTATATAAATTCACGGCGCCTGTTAAAGAAAAGAATGGGGAGGGTCGTTCTCTCATGTTACCTGCTGCTATAGTAGTGCAGGAGCCAAATACAGTTATTCAGGCAACGCGTGTAGAGGTTGAAGCTACTGCGGGTATAGAAGATATTTATGGTGTTTTTGTATCACGAGGGGGAAAAATTGTTTTGAGCGATTCAGCTTTAAAAAATGTATCAATAGGTCTTAAAGCTGATAGTGGAATGATTGAGGTTAATCGTGGAACAATTGAGGCTTCTCAGATTGCTGCTTATGCAGAGAAGCGAGGAGCATCTGTTACGTTAACGAATACAAAAATTAAAGTGGAAGGTTTGGGTATCGGTCAAGAGAGTGCTCTTTTCGTTAGTGCTGATGCGGGTATTCAGATGAAAAGTGGATTTATTGATGTGAATGATGCTGCTGCGCTTTATGTGGGGAGAGGGGGGAGTGCGACTTTAGATGGTGTTACCATTGCTTCAAAATATCAAAAAACAGAAGACAAAGAAAATACAAATGAAAAAAGTACACATACAGTTTTCAATGTAAAACATCAGGGTTCTGTTTATGTAAAAAATACGAATATTATTTCTACGGATGTTCATGTTTTAACAGTTGGACAAGATTCTAACACGCCATCCAATAACGGCAGGGAAGGAAATATTTTAATTTCGCGGGTTAATATTGAAGATTCAACAATTAAAGCAATAGGTAACAAACATGGTATGTATTTTGAGAGGGATGGGGAAAATGATGCGTATGAACAGGGGCTTGTCTTTTTGAAAAGGACGATTTTTGAGGTTCCAGATGGGACAGCTGTTCATAGTAATAACAGTCGTAGTTATATTGGAGTAACAGAAGGTACAAAAATTTTTGGTGACTTATTATTAACAGTTGAAAAGGGGGGGAGTGTAGCGATTTTGGCTAATTCTTCTTCATTGATAGGAGGGACTCGTGTTGCCGATGATTCTATTGCTGAGCTTTATTTAACAGGGGGATCAAAATGGTTTTTGACAAAAAGAAGAGAGATCGATTTGCAAGTTGCAAACCGTACAAGTTCGTCTATTTCATTTGTGAAAGTTTCTGATAGTTTTATTGCTTTTGAGACTCCAATGTTTCAGGAGTATCAGACACTTCATATTGGGAAGGGAGAAAAAGAAGTTTATAGTGCGCAAGATAGGGCAGATATTTATCTCAATACGCATCTCAGTAGTGATGGTTTGCTCGATAATAAAAAAACTGATCGGCTTTTAATACATGGTGATGTTTCTGGAAAAACAACAGTTTATGTGCAATTTGTTGCAGGAAATCAGGGTGAGATAGCAACCGGTGAAAATGCTCATAGTATTTCACTTATTCAGGTTTCTGGAAAAGCGGCAGAGGATTCTTTTCAGTTAAATCGTGCTTATATCGCATTAGAGGGTTTGCCTTACCAATATTATCTTCATGCTTATGGTCCAGCTTCTGCTCTTGGAAATGCACAAACTTCTCAAAGATTGGTTGAAGGAGATGGAGATTTTTGGGATTTTCGCCTTGAAAGTAAATATATTCAGCCTGCTTTAGAGGTGTCTGCTATTCCCCCTTCCGAGTTAAAGGTCAGAGAGGTTGTTCCACAAGTTCCAACTTATCTTTTGTTACCAAATGCTTTATTTCATGTTGGGCTCATGGATATTGGTCATCAACAAAAGCAGTTGCAAGCTACGCGGTCTATTCCTCGTAAATTATTAAAAGTTGAAGGGAACTTTGCTTTATCTGTTCACGGTTATGGTGGGAGTTATCGTTATGTCTCAGATCTTTCTATACTTAAATATGGGTACGATGGTCATGTTGATTATAACGCTATAAAAACAGATATTTTGCTCAAAACAATAGAGAGCGCATATAGTACGACATCTTTTGGGATTATGGGAACCTATGGAAAGCTTTCTTTACAACCTCGTAACGTGGAACGAAGCCAAAAGAGTACGTTTAATAAATGGTCATTTACGTCATACGGTAGTGTGGAACACAAAACTGGTTTTTATATAGATGGTCTTTTATCTTATGGTTTGTTTAAAGGGGATGTGCGTAGCCATGTTTGGGGTAAGACGGCGACATTAAAAGCAAATCCTTTGAACGTTTCGTTTTCTGCTGGTAAAACGTTTATGACAGGATATAAAGATCTTATTTTTGATCCGCAACTTCAGCTTATTTATCAACATCTTCAATTTGATAAGTTTCGTGATATTGATGGATTTGATGTTGATATGAAAAAAATGAGTCAATGGTTTGTACGTGTTGGTGGGCGTTTAAGTAAAACATTTACAGCCTCTGATAAGGATCGTATCACTTCTTTTTATGGCAATATTCATCTTGCTCATTGTTTTGGTAAAGAACAATTTGTTCATTTTAAAGATGTTTTTCAGTTGAGTGCTTTCGGTTCTTCCTTAGAAACAGGTTTGGGTATCAATGCGCAGTTTTCTTCTAAAGTTACACTTTACAGTGATCTTAGCTATCAGCATAGGTTAACCAAGGCTGGTTTTTCTGGAGTTCATTTTTCTGGTGGTTTGCGCTATCATTTTTAATAAATCTTTTAAAAAAATAATAAATGTTATTTTCAAAGTCTTGTTCTACTATCGGAATTAAAACCATTGTTTGTGCAGAATTTTAGTTGCTTCTTTTAATAATGATATCATGTGTTTTAATAAATATGAAAATATCGTGTTGATTTATTTTTATCTACTATAGCATTTTTCAAATGCTTTAAAAAATTTGTTCATCTGATAAACAGATTTAAAATGAGAAAATCCTACGATATCGGCGTTCTCATTCAATATGAATAACGATAAATTATCATTATAAATCAGTATTTTGCCATATGATGCTTAAGGTATCATCGAGCCATTTATGGTAATTGCGTGCTTCTTCGTTTGAGTTATGAACAGAGAAAATAAAACCAGGATATCCACCAAATGCTGGTGGAGGTGGTGAAATGTGATTGGTTTCAAAAAAAATGATAGTTCTGGCGGTTTGAGGATGCTGTGCAACCTTATCCAGACCTGAAAATCCAGAAAACCGTCCATACCCATGAAGAGGAATAATATAATTTGCCGCCACTTTTTCAGTTGGGAGTATATCGGGAAGGTCTGGGGTTTGTTCAGCTAAAGCGGCATTCATACATAGTTTTGCAAATGAAATTCCTGTACCTTGCTCAACAATAAAATGGGAAACACCTGATCCACCTATACGAGCGCCTATCTCAATGATATAAGGTAAATTATTAGCATCTAGGCGTAGCTCTACATGGGCAGCACCCATATTTATACCAAGAGCTTTAACTCCAGAGCATGCAGCCTCACATAAAGCAATAATTAAAGGATCATCTATATCACATCGTTGACGATAAATTGTTTCTTCAAACCATGGTCCCTCAGGCTGTCCCTTGTCTCCAACGGATAGAACGTGTACACCTGCTGTATCAACAAAGCATTCTACGACAAACTCTTTTCCTGGCAAATACTGTTCTACGACTAAGCCTACAGGTTTACTTTTATCATTAAAACGTGCCATGTCTTTATGCTGAACATTCCATACGGCTTTAATGAGATCAGGAAGTTCAGCGGAATTTTTAGCTAACATGACGCCTGCACTTGCCCATCCAGAGACGGGTTTAATAACGACTGGATAATCCAAGGCTTGTGTTTTTGATAGGTCTTCTGGATGATCTATATAAAAGAATCCTGGTGTTCTTAAGCCTGCTTTAGCGAAAGTTTGACGCATGAGATATTTATTTCTGGTTAATGCTGCTACTTCTGGTTCAATACTTGGAGTATTGATTTTTTTTGCAGCCAAAGCTGTCCATAGGATGGCTTCTTCGCGAAGGGTCATAACCCCAGAAATATTGCGTTCTTTTGCTCCTGTTGCAAAAGTGTCTAGAGCTGCCTCTGGGTTATCAAAAACAGGAAGTTGCCAAGTTGAAGTTACTGCTGCAGGGTGTTGAGAGGGAACGCTTTCAGCGGTATCATAGATCATTACTAATTCGATATTAGCTGCTTGTGCTGCTTCAAATATAAATGGTAATTTTGCATTGCGCTGGCAAACTAACGCGAGTTTTTTCATTTTGTTTCCTTATTAAATTTGGAGTTTTGAGAATGGCGTTTATGTTGCCATGTAGATACCTTTGATGCATCTATAAATAAGAGTGTCATCCCTATAACAACTACAATCATAGCAATTATTTTGATCATATTGAGAGAAGGGCTCGAGCCGATTATCCATTCACATGCAATCACTGCAAAAGGGGATAATACGCCGATAGTGTTGGCGTATAATACGCCTCCTTCGGCTAAAACTTTTTGATATAATACGTAAACTGGTGCCGAGCAAACAGTTCCTAAAATCAATATTTTAAATATATCTTCTAACTTAAGATAGAAGAGTGGGGCAGGATCAAAAATAAATAATGGCATAAATGATGCTGCAGAAATTGTCGTGATCCAAGCCAGTGAGGTGAGCAAAGGTAGATTTTTAAGATAACGTTTAGACAATAAGCCATAAGCAGAGTAAGAAAGGGCTGCTGTTAAAGCAAGAGCTATTCCTATTAGGCTGTATCCACCTTCTCCATTGTTTATATTGAATGCCACAGCTGCTACACTGACAATTATCACTCCACTAAGCTTCAGCCATGAGAATTTAAGGACATTTGTCAATGCACCTAATATATAAGTAATTCCTGGAATAGTAGCGAGCACCATGGTTAAATCACTGGCTTTGAGCGATTTTAATGCACCAAAGCTGCATACAAAATACAGCGAGAATCCTAACACTGAGAGAATTAAAAAAGAAGGTATCATGGAAAGCAATGGTAGGGATCTGAAAACAGCTTTCTCACGAAATACTGCAATCAGCCATAAGGTGGCAGCGGTGGCAAACAACCTAAGTCCAACCGCATGCATGACGGGTATATTGCTAACCAAATTCTTAGATAATAACCAACTTATGGAAAACAATGCTAGAATGGCAAAAGTAAATAATAATAATCGTCCTTTTATAAAACTCAATGATTTAATCCTCTAATCACTCGCTGTGCATAAGATGATGTTGAAAAATTAAATCGTGACTGTGAAGTTTGCGGCTTACCAAGATTATTTTGGATATAATCTTTAGCTCCTGCCAAATAAGCGTCATCATCTAATGCTTCAAGTGCTTCTATATCTGCTATCATCAATATTATTACTTTTTCAAGACGCTCCAAATCAAATTGAAGATAACCTTGATTTGTTTCAATCAATGCTTTGTTCCGCATCAATATTTCAAAAAGCAAGATCCCTGTACCAGCATCGAATGTCATATGCTGATCAGAATCTTTTGGATAACGAAATATGCGTTCTAATAGGATAAATTCAGTTATTTCTTTCCAAAATTTTGGATGATTTTGTAGCATAATACGCACTGTAATTAAATCAACTTTAGTTTCTTCTAGAAGACCTGTAAACCAATTTAATTTTATATACAGATTTTTATCCAATGGCCGCGGTCCGGTATGATGTGCATAGTCATGATAATAGCCCCACAAACAGCGAGCATCGTAAATGTCTTCTTTGGATAAGTTACGACTATGCAATTGACCGAACAGGAATTTACTATCTCGACCGAGTAAACGTTCAGCTTCCACAATTGTTTGCTTGTTGTAAATATCAAAGAATTTACTGAAAAAAAACAAAGCAAATGCTTGCTTATCAATTTTTTGAGCAGCCGCTACAGATTCTGGGAATAGAACAATGCAATTGCCTTCTAAAAAACCTCTTGATGCTATTCCCATTTTTATACATTGAAAAGGTGATAGATAATTATTTGTATATTTTGAGGCGTCAGCAAGATAGGCCGTTTCATGACGATATCCTGTAACTAATTCCAGCTGGAATCCTTCTGGATCAGGTCCATTTGTTGCACGCATTGGAGCCAAGAAAAACAAGGGAGCATCTGGTAATGGGGCTTTGAAAGCAGCCAAAGTGTTATCAAATTTAGGAGGGGTCGTTAAACCGCTGATTATCCACTGATGAAGATCATCAGAAATGGTCGCTAAAAGTTTTGGAGATAATCCGTCAAGAATATTGGCATGGTGGTTCAGCAGAGTGATCAATTCATTGATCATATTATTATCTGCTGAAGTTGGTTCTTTAATGCTCCCATCTCGTTCTTGGCGCATACGGAATTTGTCAACCAAGTTAACAATGGAAAGAAGCGCTTCAGATTTTTTCATGATTAGTTGACTTTAGTGAGTGGAGCAAAAAGGCCATTGGCACTTGTCCAAAATTTTCGACAATATTCAGCTTATAGCGATTTGCCGCAACTGATGTTGTGATACAAGCATCGGCTTTTTCAGCCTTACAAAGAACGGCTGCATCAGCATTGCTGTTGGCAAATACTTTGTCATATTGATGAGCTACCAAAGATTGCGGGGCAGAATGAGTCGCTACGGTTTTAATTTCATCAATGTTATTGCGTTTAGCTAAAACCATAGAGTGAGTAGGCATGATAAAGCTGTCAAATAATTGCATATCACCTAAACGGGTAAATATGAGTGTATGCAAATCAGGGTAAGCAGCACAGCTTAAGAGATATCCATCCTTTTTCTGAGCAAGTTCATTAAATGCTTCTTCAAGAGTTGCGTATAAGATAATACGGGATCTCGAGTCAGTGAACAAAATATTTTTATTGTGATTGTCAAGCCACCACTGTGCTGCTGCTGCACAGTTAGTATCTGCAGGGCCAAGTGTATAGATAAAAGTATTATTTTCAGATTGCATGATCTCTATTCTTTATAATTATATGCCTAAATTTAAATTAGTGTAATATGTAGAGTATATCAAGCACAATGCGTTAAGTAATTTAGTGCTTTATAAAATAATGTATATATGAAAGAAAATTTACAATTATAATTTTGTCTGTTCATTATTCTATCATGCCGTAAAACAGCGTCTTTTAGGGGAGTAATTGAGCAGAAAAATTCTATGCAGGGTATTTATTGGATATGTTAGAGAATTATTGGAATGGTTAAGCGAAGGTGAATGACACGTAAACCGCACTGCTCTATCATTTTTTGGATGAGCAGCGTTTTTGAATCTGTTCATATTGATAATACTATTATAGGTGAATAATAAGCAAATTGGTAAGGCGTGAACATCTTTGCCATAAAACTCAATATATTTAACGTCTTAATTAAGATAATACTTTTAAAAATTGTTTTACTATTATGATTGTATTAAATATATAAAAGGCAATCATCATTGTCTTGTTTGTAAAAGAAACATGAAATATAACTCTTAAGTTAGATTGAGATTGGCAAGATTTTTTTCTTCTTTGGAATCGTTAAGAAGGTCAGATTAAACCTTATTGAAGCTACAGAACCTAAAGAAACAGTCGCTTTCTTGAAAAAATCAGAGGTAAACAAATATGCGTGAGATTTTGGATCATTTTGATATGCCATTGAATAAAAAGAGTTCTGTTCAAAAGATTCAAAATCTTTCATTCCAATCACACCCAAAACGGTTTTATAAGCAAGTGAAGATCGCTTGTGAGGAGGGCGGCTTTACGATTTTGTTGGATGAACGTCCTGTAAAAACGCCCGCAAGGCGTCATTTTCATGTGCCAACAGAAGTGTTTGCTGAATACGTTGCTCAGGAATTTGAGAACCAAAAGCACGTTGTTGATCCTGCAAAAATGCCGATGACGCGTTTGGTTAATACTGTTATTGATGGTATCGCTGATGATATGCAGGCGGTTTTTGAAGATTTATTGCGTTTCGTTGCATGTGATATGATCTTTTATCGTGCACAGACACCTAAAGAGTTGGTGCAAAAACAATCTGAACAATGGGATCCTTTATTAGATTGGGCAGAAAAAAAACTGGGTGCGCGGTTTTATTTGACAGAAGGGCTGATGCATGTGGAACAATCACCAGAAGCACTTCAAGCTGTGAGTCATTATTTACGTAGAGTTGAGTCTGCTTATATACTTGCGGCACTTCATATGATGACAACATTAACGGGATCTGCTCTCATTGCTCTTGCTGTTGCTGCGGGAAACATTGATGCTGATCATGCTTGGTCTATTGCCCATTTAGATGAAGATTGGATGATGGAGCAATGGGGAACGGATAAAGACACAATAGCACGCCGTGCTCATAAAAAAGTTGAATTTAATGCTGCTGCTACAATTGTTACAACTTGTTTATAGGGGAAAATCTTTTATTTACGTGCATTCTTTTCGCTCAGAGTATTTTTGTGACTTTTTGAGGATTGGTTTTTACTTTATCAAGTCCAGGAAATAGTTCATTGGTTATGGTTAAGAGCGCTTCGTCATTGCCACGGATAAAATACCATTGGTTATCGTGAAGTAGGGCAATAATTTCAGTTTGAATAGAGCATTTTTTTCCAGCATTTGTTGTGGTTACAAGCTCCACGGGTATAACAAAATAAGGGGTACCATTATCAAGGGTACCTTCACGTTTTTGTTTTTGATCAATGTTGATCGTTTCAATCTTGTAACTTTCTGCCAACCGTTCTATTTGGCTTTTCATGATTTGTAGAAATTGTGATTGATTAAGATTTTTTTTGGCGGTTAAGCGGTTGATGACTTGGGGAGGAATAGCATTTAAGATGGCATTTGCATCGGCATTTTTAAGTGCTTTACTATAAGCAGATGTTGCTTTCTCAAGAGTTGTAAGTTTTTGGTTGGTTATTGTATGTGCTTTAGTTGTTGATGTGATAAAGACAATGCATAAAAGAACGGGAACGAGAAAACAAATTCGCGGCATTAGAAACCTTTGTTAATTCATTTGAAGAGATTCAACACATTATAAAGGAAAAGCGGACGAGCAAAAAGCCTCTTGCGCTTTTGCATGAGAAGAATATCCACAAAAATGGAGGCAAAAGCCTCCATTTTTAAAATCAAAAGAATGCGTATTGATTGTTTAAACAGAATAGTACATATCAAATTCAACAGGATGGGGTGTTGTTTCGTAACGCAAGACTTCTTGCATCTTTACTTGAATGAAGGAATTAATCTGATCATCATCAAAAACGTCGCCAGCTTTAAGAAAGCCACGATCTTTGTCAAGTGCTTCAAGCGCTTCACGCAGGCTTCCTGAAACAGTAGGGATTTCTTTAAGTTCCTTTAAGGGAAGATCATAAAGATCTTTATCCATAGCATGTCCGGGATGAATTTTGTTTTTGATACCGTCAAGACCAGCCATTAAAAGGGCTGCAAATGCCAAATAGGGATTTGCTGTTGGGTCTGGAAAACGAACTTCTACGCGTTTTGAATTTGGTGAGGAGCTCATAGGAATACGGCAAGATGCAGAACGATTACGTGCTGAATAGGCAAGAAGAACAGGAGCTTCATAACCAGGAACCAAACGTTTATAGGAGTTTGTGGATGGGTTGGTAAAAGCATTTATTGCTTTTGCGTGCTTAATAACACCACCGATAAAAAACAGACAGGTTTCTGATAGTCCGGCATATTCATTTCCTGCAAAAATGGGTTTACCATCTTTCCAAATGGAAATGTGGACATGCATTCCAGAGCCGTTATCACCAAAAACTGGTTTTGGCATGAAGGTTGCTGTTTTCCCATAGCTGTTTGCTATTTGATGTACAACATATTTAAAAATTTGCATCTTGTCAGCCTCGCGAACAAGTGTATCAAAACGAATACCCAATTCATGTTGTCCTGCTGCTACTTCGTGATGGTGTTTTTCGACCTGTACGCCCATATCCTTGAGTGCTGTGAGCATTTCAGAACGCATATCTTGGCAGGAGTCAATCGGCGGAACAGGAAGGTAGCCTCCCTTTATTCGTGGGCGATGCCCTAGATTTCCTGTTTCATATTCCGTATCATCATTAGAGGGAAGTTCACTTGAATCGAGTTTAAACCCTGTGTTGTAAGGGTCCGTTTTATAGCGTACATCATCAAAGATAAAAAACTCAGCTTCTGGACCCACATTGATTGTATCTCCAATGTTTAAAGATTTCATATAAACCTCAGCCCTTTTGGCGATAGAACGAGGATCTCTACGATAAAACTCACCAGAGACAGGATCAAGTACATCACAAAATATGACCAAAGTAGATTGAGCAAAAAAAGGATCAATATGTGCTGTTGCTGGATCTGGCATTAAAATCATGTCAGATTCATTAATTGTTTTCCAACCAGCAATTGAAGAACCATCAAACATGACACCATCACTAAAAGTATCCTCGCTGATCTCTGCGATATCCATTGTAATATGATGCAATTTTCCTCGTGGATCAGTAAAACGTAAATCAACAAAACGGATTTCGTTGTCTGTAATCTGTTTGATAATATCTGATGCGGTTGTCATATTCAATTTCCTTAATATGGCGTTGAGGTGGATAAAAAAGTGAATTTTCTCGTTATTTATTAAAGGGCATCGATACCGGTTTCGTCCGTGCCTATACGAATTGCATCATCAATGGAAAAGACAAATATCTTTCCATCCCCTATATGTTTGGTTTGAGCTGCTTTACGTATTGCATCAACAGTTTGTTCCAGTTTTTCATCGGACACAACAATTTCAATCTTTACTTTAGGTAGAAAGTCAACAACATATTTCGTACCACGATAAAGTTCTGTATGTTCCCTTTGACGACCAAAACCTTTCGCTTCTGTTACTGTAATACCATGTAACCCAATTTTTTGAAGCGCTTCTTTCACTTCATCAAGTTTGAAAGGTTTTATAATGGCTTCAATTTTTTTCATGCTGAAATTATCTCCAACGTTATTTTGTCTTTTTAGACTGCATCACATTATATTGACAACTGTAAGATGTCCAACAGATACTTTGTGCACAAAAAGTCGAAAATAATGATACTCTAAGCTCTTTTAGGAGAGTTTCTTTTGTAGAATACAGCCAAATACTGTTTTTTTGGAAAAAAACTTACAATTCTTATACAAGAATTCAAATAATATAATAAAAGAGTTTTGTTTCTTTTTTGTTAGATAATATCTTGACTTATAAGGATAATTAGACTCTCTCCACATTAAATGAGAAATTCTAATAGCGTAAGATTTTCTCATTTTAGATCTTTTTATCGTCAATCAATCAAAACGATACTTTTATATATCATAAATAGTTATGAGTGTGTGGATAACAACATTTGAAAAAATAAATAAAATGCTTTTTATGAAAGCTTTCGATAACTAAAGGCTTTACAATATTAGGGAGTAGGGAAGACAAATATTGGAAAAAAGTGTGATGATGCCGATTATGCTTCTTCGTAAACGTAAAGATGGTGGTGTACAATAATGAGTTTATCATTATAGCATTCATAGGAGCCGTCGTGAAATGGGCTTGAGAGCATTGAGAAATGTTTCTTTAAAACAGATGTGGGAATTGGCAACGCAAATATATTCCGTTTGGGGCGTTTTGTCCCTTCGTGAGGAATGTGATCTTCATTAAGGAACGCGATAAATAAAAGCGTGAAGCAATGGCAATCTTCATTATAAGATATTGCTGTGGATGTCTTTGAAAATCATAAAGATAAATTAAAAGGAAATGGAAAGATAGGAACTTATTTATACCCTTAAAACTTCGTATTCTTCCCAGTTTAGGCTGTCTGGTCGTTTCAGGTATAAACAAAACAGAGAATAAATACGCAATTATGCGCCCATTCTTATTTGATAATACGACAACTGAAACAGCTTATAAAGCGCTAAATTGTTTTTAGTCTTTGCTTCAAACATGTTGCACCACTGGAATTAGGTGTTGGTTTACAGGTAATAATAAAAGTACAGGCTTTGTTAGTATACTGTATTTTACAATAGAAAGCGTTTCTAAGAATTGGAATTATAGAGAGATGGGCGCAGTAAAACATGTTTTAGAAATTTTCCCGTATAGGAAGCGGGAACCTTAATGATGTCTTCAGGGCGTCCAATTGCAACAATTTCACCACCGCGATCTCCACCTTCTGGTCCTAAATCAATAATCCAGTCGGCTGTCTTTATAACATCAAGGTTATGTTCAATGACTATAACTGTGTTGCCTTGCTCGACTAGTTCGTGAAGCACTTCAAGAAGTTTGGAAATATCATGAAAATGTAAACCTGTTGTCGGTTCATCCAAAATATAGAGTGTACGTCCCGTTGTTTTACGAGAAAGTTCTTTCGCAAGTTTTACACGTTGTGCTTCCCCACCAGAAAGTGTGGTTGCTTGCTGTCCTACTTTTATGTAACCCAATCCTACTTTAATGAGAGTTTCCATTTTATTATGAATAGTGGGAATAGCTTGGAAAAATTCCTCTGCCTTTTCAATTGTCATATCCAAAATATCGGCTATAGACTGTCCTTTGAATTTTATTTCTAGTGTTTCTCGGTTATAGCGTTTTCCTTTACAGACATCGCAAGTAACATAGACATCAGGTAAAAAGTGCATTTCAATTTTGATGACTCCATCACCTTGACATGCTTCGCAACGTCCTCCTTTAACATTAAATGAAAAACGCCCAGCTTTGTAACCGCGGGCTTTTGATTCTGGAAGATCGGCAAACCACTCACGAATCGGTGTAAAAGCGCCTGTATAGGTTGCGGGATTAGAGCGTGGGGTGCGTCCAATAGGGGACTGGTTGATATCGATGACTTTATCAAGAAATTCTAATCCTTCAATTTTGTCATAGCTGGCAGGGCTGTGATGAGAGCCCATGATATGATGTGATGCTGCTTTGAAAAGCGTTTCAATAAGAAATGTTGATTTTCCTCCTCCAGAAACACCAGTTATGCATGTGAAGGTTCCAAGAGGAATATTCGCATTGATATTTTTGAGGTTATTGCCTTTGGCGCCGATGATTTTAAGTATTTTCGTTTTTGATATTTTGCGTCGCTCTGTCGGCATTTTAACAGCCATTTTTCCTGAAAGGTATTGGCCTGTGAGAGAGGCTGAATTTTCTATAATTTCCTGCGGTGTCCCTTGCGCTATGATTTCTCCACCATGAACGCCCGCGGCAGGCCCCATATCGACAACATGATCCGCTGTGAGAATAGCATCTTCATCATGTTCAACAACAATAACTGTATTGCCAAGATTGCGCAAATGGCGCAGCATTTCCAACAGGCGTTCGTTATCGCGTTGGTGTAAACCGATAGATGGTTCATCTAAAATATAAAGAACGCCTGTAAGACCAGAACCAATTTGGGATGCCAACCGAATGCGTTGGCTTTCTCCACCTGAAAGCGTTCCTGAATTTCGAGACAAGGTAAGATATTCCAATCCTACATGATTTAAAAAAGCCAAACGTTCACGAATTTCTTTTAAAATACGTACGGCGATATTACGTTGTTTTTCTGTGAGATATTGATGAACATTGGCAAACCAATCATCTGCTTTTAGAATAGAAAGATCTGATATTTGCCCAATATGCATTCCGTTGATTTTTACAGCAAGTGCCTCTGGTTTTAAACGATAACCGTGACAAGCTGGGCAGGGCGAAGAAGACATATAACGTTCGATTTCTTCTCGAGACCAAGCAGAATCGGTTTCTTTCCAGCGTCTCTCCATATTAGGGATGATTCCTTCAAAAGGTTGGGTCGTTTTATGCGAACCAGAATTATTTTTATAGATAAAAGAAATTTCATCTCTTTTTGTACCGTAGAGAATAGCCTGTTGTGCTTCATTAGAGAGTTCACACCATTGATCTGTGAGTTTGAAACCGTAAGCTTTTCCTAATGCTTCTAGGGTTTGGCTATAATAAAGTGAATCCGATTTAGCCCAAGGAGCAATGGCGCCATTTTTGAGGGTAAGATTTTTATTGGGCACAATTTTCAGTGGATCCATTGCTTTTTTGATGCCCAGTCCATCGCAGAGAGGACAGGCGCCAAAAGGATTATTAAACGAAAAAAGGCGTGGTTCAATTTCAGGAATAGAAAAACCCGATACAGGGCAGGAAAACTTTTCTGAAAAAATGAGCCGTTTGTGTGTATTATTTTTCGACTTATGAGCAGATTCCTTTGTCGTTTCTTTTTGTGCTAAGGGTTGGTCTGCCATTTCAGCAATGGCAAGCCCATTTGCTAGCTGTAAACAGGTTTCTATACTATCAGCCAAGCGAGAGGTGATATCCTTCTGTACAACAATGCGGTCTACCACGACATCGATGTCGTGTTTATATTTTTTATCAAGAGGTGGAATATCAGCGATTTCATAGAATTTTCCATCAACTTTAGCGCGTTGAAATCCTCTTTTTAAAAGTTCTGTTAGCTCTTTTTTATATTCTCCCTTTCGTCCTCGCACCAAAGGGGCCATAATAAAAATTCGCGTTCCTTCTGGTAAGGACATAATTTGATCCACCATTTGGCTTACTGTCTGGCTTTCAATAGGAAGTCCTGTCACAGGAGAATGAGGAATACCAATACGTGCAAAGAGAAGACGCATGTAATCGTGGATTTCAGTAACGGTACCTACCGTTGAACGAGGATTGCGACTGGTTGTTTTTTGTTCAATGGAGATAGCTGGAGAGAGACCGTCTATACGGTCGACATCAGGTTTTTGCATGACTTCCAAAAATTGGCGTGCATAGGCTGAAAGGCTTTCGACATAGCGACGCTGTCCTTCAGCGTAAATTGTATCAAACGCTAAGGATGATTTCCCTGATCCAGAAAGTCCTGTTATAACAATGAGTTTATCACGAGGAAGATCGAGATCAATATTTTTAAGGTTATGCTCACGTGCACCGCGAATGGAGATATATTTTTGATGAGTCATACTTTATCCTTGGCATATGTGGCAAAAATTGAGCACCTAAAATGGAATAAAACTGTTTTTTTAGAATTACAATGTGTTTAACTGCTTTAATGCTAAAGGAAGGTATAAGTTTTGTGAAAAGAAAAATACAAATGAGCAGCTTTTTATTCTCTTGTGGTGGAATAAACTATGCGTCTTTATCATCTTTTGTTATAATTACACGGATACAATATTGGGAAAGGATAGCAATATCCATATTGAAGGTCAATTGCAGACATGTAAATTGAAGGTCGAGATGGTTATAACTGTTATAAAACAGAGTATTTTACGAATTAAAATTTTGGAGTTTATGCGATGGCTGGTAGCCTTAATAAAGTTATTCTGATTGGTAATCTTGGTGCGGATCCTGAAATCCGCCGTTTGAATTCTGGTGACCAAGTGGCAAATTTACGTATTGCTACTTCAGAAAGTTGGCGTGATAGGAATACAAATGAGCGAAAAGAACGCACTGAGTGGCATAATATTGTTATTTTTAATGAAAACCTTGTCAAAGTTGCAGAGCAATATTTAAAAAAAGGCAGCAAAATTTACATTGAGGGGCAGTTACAGACAAGAAAATGGCAAGATCAAAATGGAAATGACCGTTATACAACAGAGGTTGTTTTGCAAAAGTACCGTGGCGAATTACAAATGCTTGATGGGCGGGGAGCCGCGGGCGGGGAGCAAGGAGCAAGTCAAGGGGGGAGTTATAGTGGTGGCTTTGCCGATAGTAACTCAAATCAGAGAAATACGTTTGGTCAAAATAATAATCAATTGGGAGAAAATTTTTCACACAAATTAGATGATGACGTACCTTTTTAAGAGTCTTTATTTGTCGTATTACGATTACTTTATGATTTGTTTGTTTCAGATTTTTGAAGTTTAGCGAAGTGAAAATTGTTGATTATTATTGGTAATTTTAACATAAATTAATAACATATTGAAAAATATTGTTAAATGACTTTTTGTCATGGGGGAGAAATTAGCATTTTGGTGTATTTTTCGATATAAATAAAGTGAAATGATTCTTTTTTGAAAGTTTTAAAATTGTGACCGATCTTACTCCACACCCAGAACGTGATGTGCTAACAGGTATTGAACCAATCAGTATTATTGATGAAATGCAACGCTCCTATCTCGATTATGCGATGAGCGTGATTGTTTCACGTGCACTCCCTGATGTTCGTGATGGTCTTAAGCCTGTTCATCGACGTATCCTTTATGCTATGAATGAGATGGGGCTTTCTTTTAATAAGTCATATCGTAAATCTGCTGGTGTTGTTGGTGAGGTTATGGGGAAATTTCATCCCCATGGTGATGCTTCAATTTATGATGCTTTAGTACGTATGGCGCAGGACTTTTCTTTAAGAAATCCATTGATTGATGGTCAGGGAAATTTTGGTTCCGTTGATGGTGATCCACCCGCGGCTATGCGCTATACTGAGTGTCGTTTAGAAAAAGTTTCAGAAGAACTTTTAGCTGATATTGATAAAGATACTGTTGATTTTCAGGATAATTACGATGGGCGTGAGCGTGAACCGGTTGTCTTGCCAGCGCGTTTTCCCAATCTTTTGGTTAATGGGTCAGGGGGGATTGCTGTGGGAATGGCAACCAATATTCCTCCCCATAATCTTGGTGAAGTCGTTGATGGTTGTATCGCTTTGATTGATAATCCCGATATCACACTCGATAAAATAATTGAAATTATTCCTGGTCCGGATTTTCCTACAGGGGGTATTATCCTTGGCCACTCTGGTGTTCGTGCAGCTTATGAAACAGGGCGTGGCTCAATCATTATGCGTGCTAAAGTTGAGATCGAAGAAATTCGCAGTGGTCGACAAGCAATTATTGTGAGTGAGATCCCTTATCAAGTTAATAAGGCAACAATGATTGAGAAAATGGCTGAATTGGTGCGCGATAAACGCATTGAGGGAATCTCTGATTTGCGTGACGAATCTGATCGTGATGGATATCGCGTTGTTATTGAGCTGAAGAAAGATGTTGTTGCGGAAGTTGTTTTAAACCAATTATATCGGTATACGCCGCTACAAACTTCCTTTGGTTGTAATATGGTTGCTTTGAATGGGGGAAAACCCGAACAGATGACGTTGCTTGATATGCTTCGTGCATTTGTTTCTTTTCGGGAAGAAGTTGTCAGTCGGCGAACAAAATATCTTTTGCGTAAAGCGCGTGAGCGAGCACATGTTTTGGTTGGACTTGCCCTTGCTGTTGCCAATATTGATGAAATTATAGCGCTTATTCGCAAAGCTCCTGATCCGCAGACAGCACGTGCACAGTTAATGGAGCGACGCTGGCCAGCGATGGATGTCGCGCCTTTGATTAAACTTATTGATGATCCTCGTCATATTATTCATGAGGATGGTACTTATAATCTCTCTGAAGAACAGGCGCGTGCTATTTTAGAATTGCGTTTGCAACGATTGACAGCCCTTGGGCGTGATGAAATCGCTGATGAATTGAATAAAATTGGTGTGGATATTGCTGACTATCTTGAGATCTTGGCATCACGTGTACGCATTATGTGTATTGTTAAGGATGAGTTGAGTGCTCTTCGTGAGGAATTTGCAACGCCGCGACGTACCGTATTTGGTTTTGGTAGCGCTGAGATGGAGAGTGAAGATCTGATCGCATCAGAGGATATGGTGGTAACGGTAAGCCATAGTGGCTATATTAAGCGTGTGCCTCTTAATACCTATCGTGCACAGCGACGTGGTGGTAAGGGGCGTTCTGGTATGTCCACGAAGGATGAGGATTTTGTAACGCGGTTGTTTGTTGCCAATACGCATACTCCGGTTCTTTTCTTTTCATCACGTGGGATTGTTTATAAGGAAAAAGTTTGGCGACTGCCGCTGGGGACACCCCAATCGCGTGGGCGGGCTTTGATCAATATGCTTCCCTTACAACAAGGTGAGCGTATTACAACGATTATGCCTTTGCCTGAAGATGAAGCGAGCTGGAGTGCATTAGATATTATGTTCGCGACAACACGTGGAACTGTGCGTCGTAATAAATTATCAGATTTCGTTCAGGTTAATCGTAATGGTAAAATTGCGATGAAACTTGATGAAGAAGATGAAATTCTTTCTGTTGAAACCTGTACAGAACATGATGATGTTGTTCTAACAACAGCCAATGGACAATGTATCCGTTTTCCAGTTGTTGATGTTCGGGTCTTTGCTGGGCGTAATTCTGTGGGAGTTCGTGGTATCAATTTAGCTAAAGGCGATAAAGTCATTTCGATGACAATTTTAGAGCATGTCGAGGCGACGTCCATTGAGCGTTCTGCTTATATTAAACGTGTAATGAGTGAACGGCGTGCTTCTGGTGCAGATGCTGATATTGAAGATATTATAACTCTTGATGAGGAAGATGGGGGTGCTGAAACAGAGTTAACAGATGAACGTTATGCAGAACTTCATGCACGTGAACAAATGCTTTTGACGGTGAGTGAGTTTGGTTATGGTAAACGCTCTTCTTCCTATGAGTTCCGGATTTCGGGACGTGGCGGAAAAGGGATTCGCGCAACAGATCCATCTAAAACAGCTGAAATTGGTAAATTAGTAGCGGCTTTTCCGGTGAAGGCGCAAGATCAAATTATGTTGGTATCAGATGGGGGGCAGCTTATTCGTGTCCCTATTGAGGGAATTCGTACTGCTGGGCGCTCAACTAAGGGCGTTACGATTTTTAATACAGCTGAAGGTGAAAGAGTCGTATCGGTTGAACGTATTTCTGAACCTGAAGATGATACGAGTTCATTAGATGATGAAAGTGTGAAGCATTCTGATACGATTGATATGAGCGAAGAAAAATAATTTTGAAGAGGAAGGAGTAAAATCATGAAAATTGCTCTTTACGCAGGTTCATTTGATCCTCTTACAAACGGTCATCTTGATGTTTTAAAAGGGTGTTTTGTGTTAGCTGATAAGGTGGTCGTCGCTATAGGTATACAGGCTGACAAAAAAACACTCTTTAGCTTTGAAGAGCGTGTTGATTTCATTATGCAGGTAGGGAAAGACTTGTTTGGTGCAGATTCTAATCGATTGCAGGTTCTTTCATTTAGTAACCTTCTCATTGAGAAGGCGCGTGAAGTTGGTGCTTCATTTCTCGTTCGTGGATTGCGTGATGGTACTGATCTTGATTATGAAATGCAAATGGCAGGGATGAATGGCATTCTGGCTCCTGAATTGCAAACTGTTTTTTTGCCGGCAAGTGTTTCTGGGCGTGCGATAACTTCTACATTGGTACGCCAAATTGCCTCTATGGGAGGTGATGTGACACCATTTGTACCGCCCAATGTTGCACAAGCTTTAAGCTTGAAATACCAATCTTTTAAGGGAGAATAAGTGTGTCTCGTAGAATTTTTGCTGTTTTGATATGTGTATTTTGTTTTTTTTCATTGTCCCCTGTCGCTGGTAATCCTAGCCCAGCAAGTGATGCAAGCCTTCTTGTTTTATCTCTCAACAATGGTGATGTTGTTATTCGTCTGCGTCCTGATTTGGCGCCAAAACATGTTGCGCAAATCAAAAGATTAACAGAGGAAGGGGCCTATAATAATGTTGTTTTTCATCGTGTAATTCCTGGCTTTATGGCACAAACTGGTGATGTAGAATTTGGAAAAAAGGGCAGTAGAGATTTTGATCTGAAACGCGTTGGTATGGGGGGCTCAAATTATCCTAATATACCGGCAGAGTTTTCAAAACAGCCGTTTAAGCGTGGTACAGTTGGGATGGCACGATCACAAGATCCGGATTCCGCGAATTCTCAATTCTTCATTTGTTTTGATGATACTGCTTTTTTAAACGGTCAGTATACGGTTGTTGGAGAGGTTATAAAGGGGATGGATGTTGTTGATAAAATAAAAAAAGGTACGACAAGTAATAATGGATCTGTAAAAAATCCTGATGTTATTAATGCTGCTACTTTACAAGTTGAGAAATGAATCAAGGGAGCTTTCCATATGGCTGAGAATAAAAATCTAGAGAATACTTTAATTCTTGAAACAACAAAGGGCAGAGTTGTTATTGAGCTTTTTGCTGATTTAGCACCTTGTCATGTTGCACGTATTAAAGAACTGGTACGTGAAGGTGCTTATGATAATGTTATTTTCCATCGCGTTATTGATGGTTTTATGGCGCAAACAGGGGATGTGCAATTTGGAAAGAAGGATAGTGATAAATTCGATTTATCACGTGCTGGTATGGGGGGGGCAGAAAAAATAAATTTAACAGCAGAGTTTTCAAATCTTTCTCATAAGCGTGGTACAGTTTCTATGGCACGTAGTCAGAATCCAAATTCTGCTAATTCTCAGTTTTTTATTTGTTTTGCAGATGCTCCGTGGCTTGATCGTCAATATTCCATATGGGGACAGGTTGTTGAAGGTATGGAAAATGTTGACAAAATTAAACGTGGTGAACCTGTTGCAGATCCAGATTCAATTACCAAAGCCGTTATTGCTGCGGATGCAAAATAGTATAAATTATACTGACTTCAATTGTAAGTTTCTAAGAAAAAATACTCTTTTCTGATCAATAAAGGCACACAAAACTATTTTGTAGTATCACGCTTACCTTTTATAATTTCGAGCTAAGAATTGTCCATATATTTACTTCAATCGGATCTTCCTGAAGAGTATAATGTAAAGGATTTGTACAAACACCTGTCAGAATAAGAAAACGCAAAGTCTGTTATGTTATGGTTTTTGTTTGGAAAAGTGTTTTATAAAAAATTCGGCATTTCTCTTCAATTTATTGTTGGTCTATTAATGGTTTTATGATGTTATTTTCCTGAGAGAGCGTGTGCTTTTGTTGCTGCTTGTAAATCAACATCCAATCCTAATGCAGCCGCACACATATTAATACGGATAAGAGCCTTACTAGCTGCTCCAGTTTTGCCTAGCAAGGTGGAAAATCAGCGTTTATGTATATTGGTGTAATCTTTAAAATAAGAATTAATCTTAGAAGAATATAATAAAGGCGCAGAAGTGAAACAAATGGCTAGTCTTGCCATCTCCTTTTTAATTCAACTTTACTTTTTTTAAGTATCTAATGCAATATCTTTTAAATAATGAAGATTATGCATGGACTTACGCTTTTATTTTTCTCGTTTTTTAATAGAGGAACGCTCCAAATGGAATATACTTAATGTTGCACATTTACGTGTTTTTTAAGAAGCATTTCTCAGTACATATCAACATTCACTTCCATAATGACGTTCGTGGCGTGTATAGTTTTAAAGCTATAAATCTATTATGCACCACCATCTTTAAAGCTTGTGAAGGAGCAAGAGGGGGACATCATACGCTTTTTCAGCCTCTAATGTTACGATAGAGCTTTTGATATTTGAGAATCTTTACAAAAAGCATTTTTAGTTTTTTTAAGTGTTTTTACACGTTAATTCCTTTTGTGAATTATCTCAAGTGCCAAGAGCTATCTCAATATTGTAAGGGGATAAATGATTATGCTCATTTGCGCTTTTATTAAGCGTGGGGATCACCGTGCTCAGCAGATGAAAAATTTTTATCTGTAAAAGTAAACAATATTGTAGGCTGTACAATGCGTTCAGAATTTTCTTCTATGCGTACAAAGTTATTGCTTATGGAAGTATGTGAAGATGAGATTATTGTGATAATAATTTTGTAGTTCTATCAAGGCTTTAGTGCGTTAAGCGTAGGTATTTTGAGGTATGATATTATAAGGATTTTACTATTTTTCTGGAGCTAGATTATTACTTTTATTATGGTGATTTCTTAACAAGAAATGTTCTTTTATCTCGTTTAATTTTTTATGCTGGTTACAATATTGAGCGAATCAAAAATTAATTCATAAAGCTTATGACAATGCTCGTAAGGGGATATCTTTTTTCTTTCTATAGAGATATGCAGTGATGGAATCAAAAAGACGAGAGTTATGATAAAGACATTTCATTATAGAAAAATTGCTCAAGATGGGTATGCACGTCGAGGCGAAATTATAACGGGGCGAGGATGTGTTCGTACACCCGCATTTATGCCTGTTGGAACGGCAGGAACCGTTAAGGCTATGTATATGGATCAGATACGTGATCTTGGTGCAGATATCATTTTAGGGAATACTTATCATTTAATGTTACGTCCAGGAGCTGAACGTGTTGCGCGTTTGGGAGGATTACATGAATTTTCACGCTGGAGCGGACCTATTTTAACCGATTCTGGTGGCTTTCAGGTTATGTCATTGGCGGGAATCCGTAAAATTACTGAACAAGGTGTGATTTTTCGCTCTTACATTAATGGAGCTTACTATGAAATGAGTCCAGAGCGTTCTATCGAAATTCAAGAACTTCTTGGTGCGGATATCCAGATGCAGTTGGATCAATGTATTGCGTTACCTGCAACTGAAAAAGAAATGGAAAAAGCTATGGAACTTTCATTGCGGTGGGCGCAGCGTTGTAAAACAGCTTTTGGAGATCAGCCCAATAAAGCATTGTTTGGTATTGTTCAAGGTGGTGATAATATGAAACTACGTGAACGTTCTGCTCAAGCATTAAAAGAAATGGATTTAAAAGGTTACGCTATTGGAGGGCTTGCTGTTGGTGAGCCGCAGAGTGTTATGACAGCAGTATTGGATACTACTTGTCCGATTTTACCAGAGGATAAACCACGCTATCTTATGGGGGTAGGGACACCTGATGATATTTTACAAAGTGTTGCTCGTGGTGTTGATATGTTTGATTGTGTTATGCCGACGCGTGCAGGACGTCATGGTTTAGCTTTTACCCGCTTTGGTAGAATTAATTTGCGTAATGCGCGTTATGCAGAAGATCCACATCCTCTTGATCCGCAGTCACTTTGTCCAGCAGCACATGATTATAGTTGTGCTTATTTGCATCATTTGATTAAATCTGGTGAATCTCTTGGGGGGATGTTGTTGACTTGGAATAATCTTTTTTATTATCAACAACTGATGCAGGGAATTCGTGATGCCATTGAAGAAGGCTGTTATGCTGATTTTTGCGCTGAAACGCGCGCTCTATGGGCACAAGGACGCTAAAATATTAATCGTAATATAGCGTTTCATTTTTTTATTGAATTTATTCTTGCATTTACAAATTTAGCTAAAAATATGAAATTAGAAACACCTTCCAAAATTATAAATTCCACTATCCTAAGATATAGAAGTGCGGTTTTATAGGGCATATATTCTTTTTCTAATTACTATATAAAACAGAAACTGTTACTCCGGTACGCGCTACCTGATCCGGAGAAAAACAGTTTATTTCTGTTTCTGATGACTGTTTAAAGCAACAATGTTAATGAGGCGTTAGCGAACTCTTAAAGAAGTATGAAAATTGTATTTTTATGAGATAATTTGTGTTTTTTATTACTAAAGGTAAAGAATAGGTTATATACAATCGAATAGATAAATTTTTAGAAAATTAAAAGAAAACTAAAATAAAATTACAAAATTTAAAATGTTATAATTTTATTTTTTAAGTTTTTATATATAAATTTATTTAAAATAGATTTATTTAATATTATTAATATTATAAAACTATATATATTATGTCATAATAAATTAAACAATAATCACAATAATTATAATATATTATAAAATATTAATAGATATATTGAAATAAAAATTATTATATTTATTTTATACTTTGTTTATAGAATTTATCTGAAAATAATCAATAATATATTTACGTGAATATTTTAATTTACAGATAGTGAGTTAGATATCTGATGCGATTCCTCTGTGAGGGAGGGGGAAAGATGCCTAAAAGAGGATATTTAATAAATCTAGAAACCAAGCACTATTATCATGAGAATTTTTAAAAGACTCTATAATAATTTATAAGAATGGCCTAGAGTTGAAATTATAGCTTATCGATTTGGGGGATCTGCATTTAGATAGCAAAAATAAAGCAACAATAATTGGGGGAGAGGTTTTATCTTTGTATCAAGATAATGATGAGATATTGTTCACTTGTTTGAAATGCATTATTCAGCAAATTTTAGAATTATTTATAGGGTATAGTATATCGTTGTAAAATAAATTTTTCACTGTAAATTTCAACGGCTAAAAAGAGGAGACAAAGTTTATTATCTGGTAGATCTGATAGAAATAGGTGAATACGTCTATGATCTTGAGGTTTTCAAAGATTTTCCATTAAAGAATCTTACTTAAAACTCCATAAAATGCTTTATATATCAAAATATTTCTAAAACTTTATTGGGGACTATTGGGCATGCGTATAACAATGTTTTGAATTTTTGTTTGTGTGTATTACAGATATTTACAGTTAAAACTCCTATTCAGAAGTGATGATATGAGGGATTCTTATCAACAAAAGGTTCTTGTATTGGGAATTGATTCGAGAATACGACGTTTAATAATTTTAGCTCTTGCCGTGGGCAGTTTTGCTATTGGTACTGCAGAGTTTGTTGCAATGGGGCTACTGCCAGAGATGGCACGAAGTTCCTATGTTGATATTCCTACCGCTGGTCAATATATTTCTGCTTATGCATTAGGAGTTGTGATTGGAGCACCTCTTTTAGCTGTGGCAACAGCTCAGGTATCACGCAAAACTGTTTTGATAGGATTGATGCTTTTTTATGCTTTAGCAAATATTGCTAGTGCCTTTTTTTCTGATTTTAGCATATTAGTAGTATTACGCTTTCTCAGTGGACTTCCCCATGGAATCTATTTTGGACTTGCGGCTATGGTTGCTTCTTCAATGGTAGAAATGAAAGAACGTTCTAAAGCTGTTGGATATGTTATGCTCGGCTTAACAATTGCAACCGTTTTGGGAGCACCAAGTGCTACTTGGATTGGTCAACTTATTGGTTGGCAGATTGCTTTTATCCTTGTGGGTATGATTGCTTTATTGTGTAGCTTGCTTATTTGGAATTTTTTTCCTTGTGATTCAATTTTTCCAAAAACGAATCCTTTGCAAGAAATGGGTGCATTAAAGCAAAAGCAGGTGTGGCTTCTTTTGTTGATGGTTTCGGTGGGAGCGTCAGGATTATTTTCTGTTTTTACTTATATCAAGCCAACGTTAATGCATATTTCTGGTGTTTCACTTGAGTTGGTACCATTTATCATGCCGTTAGTTGGATTGGGTATGGTGGTAGGAAATCTCTTGGGGCCTAAATTGGCCGTTAAAATTGGTATTTCGCCGATGATATTTTTGTCTATGCTTTGGAGCGTATTTGTTTTTTTTGTTTTTTTCTTTTTATCCTATGCTCCGTTAACAGCGGCAATAGGATGCTTTTTTGTTGGAACTTCTTTTGCTGCTATGCCTTCTATACAAACAAAAATTATGGATGTTGCACTACAGGGACAGATTTTGGCAGGAGCATTAATGCAGTCTGCTTTTAATATTGCCAACGCTCTTGGTGCAGAATCTGGAGCATTAGTTTTAAAATTGGGTTATAATTATGAATATACAGCTGTTTTAGGAAGTGTTCTAACTTTGTGTGGATTAATGGTTTTTTGCGTCTCATGGTATATGGAAAAGCATGCTTAATACTTTCATTTTTAAAATGAAGAAGGAATTTTTATATTTATTTTTAGTTATTGGAATGTCCTGTTGGGTTTTTTAATATGCAGTAAGAAATGCGCAGTGCTAATGGAATAGCAAGACAAAATAAAAGACCCATGAGCACTATAAGAAGAGTTTTTGCTGCTAAGATCATTCCTATTGTTCCTCCAGGATTAAAGAGACCAGCAAGATTGGTGATGACTCCTGCTAGAGTTGCACTTAAGGCCGCTGAAAATAGTTGTACAGAGGTAAGGGATTCACTGGCACGGAGAGCATCTTCATCATTTGCACATTGTAAGATCCTTGTGAGCAAATGTGGCCATGCTATGCCCGCACTGATTCCAATAGAAAACAGTGCTAAGCAAATAATAAAAATATATTTAAGCGCGGAAACTTCTGTTGGGATGAGCCATAAAAGAATCACTATGCCTAACAGTTTTAATAGGGGCGAGTATACAATGATGTTGCGAATTTTTTTTGTGGAGACACCAGCACTTGAGATGGCTCCACATGTCCACCCTAGGCTCATAAGTGCTGCTATATAACCAGCAATAAGTGGAGCTTGCCCATGAAGCTCTTGAAGAAAAAGTGGAAAATAAAGTTCTATACTGTATACGACTGTTGTCATAACAAGTATCAATGCGTAAACAGAAAAGATTTCAGAAGAGAAAGAAAAGGATTTGCGGGGCAACATAGGATGAGGGGTAGATGATTCGATTTTTGCTAGAACAAAGAGAAGACTAAGTCCGATAACTAATCCGCAAATTTTTGCTATTGTAGACTCCATAGCCCCTCCAACAGAAATAATAAAAATCAATAAGGTGAGTATGAAAAGCTGGAGAAGAGGAAGAGGGGGTGTTGGAACATCGTTTTCATTCTTTTTTGGTAAAAATTTAAAGGCGATGAGTGAGAAAAATATAGCTAATACGCCAATGACCAAAAAGGATGCTCGCCATAGGCCATAATATACAGAAAGCCCCCCGATTGCTGGTCCTAACAAGGTTGATATTCCCCACATTACAGAGATAATACTTAATGCATGTGACCATAAAGATGGGCTGAAAACAATCCGTACCATGGAATAGGATAGGGATAACAAAGAACCACTTCCAAATCCTTGAATAAAGCGTCCTATTAAAAACAATGGCATAGATGAAGAAATGCTGCACATAAAAGTGCCTAGGGTGAAGATAAGTCCAGAAATAACATACGCATTGCGAGGACCTAATTTCCCTAATATTTTTGTTGCAAGTGAAGTACCCACGAGTGAAGCTGTAATAAAGACAGTAGCTACCCAAGAATAATATATTTCACTGCCAATATGATTCATAAGAGAGGGTAAAATAGTAATAACAATATAAACGTTAGTGGCGTGTAACACAACTCCACCTGTAAACGTTAAAAAGCAAAGACCATTTTTACCCAATAAAAGCGCAGACCAGCCCTGTTTTTTCACTGTTTTTTGCTATTTAATAAAAATTTATCCTCTTTTTACTTATAAGGTACTTCTTTGAATTTGCCAAGAGAAATTCAAAGCTCTGTTTAGAGCTTTGAATTTTAATTTAAGTAATAACTTAATTGCCCATTGCTTTTTTGAGATTCTCATCAATTTTATCGAGGAAACCTGTTGTAGAAAGCCACTTTTGTTTAGGCCCAATCAAAAGTGCGAGATCTTTAGTCATAAAACCTTCTTCGACGGTTTTAATACAAACTTCTTCCAATGTCGTGGAAAAGTTTTTTAACTTCTCATTGTTATCTAGTTTAGCACGGTGCGCTAGTCCACGCGTCCATGCAAAAATAGATGCAATAGAGTTCGTTGATGTTTCTTCGCCTCTTTGATGCTGACGGTAATGGCGTGTTACGGTGCCGTGTGCTGCCTCTGCTTCAACAATTTTACCATCTGGTGTCATAAGAACAGAAGTCATGAGACCGAGAGAACCAAAGCCTTGGGCAACAATATCAGATTGAACATCACCATCATAGTTTTTACATGCCCATACATAGCCTCCTGACCATTTAATTGCAGAAGCAACCATATCATCAATGAGGCGGTGTTCGTAATATAATTTACGATTTTCAAATTCAGTTTTAAATTCCGTATCAAATATTTCTTGAAAGATATCTTTAAAACGACCATCGTAAGTTTTTAGAATGGTATTTTTTGTTGAAAGATAAACTGGGACATTCCTTTGTAGTCCATAATTAAAGGATGCTCGAGCAAAATCACGAATTGACTCATCAAGGTTATACATAGCCATAGCAACCCCTGCGCTTGGGGCATCAAAAACATCATGTTCAATAACTTGATTGTCATCACCTACAAATTTAATACTTAATTTCCCTTTTCCTGGAAATTTAAAATCTGTTGCCTTGTACTGATCACCAAAAGCGTGACGTCCAATAATAATTGGCTTTGTCCAGTTATGAACAAGGCGAGGGACATTTTTACAGATAATGGGTTCGCGAAAAATGACTCCTCCTAAAATATTGCGGATTGTGCCATTAGGTGATTTCCACATTTTTTTTAGGTTAAATTCTTTAACGCGTGCCTCATCAGGTGTGATGGTTGCACATTTTATACCAACCCCATATTTTTTGATAGCATTGGCAGAATCGATAGTGACCTGATCATTGGTTGCATCACGATTTTCGACGGAAAGATCATAATATTTGAGATCAATGTTGAGATAGGGATGGATTAATTTATCTTTGATATATTTCCAGATGATACGGGTCATCTCATCCCCATCAAGTTCAACAACGGGGTTTTCTACTTTGATCTTTGCCATTAGAAGTCCTTTTTTTTAAGCGATACTACTTTATAGCACTTTCAAGTTTATAATGAAAAGTAAAAATAAGGGAAAAAAGCACTTAAATATGATCTTTTAGAATCTATGATCAATAGAGTGTAAATTTTGTTGGAGGGTTTAATTTTTGAAAAGAAGTGATGTGTTTGCAAATCTATAATTATTCTATGATTGATGAAGAATCTGTTTAATAGATAAGGTAGTTAGATCACTGGGGGTCAAGGATTATGCATTTTTATTATCAGAGTTTCCATTTAATAAGTTGATTGTATTCTAAATTATAGTTTCTTGATTTGTTGTGTTAGGTGAATAAGAATCTATTTTTATATCGCATTTCAATTCTAAGATTACGGTCTGTTTGTTTATAGAAAAGTTTAATGTGAAAAGGCACTGTAATTAGAAATGCTTCATATAAAATGCGTTTGGGAGAAACTTCAATTTTGAAGGTTGGAAAAAACGTATAAATGATGTGGCTGGTTTTAATTTAAAAATTAACGGTATACGCAAGAATATGGCTTATAAACTCACCGGATCACGAGCTAGAACCTTCTAATTTTTATATTTTATCGATTTTTATTGTTATTAACTTTGCGCAGTAAAACACTATCTTCGAAATGCAACAAAGAAATCAATTATCTAATGATTCTTGTATCTTTTTTACGAAGAGATCCCTTTAAAAATCTTATTCCCTCGTTTTTATTTATGCATTCCTCATTTTTAAGAATACGAATAAAATGAATGTATTACACATAGAAAAAAGAATTATGGTACGCCCAAGGGGAATCGAACCCCTGTTTCCGCCGTGAAAGGGCGATGTCCTAACCGCTAGACGATGGGCGCAAACCATTGATGAGGCTTATAGAGAGGATCTTTTTACTTCGCAAGCCCTCTGTGTCATTTTTTTTGAAAAAAGTGTGTTTTATTGAATAATTTTTGAGCAATTCCTGTTTGGATTGTTTCTTTTCAGTTTGACTAGTAGGCAAAAATGATCAAAACATTATTTTAAGTGTGTTTATTTTTTGCATATTTTATCGTTTGTTATCTTTGCTTGTACATGAGAATATTATTTAACTTGCTAGAAAGAGCCTTTATACAGAAGATTTCTCATTTGAGCTTATCATAAAGCAAAAAACTGTATAATTTATGAAGTATAAAACAAATATTTATTACCAAATTAGCAAATAATACCAATCATACAAAAGTTTTTTTAGGCATAAACCATAGATTAATTTTATTTTAAAAAATATAAATGGATTCTGTATGATGAAAATAAAAATATTAAAGCAATTATTTACAGAATATATTAAAAATATTTTTCTTATCTTTACTTTTACATGTTTATAAGGAATTTAAAATTAAAACCCCTTCATTTGTTCCCTCACATGTTGAGAAGGTTATTTATTTGAAAATGAATTAGCATGGGTAAAGGGTAGATTGAGATTTTTGTCATTTCAATTCGCTAGTTTTTCAAAGAGGTGGCAGTAAGTTTAGGTAAAATATTTGAGTTTTGCAAATTTATTCTCCATATTTATAATATTTCAGAATTATGGTGTGCACATATTAAGTCTTGTTTTTTACTTTAATGTAAGGTTCTATTTTGATATATAAGTGCATTAAGATTTTTGCATTAAAGATTTATATTTCAAACTATGGAATGGTAGGAAGAAATGTGTTATTATTTACTGATCTACTTTGTTTTATCCATTCTCTTAATTTTTCATATGAAAGAATGTTTTTTGTTCCGTATTTGTTAATTTAGAAGAGATGTTTTTATTCTTTCTTACTAAGTCCTTAATATTCTTTAACTTGTTATTGATTATTTTTTAGAACTTTTCTTTATGGCAATTTGCATTTATCAGTTTTACAGATTTTCATTCTGAATTAGATATTTTATAAAGATTCTGAAATCTTTGAAGACAATAAATATTATATTTTTAGGAATGTTGATTGAACAAGCGGGAATAATTCTATTGGAGAACATGAAGTGAATAGAGCGGGGTATTTCTTTTGTTCTTATGGATGTAAGTATTCTTTGTGTTGATTGGCACATCATTTAAACGATTTTTCAGTGAAGAGAGGGATCAGTGGTTAATAATGGCAGAAGCTTTAAAAGTTGGTGTTGCGGGACTTGGTACGGTTGGTACTTCAGTTGTTCGAGCTCTATGTGAAAAAGCGAATAGTTTAGCTTGTCAATGTGGGCGATTCATCAAAGTCGTTGCTGTTAGTGCGCGCGATAAAAGCCGTAATCGTGGAATTGATCTCAGTGATATAAAATGGTTTGATTCACCCGTGGAGTTGGCTGCTTCTGATGAGATTGATGTTTTTGTAGAGTTAATTGGTGGTGAATTGGATGTGGTGTACACCGCTGTTAAGAGAGCGCTTGAGGCGGGACATCATGTTGTAACAGCCAATAAAGCCCTTCTTGCTCGACATGGAGTAGAGCTGGCTATAATTGCAGAAAAAAAAGGAGTTTTTCTTCATTTTGAAGCAGCTGTTGCAGGGGGAATTCCTGTCATCAAAGCGATGAGAGAATCACTTGTCAGTAATCAGATATCGCGAATTTATGGTATTCTCAATGGAACCTGTAATTATATATTAACACGCATGTTTACGGAAGGTCTTTCATTTAAAGATTGTTTAGCAGATGCACAGAGACTTGGATATGCTGAAGCAGATCCAAGTTTTGATATTGAGGGAAATGATACTGCTCATAAATTAGCTTTGTTGACAAGCTTGGCATTTGGAACAGCTGTTTCGTTAGATGATGTTTATGTTGAAGGAATTCATAATATTTCGCAAATTGATATTCGAGCAGCTGATGAATTAGGGTATCGGATTAAGCTTTTAGGAGTTGCATTAAAAACGGATTCTGGAATAGAGCAACGCGTTCATCCAACAATGGTACCAACATCTTCAATGATTGCACAGATAAATGGCGTAACCAATGCTCTTTCTATTCAAAGTGATTTATTAGGTGAATTACTGTTTTCTGGTCCTGGCGCCGGAGGAATGGCAACAGCATCAGCCGTTATTGGTGATTTGGCTGATATAGCA
Source organism: Bartonella sp. AA83SXKL (assembly GCF_042196965.1). Classification (NCBI taxonomy): domain Bacteria; kingdom Pseudomonadati; phylum Pseudomonadota; class Alphaproteobacteria; order Hyphomicrobiales; family Bartonellaceae; genus Bartonella; species Bartonella sp. AA83SXKL. The sequence goes on from NZ_JBHIRG010000003.1 coordinate 84,391, forward strand.
AAAGCGCGTTCTGGTTTTCAGTATGCACCTGTTTTAAGACGTCCAGCATTAGAACTTACTCCTCATAAAAAAGCACGTATTTCGCATCATGCAGGGGGTTATTTTATTCGTTTAAATGTTCATGATCGTACTGGTGTTTTTGCCGCGGTTGCAAGGCATATGGCTGATAATCACATCTCATTGGAGTCGATTGTTCAAAGATCTTTTGTAGAAGATCAAATTGAAAAAACAATTATTTTAATTACGCATGAAACAACAGAGGTGAATGTACGACAGGCACTTGCAGAAATTGAAAAAGATGGACATCTTGTTGCAAAATCTCAATTTATTCGTATTGAGCCTATGGCAGAGAATTGATAACTTTCTTGATAATGACAAAAAGGCAAGCTTGAGTTCTTTTGTTTCTTGTGGAAAATTTTCATCTTTGCCAAAAACTTTATTCTTAGTATTTAATAAGGACTCATATTTTTTCTGGTATTCATTCGGTAGGATTTTTTCATATGCCCACAACTCAGAAGATTTTAAATGGACTTGATCGTATTTTGACGCTTGAATTGGTACGTGTTACTGAACGTGCTGCTGTTGCTGCTGCACGCTGGCGCGGGCGTGGCGATGAAAAAGCTGCGGATCAGGCTGCTGTAGATGCAATGCGGCAGGAACTTAATCGATTGCCTATTGATGGTACAGTGGTGATTGGTGAAGGTGAGCGGGATGAAGCGCCTATGCTTTATATTGGAGAAAAAGTAGGTCTTCAAAGTGGGTTGGCGATCGATATTGCACTTGATCCACTAGAGGGAACAACACTTTGTGCTAAAAATATTGCCAATTCTTTGGCAGTAATTGCAATTGCTGAAAAAGGTAATCTCCTTTACGCTCCTGATGTTTATATGAAAAAAATTGCTATTGGTCCTGGTTATCCAAAGGGAGTAGTAGATATAGATGCTTGTCCTACCGATAATATCCATGCTCTTGCGAAGGCTAAAGGAGTGGCTGTTAATCAGATTGTTGTTTGTATTATGGATAGACCTCGTCATGAAAAATTGGTTAATGAAGTACGTGCAACAGGGGCATCGATTCGCTTGATTGGGGATGGAGATGTTGCTGCTGTTATTGATACAACTGATCCAGAAGAAACAGGTATTGATATCTATATGGGGATTGGGGGAGCTCCTGAAGGTGTTTTAGCTTCTGCTGCTTTGCGCTGTATTGGAGGACAGATGCAAGGTCGTTTGCTGCTAGATACAGAAGAGAAAATTGCTCGTGCAGCTAAAATGGGGATTAGTGATCCCAATAAAGCTTATACAATGGAAGAAATGGCAAAGGGTGATGTTTTGTTTGCAGCAACAGGGGTGACAGATGGCAATATGCTTTCTGGTGTTAAATTTACATCTCGTTACATTCAAACGGAAACTCTCATAATGCGCTCCCATACGGGTACAGTCCGTAATATTAAAGCGCAGCATAGAGATCATTCAAAATTTGATTAATGCTTTCTTTTTTCGTCATTAAAAATAGAGGGAGTTTTTCTAGGAAATACGCTTCCATGAATCTATTTTTATGGAAGCGTTTATAGATATGAGAATATCTTATTATTATGAGAGCTGGACAGAATGAACCCAGCCATTTTTATCTTCTATGTTCCCTTTTTGAAGGCCAACCAATTGTGTACGAAGCTGCTTTGTAACTCCTCCAACTGTTTCATTTCCAATAATAAATTCTCCCCCTTTATATTTAAAACGACCAATTGATGTGACAACGGCAGCTGTACCACAAGCAAAGACTTCTTTAAGGTGTCCACTCTTTGCATCTTCTTGAAGTGCTGCAAAAGAATAAGGACGCTCTTCTATTTTTAATCCCATTTGTTGAGCTAACCTTAAGATTGAATCACGAGTTATCCCTGGAAGAATAGTGCCGTTAAGCGCAGGGGTTACAAGTGTACTATCTGCCATAATAAAGCAGACATTCATACCACCAAGTTCTTCAATCCATTTATGTTCAATCATATCAAGAAAGAGTACTTGGCTACAATTATTTTCAGTTGCAGTTTTTTGTGCCAGTAAGCTTGCTGCATAGTTTCCTCCACATTTTGCAGCGCCTGTGCCCCCTGGACCAGCGCGGCTATAATCTGTTTCAATCCATACATTGACAGATTTTTCTTCTCCTTTGAAATAGGATTCAACTGGAGAGGCTATGATACAAAAAAGATATTCTTGAGAAGGGCGGACTCCCAAAAAGTTTTCATTGCCAAACATAAATGGACGGATATAGAGGCTAGCGTTGGGATGATTAGAAACCCATTTTTGATCAATTTTTACTAATTGATGAACGGCATCCAGAAAAATATCTTTTGGCAATTCTGGCATAGCTAAACGCCTCGCTGATTCTATAAAGCGTTGTGCATTGGCATCAGGACGGAAGAGCAAGATGCGCCCATCTTTTGCTCGATATGCTTTTAAACCCTCAAAAATTTCCTGTCCGTAATGTAAAACGGTACTTGCAGGGTTAATTTCTAAAGCTTTGTATTGAGAAATGATGGCATTATGCCAGCCTTTGTCTTCAGTCCATTGAATAGTACACATGTGGTCTGTGAAAAATTGACCAAAACCGGGACTTTTTAAAATTTCTTCACATTTTTCTTCTGACAGAGGAGATGGGTGTTTTTCTATTTTTAAGGGAAGCGACGATATAGGAGATTTCATAAAAAAACCTTTTGAGTATGTTTCATTTTTATTAATAAAAATAATGAGATATTTTGATCACAACTCTATTATTAACAAAACCTTTGTGTCAATGTTTTATTATAAAACACAAAGAGGTTTATTATAGAATTCAAAGGCTATGATAGATATTTTAATTCTACTCTCGCCTCTTTTTCTCAACTTTATGAAGTAAGCTGGAACTTTTTTCTATAATTATCGTTTTCTCAAAATAAGTATCTGAATAATTTCATATATGCATATTGTCTAGAAATTAAAAGGTAAGGGAATTGAGAAAAGGAATCTACTATGATTGATAAAAATTATCGCACATATGAAGAACGTATGGCAGCAGAAAGAAGAGATAGTGAACAACGTGTTTCAATTGCTAAGGGTATTTTTGCTATTCTTCTTGCGGTCGTTATTCTCTGGTTTGTTTTTGGTTTTTTAGGATCTTTTTTTGCAAAATCTCCTGAACATAGTTCGCGTTATAATACTCCAGAAACAAGCCAAAGCGTAACAACGCCCAAAAAAGATTTAAATTCGCTTCCTTCTGTACCTTATACTTATAAGGGTACGGAGTGATTTTTTTATAAATATAATCTTTTAGATAGGACGAAAATCGACGTAGACTAAAGAATAAAGTCAGCGCAAAGACATAAAAAAGATTAGACGATTTTAATTTCTGAAGTTTTTGATAAGTAATTAAATGGTATGGAAATAAATAATGCAACGGTTTTAATAACCGTTGCATTATTGGTTTAGCGCGTGATGAAGCAACTTCCTCCAGAACTTTTAATGGTTTCACAAAGGATTATGGCTTCATTACGGTCTTGTGTTTGAATCCGAACACGGTAATAAGTGCCTTTTCCTGGTATAAAAGCGGGTTGAATATTTAAAGAACGGGTACCGATAAGGAATCCAAATTTAGATTTCATATTTTTTAAAGAACTTCTAGCGAGCTCATGCGTTGGCTGAGATGCAAGTTGTACGTAATAACTTTCTGAATTTTGTGCTGCGACTCTGTTTGGTGATATGGGGCGAGACGCGGCTGTTGTTTCAACTTGTGTATTTCTTTCTGCATGAGAAGGAATAGGGATAAATTTTTCTTCAATATTTGAGCTAGAATTATTTTCTGCGATTATTTTATCAATATTATTTTTAAGATCATGATCTCTTTCTTGGTCGTTTATATCAGAATTATGCGACGAAACAAGGGACGAATCTTGAAGTTCATTAGAAGCTTGATCAATGCTTTCTTCAGATTGAGCAGCAGTTTTACTGTTTGTTTGATGCGCGGGGGCTAGTGTAACTGTACCATCTTGATTGACAATAACAGTTTGTACTTCTCGCATTGGAATAGTATGATTTATAGCTTCTGTGACTGCATCTTCAACATCAGATTCATTTAAAGACGATGAGGAAATGTTTGAAGATTCTTCAGGGTTTAATTCTTTTAAATTTTCAGGTTGTTCAGAGTTATCAATAAGAAATTGTTGTGTATTTTCTTGTTTCTCATTTTGTTCAGTTGTTTGTTTATAGATATCTAAATTATGTGCAACATCATTTTTCGTTTCAGTTGTTTCTGGTTTGAATTTAAAAGGCGTATTATCAGCGTGGATAATGACCGTTTCTTCATTTTTTTGTGATGGCATAAAAAAATGCGAATAAGCAGAAAACCCAATTCCTATTAAAATAAGTATAAAAATACCTTTAACGAAAGTTTTACTAAAAATAAAACTTTTTAAGGGAGGAGGAGCTGGTGGATGCGTGGGAACCTCATCTGAGCTTGTATATGATGAATTCTCGCTAAAAGGGGGAAAATTATATTCCATATTGTCAGAAGAAAAATAGTCGGAATTTTGTTCTTTAGAGTTTACATAAACACCTTCTTTTGAATTTTGCATAGACTGATGAAAAACTTCACTAAAAACTTCATTTTTCTGTTGTTTTTGAGAAAAATTATCCGTTGGGACATTTCCTACATTAAGTACATCAGCAAATTCTTCTTCTAAACCACCACTAGTTGGCACATCATATTCTGGCGCTTCATACGGGACTTCTGGAACCATAATAGGACCAGTTTTTTCTACGATTTCCTCTGAAAATTTATAAGTATCAACATTGGGAGGGGGAGTATCTCTGTGCGTATAGTTATGGGCAAAAAAGCCATCCGTTTGTTTTGTATTTAAAGAGGGGGATGAGGAAAGAAACTCATCTAAATTATTTTCATTATATGAAATTTCTCTATTTGGGTTAGAGGCACCTTCGGCGTTATTGATGTATTGGGCTCGAGCCTCATCATATATCGGAACTTTTTCGCCATAAGTTTTTTGTTGTGAGGGGTTTTCTGCAAAAAAATGGGGATAATTGGTTGTATGATCTTCTTGTGAAGCCCCCTTTAAATAAGATTGTCTATCAACTGGTGGAGAATCTAAAGGTGAGGAGAAGGTACTTCTTGTTTGATTTCTTGCAGTGTTTTGTCTTTCTGACATAAGATTAGAAGATGAGAAAAACTCATTTGCCTCTGTAGAAGAGGAGACATCAGGATAATCTTTTTTGATCCAATTTTCTTGATCAGCTGAAATTTTATAGGGATGGTTTACAGGAGTGTCATAGAGGTTTTGATTGTCATCATAAGTTTGTTGTATATCCGTAGTTTTAGGCTGTTGTGAATTTGTTTGTGAAAAACGATTGGTTTGTTCAACAGATTCTGGAATCTCTTTCTTATTTTCGCGCCTTTCAGATTTATCAAAAAAGAAATTTTCTGATTCTGATTGTGAAATAAGGTTACTTTTTTTAAGAAACGGATCAGCACTGGTTGCTGTTGTTTTCTCTTGAGGGGATTGATTCTTTGGGATTGGTAATGGAGAAAGCTCATCTAAAATTTGTTCTTCATCATGACTGCTAGGTGAAGAATATTTCTCTTCAGATAAATTATTTTGTTTTGAATGGTTGAAAGAAACAGTTTGTGCAATATCTGAGGCTGTTGCGTTGCTGGTTGCACGCAAGTCCCATTGTTTTTTTTGATCATCAAACGGTAAGTTATGTGCTAAATTATTTTCAAGTTCCTCTTCTAGAAAGGACAAATCAAAATCATCATCATGGGATGATGTTTCGGGGTGAGATGTTGATCGATCTGTCTGTAAAGAAGATTGCTCATTTTGGTTTCCGCTTTGTTTGTGCGGATTAAAAATGCGCGTAAGCCTTTCCAAAGGATCATGGTGTTCATGATCGTGTTTTGTTTCGTGTAGATTTTTGCGATCGTTATCGCTCATAGCTTTTCTCACATGGTGATTTGCATCTGCGTGCAATCAATGGTTGATTTTGATTTGTTATATTAAAATTATAAATTTTCCCCCTCTCATGCAAGGATACATGAAAAAGTTTATCAATAGAGTACCTATTGTATGTATTTATAGAACTTTTTCAACGCATTTCTATTGGTGCTTCGACTCCTATGATGGTAAGTCCTGATGATAAAATATTGATAACAGCTTGTATCAACCCCAATCTTGCAAAGGATAACTCTTTATCATCAGGTTGAATAAAGCGTAAATTGAGATTTTCACTCCCTTTATTCCAATGGGTGTGAAAGCTGGAAGCAAGGTCATAAAGATAAAACGCTAATCGATGCGGTTCCTTATGAACGACGGCCTGTTCAATGATACGTGGATATTCAGAAAGTTTGCGTATTAACAATATTTCATGGTCATCTGTTAATCGATGAAGATGGGCGATTAATGTATCATTTGAAAAGTTTTTAATATGAAGCGCTTCTTGTGCTTGACGAAAGACTGAGTGACAACGTGCACTTGCATATTGTACGTAAAAGATGGGGTTATCTTTTGATTGTTCTGTTACTTTTGCAAAATCAAAATCAAGAGGTGCTTCACACTTACGGTATAACATCATAAAACGCACAGGATCACGCCCAACCTCTTCGACAACATCCCGTAGAGTGACAAAAGATCCCGCTCTTTTTGACATGCGTACAGGATGACCGTTGCGAAAAAGTTTTACCAATTGACATAAGAAGACGCTTAATTTAGCTTTATCCCCAGAAATTGCTTTTGCCATTGCCTCTAGCCGCTTTACATAGCCAGCATGGTCTGTGCCTAGAATATAAATCATTTCATCAAAATGACGATTAAATTTATCCCGAAAATAAGCAACATCAGCAGCAAAATAAGTGTAAGAACCATCAGATTTGACTAAAACACGGTCTTGGTCATCACCAACATTTGTTGAACGGAACAAAGTTTGTTCACTTGGTTCCCAATCTTCTGTATTTTGTCCCTTGGGAGGGGGGAGTTTTCCTTTGTAGATATAACCATTTAAAGTGAGGTCGTTAATGGTGTTACGAATGGCGCGTGCATTATCTGCATAAAGCATTCGCTCAGAGAAAAAGATATCATGATAAATATTAAGAGCAGCCAAATCTTCGCGAATCATGGACATCATTGCATGAATTGCACGTTCTTTCACAAGAGATAAGGCTTCATCTTTATCCATCGTGAGGAGTTGGTCACCAAACTCTTGAGCAAGTGATTGTCCCAATGGTATCAAGTATTCTCCAGGATATAGCCCTTCTGGAATTTCATTAATTTCTTGCCCAAGAGCCTCACGATAGCGCAATAGTACAGAGTGGGCGAGGACTTCGATTTGTTGACCAGCATCATTGATATAATATTCTTTCGTAATGTTATAGCCCGTAAATTGTAGCAAATTGGAGAGAACATCCCCAACAACCGCTCCGCGGCAGTGTCCTACATGCATTGGTCCTGTCGGATTTGCTGAGACATATTCAACATTGACGCGTTTTCCTTGTCCCATTGGAATACGACCATAAGAAGTGCCTGATTCAAGCATGGATTTTATAGCATCTTGCCAAAATAATTTTGTAAGCTTTATGTTTATAAAACCAGGACCGGCAACATCTATATTTTCGATAGAGGAATCATTTTTAAGAAGTTCTATGATTTTATCTGCAAGTGCACGTGGATTGATTCCAATAGATTTTGCAAGCACCATAGCAGCATTGGTTGATAAATGACCATGGGAGGAATCACGCGGAGGATCAACAGTGATTTTTGATAAATCTAGATCTTCTCCATTTTTTCCTTTTATATCAGATAATTCAATTGATCTCTTAATTTTTTTTTCGAAGTTTTTAAAGATATTCATATTTAGCTTCCATGATGATGCCAAAAGCCATTAGACGAAATTATCTGTATGGTCAAATAAACGGTGATATTCACGTAGAGCGTAGTGATCTGTCATGCCTGAAAGAAAGTCAGCAATCAAACGTGCTAACTCTTGATTTTTTAAGTGCACTGTTTTGCTCTGCCAACTTTCAGGCATTGTATTTGGATTTTCATAATAACAATTGAATAATTTTTGTACAATGCATTTTGCTGCATTGCGACGACTAAGAACTTGTTCATGGTAGTAAAGATTTTTAAATAAAAAGTTTTTTAGTTCTGTTTCATAAACGATCATTGTCGGTGAAAAGGTGACAATAGTTTGTTTTGCTTGGTGAATATCGTTTATGCTTGTTGGTTTGATGCGTGCTAAATTTTCTTGTGATTGTTTGATAACATCTTCAACCATGGTTGTTATTTGTCTTCGTACAAGTGTGTAACCGCGACGCGCTTGGTCGAGGTGGGGATGCTCATCTGTTATATCTTTTAATATTGTTGCTGTTAGTGAAACATGTTCAAATTGATCGAGTGTTAAAAATTGCGAACGTAGACCATCATCAATATCATGCGCATTGTATGCGATATCATCTGCAATAGCAGCACATTGCGCTTCTAGTCCTGCAAAACAATCGAGTGCAAGGTCTTGCTCTGCATTGTATTGTAAAATATCGATAGGAACTTCCTTATTCTTCGCGTGAGGACCTAAAAGGGGACCATTATGCTTTACAAGTCCTTCGAGGGTTTCCCATGTAAGGTTAAGTCCATCAAAATTTGCATAGCGCTGTTCTAGTTTTGTGACAATGCGTAATGCTTGTGCATTATGATCAAAGCCGCCATAATGTACCATGGCTTCATTAAGTGCATCTTCTCCAGCATGGCCAAAGGGCGTGTGTCCAAAGTCGTGAACAAGGGCAATGGCTTCGGCAAGATCTTCATCAAGACAAAGGGCACGGGCTAATGTTCTTGCAATTTGAGAGACCTCTATGGAATGGGTTAGGCGAGTACGATAATGATCGCTTTCGTCAGCAATAAATACTTGCGTTTTATGTTTAAGACGTCGAAATGCATTAGAATGGATAATACGATCTCTATCTCGTTGAAAAGGTGAGCGTGTGGTACTCATCGTTTCATGGAATAATCTACCACGGCTTGTTTGCGGATGAGCACTGTACACTGCTCGAGATTGGTAATTAAAGTTGATATTGCCTATATCCATTGCAAGTTGCCCATTATCATCTTAAAATTGAGAGTGGTTTATGACAAATAAACTGCTCTTTGAGTATGGGATACTCTTTCTTGATGGTTTAATGCAAGGATATATAAAATGAATGTGAAAATTTCAGATGTTGCTGCCAAAAAAATTGCACAGATACTTTTGCGTGAACCCGATAAAATAGCATTGCGTATTTCTGTTGAAGGTGGTGGGTGTTCTGGTTTTTCTTATAAATATGACTTGGTTTCTGAAATGTGTAAAGATGACCTCGTTCTCACAAAAGATGGGGCTGTTGTGTTTATTGATTTACTATCACTTCCTTTCATGGAAGGAGCTGAGATTGATTTTGTTGATGATCTTATGGGGCAGTCTTTTCAAATCCACAATCCCAATGCTGTTTCATCATGTGGTTGTGGTGTGAGTTTTTCAATTTAAAATGATGGCTTTGTGATATTGTTTCTTGAAAAAAATATCATGTTGGTCAACAATGTGAGAATGGGTATTCTTATAAAAATAGTGCACCGATGTGTATGGTTGTGCGTGGTGCTTACTTTATTGATCTGGAGCCACTGTGCTTTTTCTGAAGAAGGAGAAGGGAAAGATCAGCAGCAGGGACAATCAAGGAGTTTTATTGTAAAGTCTCAAGAGCAGGAAAAAGAAAATGTAGCATCTCAAACACAACTCATTTTGAATGCTCGATTAACAAATAGTCATCCGGATATTGAAAAAGGGCTTGTCTGGCGGGTTTATGCCCCTATTCTAGGGATTGATAATAAATTACCATTAGTGGCAACCTATAAGGGGGGAAGTGCGCGTTTTGATCTCGAACCAGGAAATTATCTTGTTCATGTCTCATTTGGTCATATGAGTGCTGTGCGCCATATTCGTTTAAAAAATGGACAGAGTCTTGTAAAAAACTTTAATCTTGAGGCTGGTGGAGTCATTTTAAATGCAACACTGCTCAATGGTGTAATGAATGAAAAGGAATTACGTTTTACCATTTATGAGGATGAAAAAGAAAATGATGATACGGGGGTGATTTTATCAAATGTTAAACCCCAATCAGTTGTGCGTTTAAAAGCTGGCCGCTACCATGTTGCTTCCCATTATGGTTCTATTAATGCGACGGCTCGTTCGGATATTCAAGTGGATGCTGGTAAAATGACAGAAGTTACCCTTGAACATCAGGCTGCTCAGATTGTCTTAAAGCTGGTACGACAAGAAGGAGGGGAAGCGCTTGCAGATACAAGTTGGTCTCTTGCCAATGATTCTGGTGATATCGTTTATGAAACAGTTGGTGCTTATGTTTCACTCGTGTTAGCGGAGGGAGAGTATATTGCAATTGCTAAAAATAAAGATAAAATCTATCAAAAAGTTTTTTCAGTCGTTTCTGGTCATGATGAAGATATAAGTGTGGTGGCGAATGAGCAAAATATGCAACGAATTGATGAAGATGTGGATTGATTGTTGTTCATGGGGGTAAACTATGATGAGAGACGGGGTATGAGTTTTGATTGAAATTTCAACAGTTGGTGTGTTTTTTGCTGGGGCACTCTCTTTTTTGTCGCCCTGCGTTTTGCCATTAGTTCCTCCTTATTTGTGCTATATGGCAGGTGTTGGTATTGATGATTTTCGTTCAAAAAATCGTGATGAGAAAGTCTTTGTACGGTGGGCTTTATTGTCTTCTGTTATTGCTTTTGTTCTCGGGTTTACGACTGTTTTTGTTGCTTTAGGTGCCAGTGCTAGCACAATTGGGAAATTCATCGGTTATTATCGTGATTGGTTCGCCCTTGCTGCTGGAATTGTCATTATTATTTTTGGTTTAAATTTTTTGGGGATTTTCAAGATCGCTTTTTTATTCCGTGAAGCGCGTTTTCAGACCAAAAAAACACCTTCTGGTCCTTTAGGCGCGTATATTATTGGGTTAGCTTTCGCTTTTGGTTGGACACCGTGTATTGGCCCCATTTTAGGCCCTATTATAACGCTTGCTGGAACAAAAGAAACTGTGGGAGAGGGAGCTGTTCTATTAGCGGTTTATGCATTAGGTCTTGCTATTCCTTTTATTTTGGCAGCTTTATTTTCGAGCAGTTTTATGCGATTTTTAGGAGCTTTTCGTATTCATTTAGGAAAAGTTGAAAAAATTATTGGTGTTTTTCTTATTCTTACAGGGATTTTGTTTTTAACAGGCTCTATGCAGGATCTTTCATTTTGGCTTTTAGAACATTATCCTTCGTTGAGTTATATTGAAGATATTCGTTGGCACGATATTATGAATTTTTTTGGATTTTCTCGTTAGTCTTATGTGTTTCTATGGTTAGAAGTTGTCTTTCTATTGTTCTTGCTGCAGGTGAGGGGACGCGCATGAAATCGTCTCTGCCTAAGGTACTTCATAAAATTGCTGGATTGCCTCTTATATGCCATGTTCTAAAACAAATAGAATTGGCAGGCTCTTCACAATTAGCAGTCGTTGTGGGATTTGATGCTAAGGAGGTTACGCACGTTGTTCAGTCATTTGTAAAAGATGCGATGATTTTTGAACAAAAAGAGCGTTTAGGAACAGCTCATGCTGTTTTATCTGCTCGTTTAGCTTTGCAAAAGGAAGTGGATGATGTTCTCATTGTTTTTGGGGATACGCCTCTCATTCAGCAAGATTCATTGAACCAAATGCGTGCACAGCTTGCTGATGGAGCAGATGTTGTTTTTGCAGGTTTTCATACCCAAAATCCAACAGGTTATGGGCGTCTTCTCGAGAAAAATGGTCAATTGATCGCAATTGTAGAAGAAAAAGACGCTAGCGATGAAGAAAAAAAGATTTCTTTTTGTAACGGTGGAATACTCGCTATGCGTGGAAAACTTGCACTTTCTCTTTTAGAGAAGGTTGGTAATAACAATGTGAAAAAAGAATATTATTTAACAGATATTGCTGCTCTTGCAATACGCGAAGGATTAGATGTGCGTGTTGTTGAAGTTCCTTTTGAAGATATTGTAGGAATTAACAACAGTCTTGAGCTTTCTGAGGCTGATTCTTTGTGGCAAAAACGTAAAGCGCGCGATTTAATGTTATCGGGTGTTACACTCTTAAAACCAGAAACACTCTATTTTTCTTATGATACAGAAATTGAACCAGGGGTGGTGATAGAACCAAATGTTTATTTTGGATTAAGCGTGAAAGTACAATCTGGTGCTGTTATTCATGCATTTAGTTATCTCGAGGGTGCTGTGGTTGGTAAGGATGCACAGATTGGTCCCTATGCACGTTTGCGTCCAGGAACAGAGTTGGCGAAGTCCGTAAAGATTGGAAATTTTTGTGAAGTCAAACAAGCTAAGGTAGGAGAATCTTCTAAAATCAATCATTTAAGTTATATTGGTGATGCCGAAATTGGTGCACATACCAATATTGGAGCTGGTACGATTACTTGTAATTATGATGGATTTAACAAATATAAAACCATAATTGGTGATCATGCTTTTGTTGGGTCTAATACGGCACTTGTTTCCCCATTGGTAATAGGGGATGGCTCTTATGTTGCTTCAGGAAGTGTTATTACTGAAAATATTCCTATGAACAGTATGGCTTTTGGGCGTGCACGACAGGTTATAAAAGAGGGCTATGCGACAAAATTTCGAGAGCGCTTGTTAGAAAACAAACAGAAAAAATGATTATTTTCAGTCTATTCCTTTGTTTCGTGTTAATCTAACGATGGATAGGATGTTTATTCTTAAAGATTGCCGTACTCCATGTTTGAATTATTTTATTATTTATAGTTTTAAATAAAGGCTGTTGGATTGTTTTATAAGATTTAAATCTTAAGATGAGGGTTGGAGCTTTTTAATGTGTGGAATTATTGGAATTCTTGGAAAGAGGTGTGTTACGTCCTTTTTGGTTGAGGGGTTAAAACGTCTTGAATATAGAGGGTATGATTCATCTGGGGTGGCAACAGTCCATAATGGGCATCTTTATCGTGTACGTGCTGAGGGGAAGCTTGTTCATTTAGAAGAAAAATTAAAAAAAACACCTCTGGAGGGAAGTTTAGGGATTGGTCATACCCGTTGGGCTACGCATGGAATTGCTGTTGAACGCAATGCGCATCCCCATGTGACTGAAAAGCTTGCGATTGTTCATAATGGTATTATTGAAAATTTTGTAGAATTGCAAAAGGAACTCATAGAGGATGGTTGTATCTTTGAAACAGAGACGGATACGGAAGTTATTGCACATTTAATAACGCGTGCATTAAAAGATGGTCTTTCTCCGCAAGAAGCTATGCGTACTAGTTGGAAAAGGCTGCAGGGGGCTTTTGCTATTGCTCTTATTTTCGAAGGTGAAGATAACCTTATGATTGCTGCTTGTTCTGGTCCACCTCTGGCAATTGGTTATGGAAAAGATGAATTTTTTGTGGGTTCAGATGCGATTGCTTTGGCACCATTCGTTGATTATATTAGCTATATGGAAGATGGGGATTGGGCTGTTCTCACACGGGAGGGTGTTACAATTTATGATGCTAACAACCAACCGGTAAAACGTCCTGTGACGACATTACTCGAAGGGGCTTTATTGATTTCTAAGGGTAATCATCGTCATTTTATGCACAAGGAAATGTTTGAACAACCTGAAGTGATTTCTCATAATTTGGCGCATTATCTTGACCTTGGAAATTATGTCGTTAGACCGCTTGAGAATTTGATTGATTGGAAAAATATTCATCGGCTTCTTTTTGCGAGTTGTGGAACGGCTTATTATTCAACCTTAGTTGCGCGCTATTGGTTTGAGAAATTTGCCGCTTTAAGTGTTGATAATGATGTTGCTTCGGAGTTTCGTTATCGTGAACCTCCTATAACGTCTGATGTGTTATCGCTGTTTGTTTCTCAATCTGGTGAGACAGCTGATACATTGGCTTCTTTGCGTTATTGTCGTGAGCGGGGTGTAAAAACAGCAACAATTGTGAATGTAGAGCAATCAACAATGGCAAGGGAGGCTGATTTTATTCTCCCAACACTTGCCGGACCGGAAATAGGTGTTGCTTCAACAAAAGCTTTTACCTGTCAATTGGCAACGCTTGCTTCACTCGCTCTTAGTGCTGCTAAACAACGTGGCTATCTCTCGGCTCAAATGGAAAAGAAACTGGTTCAACAGTTGGCAGAAGTTCCACGTATTTTAAATGAGGTCTTAAAATTAGAGAGAAAAATTGAATGTATTTGTCGTGATTTGGTGAATGCAAAAAGTGTTCTTTATCTGGGACGTGGAACTTCTTATCCGATTGCTTTGGAGGGAGCTCTTAAACTGAAAGAGCTTTCTTATATTCATGCTGAAGGTTATGCGGCAGGTGAATTAAAGCATGGACCAATTGCTCTGGTAGATGAGACAATACCCGTTATTGTTGTTGCACCTTATGATCAGTGGTTTGAAAAAACTTTTTCTAATATGCAAGAAGTGGTAGCGCGTAATGGTCGTATTATTTTAATAACCGATAAAAAAGGAGCAGAGGTGGCTTTTCTTAAGACCTTATCAACGATCACTTTGCCAGATGTTCCAGAATTTATTTCTCCTATTATTTATGCACTCCCTGTTCAGTTAATCGCTTATCATACGGCTGTTTTATTAGGAACAGATGTTGATCAACCCCGTAATTTAGCAAAATCAGTTACGGTTGAATAAAAGTATATTTTTGAATCTTTTGAAGAATAATCAAGTGTAAGAAATTGATTTATAATAAAGCTTATTTTTCCATTTTTCTCTGTTGAACGAGAATGCTGTAGACAGTTTTTTTCTTTCTCAATCCTTTACGATAAAACAAAAAATATCTTCTTACCTATCAAAAAATGGATCAGCTATGTGAACATAATGGTAAAAAAAGACGCAATATTGCTTCTACTGTTTTAATGCAAGAATAATTCAGATTGAGAGAGAAGATAGTGCTGTTGATTTATTATTCGTTCATGAAGCATAAAGATGGTAAGAGACTGCGTAGATCATTTATGGGTAATTCTAAGAGAGAAAACCATATTTAAACAGAAAAGTATTTAAGTTTTTTATTAGAGGGTCTTTATTATCCTGCTCGTAAGAGGCGTGCAGCATCGTTGTGTCCGAAAAGATAAAGGAGCAACCGTAAAGCTTGTCCTTGCTCAGAAGAAAGATGAGGATCGCGTTGTAAAAATAAACGAGCATCTTTTCTTGCCATTGACAAAAGATCGCTATGAACAGCAAGGTTTGCTATATGAAATTCTGGGACTCCGGATTGTTTTGTACCTAAAAGCTCTCCTTCGCCTCGTAGGCGCCAATCTTCTTCAGCGATTTCAAAACCATCTTCTGTATTGCGGATAATATTAAGGCGTGTTGCTGCTGTTTTAGTCAGTGGATCTTTATAGAGCAAAATGCAGGAAGATTTTTTATCGCCTCGTCCTACACGTCCACGTAATTGGTGCAATTGTGAAAGGCCAAAATGTTCCGCGTGTTCGATGATAATGATCGAAGCATCTGGAATATCTACTCCCACTTCAATGACTGTGGTTGCAACTAAAATACGTGTATTTCCACATTTAAAAGATGCCATAGCGGCTTCTTTTTCTGCTGTAGACATTTTTCCATGGATCATACCAACGTGTGCTCCAAAGCACTCATGGAGAAATGCAAAGCGGTTTTCAATTGAAGTGAGATCAAGAGCTGTCGATTCCTCCACTAAAGGACAAATCCAATAGAGCTTCTCTCCTTTTTCTAATGCAATTGCGATTCTCTCTATAAGCTCATGAAGACGTTTCAAAGAAAGCGTTGCTGTTGTAATGGGTTGACGTCCCATTGGTTTTTCGGTAATTTTAGATACATCCATATCACCAAAAGCTGTTAAGACAAGTGTGCGCGGAATGGGCGTGGCGGTCATAACCAGCATATCAGCTTTATTACCTTTTTCTGTAAGAGCGATACGTTGATGGACACCAAAACGGTGTTGTTCATCGATAATGGTTAAAGCGAGATTATTATAAGTAACACTGTTTTGTATGAGAGCATGGGTTCCGATGACAATAGAAACTTGACCTGACAGAATATCATTCACGATATTTGTCCGCAATTTCCCTTTTTCTCGTCCTGTTAAAAGCGTTGTTTGTAATCCGACCTTTTCGGCAAGAGGAGCGATGGTGGCAAAATGTTGCCTAGCAAGCACTTCAGTTGGTGCCATTAAAGCTGATTGTCCTGAATTTTCAGCAATTTGTGCCATTGCCATCAATGCAACAACAGTTTTTCCTGCGCCTACATCACCTTGAAGTAGTCTTAGCATCGGTTCTGGTGAAGCAAGATCATTTGCGATATCTTCTACTGCTTTTTTTTGTCCGGTTGTGAGTTGAAAGGGGAGGATATTGAGCAATTTTTTAGTATAAATTCCTGTTGATGGTCGAGAAGTGCCAACAAGAGATTTAGTTTTCAAACGCACGAGTCCTAGTGCCAATTGACAAGCGAGCAATTCATCATAGGCAAGACGTTTGCGTGCTGTACTTTCTAAGGATAGATCATTGGGGTTAATGGGCGCATGGATACGGCGTAAAGCAACAGAAAAAGAAGGAAAATTTTGCTGCTTTTTTACATTTTTATCTATCCATTCTGGTAGAAGAGGAATAAAATCAAGAGCGTTTTGTATGGCGCGTCTTAGTGTCTTTACAGTTAGTCCTGCAGTAGAGGGATAGACAGGTTCGATGAGAGGTATCTGATTTGATTGTTCGCTTGGGGCAATATAGTCTGGATGCGCCATTGAAAGCTGTCCATTAAACCATTCAACTTTTCCTGATATAATGACTTTTTTTCCTTCGGGGAGTTGTTTTTTTAGCCAAAGAGGTTGAGCATGAAAAAAGACTAAATTTATTTTTCCTGTCTGATCATGGGCAATAACACGATAGGGAATTCGGTTGTGACCACGGGGTGGTGGTTGATGCTGATCGATGATAATTTCGAGCGTAACAGTATCTCCTTCTTTTGCACAAGTAATGTTGGGACGCATTCTGCGGTCTATAACGGAATGGGGCATTAATTGAAGAAGGTCAATAAGGGTTGCTTCGCGTTGTGTGGGATTAACATCTAAGAGTTTGGTCAATAAACCATAGACTTTAGGTGTAATACCAGAAAGAGTTCGGATAGAATTAAAAAGTGGGGTAAGAAGACTTGGAGGCATGAGCAAATTTAACCTGCCCTTTTTGTTTTTTCTAGACCTTTAGAAGAGCTTTTTGGGGATAAAGTCATAAAGAGGAGGTTGCTTTATTTACACATTGAACTTTAGGAAGAGAAATTAATATTTAAAGAAAAATACAATTAAATGGTCAAAAATTAAAGTGCTTAGATGAGGTATATTGTTTTTCTTTTTATTTTAGGTGTTTATTTGCTGTGAATAGAAGCATTTTCTTGATAGAACTCTCTTATAAATATTAATAAAATTGGGATATTGCTCCTATGTAGGATGATGAATTTATAGCTTTAAAGTTTGATGATAAACAGAAGTTTTTTCTTTTATAAGGGGTGCTGTTTAGTATTTATTTTGTAGTGGGAAATTGTGAGAGTGGTAAAAAATAAAATGCAAATGCAAGAGAACAAAAATTCTCTTCCTCGCTTTATTCATTTGAGAGTGCATTCAGCTTATTCCTTGCTCGAAGGGGCTTTAAAAATCCCCCAAATTATTCAACAGACGATTTCAGATCATGCACCAGCGATTGCTATTACCGATACCAATAATTTATTTGGTGCTTTGGAATTTTCACAGCATTGTCTTTCTCATGGGGTCCAACCTATTATTGGTTGTCAGCTTACTGTTGATTTTTGTGATGAAAATGATCATTCACGTTTGGCTAAATGGCGTAATCCTTCTGATTTTTGCTCTATTGTTCTTTTGGCAGCTAGCGAAACCGGTTATGCTCATTTGGTTCGTCTTGTGAGCCGTGCTTATCTTGATAAGTGTGATACTGATCCTCCTCATATTAAAGCTGATTGGTTGTCAGAACACAGTGAAGGAATAATCGCTTTAACGGGTGGAAAGGGAGGACCTATTAATCTTTCTTTGGCGGAAGAGAAAAAAGAACACGCTGTTGAGCGCTTAATTTATTTGAAAAAATCTTTTGCGGATCGTCTTTATGTGGAGTTACAACGGCATAGTTCTTATGACCGGAGTGTAGAAGCTGATCTTATTGAATTGGCTTATGCGCATAAAATTCCTCTTGTTGCAACGAATGAAGCCTTTTTTCTGAAAAGAGAAGGGTATGAAGCGCATGATGCGCTGATGGCTGTTTCAGAAGGACAAATTGTCTCTAATCCAGATCGCAAACGTGTGACGCCAGATCATTATTTGAAGTCACAAGATGAAATGGTTACACTGTTTTCTGATCTTCCAGAAGCTTTGGAAAATAGTGTTGAAATTGCATTGCGTTGTCATATTGCCTCGCCTCTTCGAAAACCGATATTGCCTCGTTTTATAGAACAATCTGTTAATTCAGAAACTACTTTAGAAATAGAAGATAGTGAGTTGTTAAATCAGGCTAAAGCTGGTTTGAAGATGCGGCTTGAAACAATAGGGTTGGCTGAAGGGTATACGATTGCAGATTATGAACAGCGGCTTGATTATGAAATTTCAGTTATTACGCGTATGCAATTTTCTGGATATTTTCTTATCGTTTCAGATTTCATAAAATGGGCAAAGGTTCATGACATTCCCGTTGGACCAGGACGGGGTTCTGGTGCTGGTTCACTTGTTGCTTATGCATTGACAATTACTGATGTGGATCCCTTGCGGTTTTCTCTTCTCTTTGAACGTTTTCTCAACCCAGATCGTGTTTCGATGCCAGATTTTGATATCGACTTTTGTCAAGAGCGGCGCGAAGAAGTTATTCAATATGTTCAAAAAAAATATGGACGTGATCAAGTTGCTCAAATTATTACCTTTGGTAAGTTACAGGCACGTGCAGTTTTGCGTGATGTGGGGCGTGTTTTAGAAGTTCCTTATCGTCAGGTGGATTATCTTACAAAATTAATTCCTGCCACGCCAGGAATTCAGGTAGAATTAGCTGATGCTATTAAGGATGAACCTAAATTTGAAGAGGAAAAGAAAAAAGATCCCGTTGTTGTCCGCACATTAGATATAGCACTTCAGTTGGAGGGACTTTATCGTCATGCTTCAACTCATGCTGCTGGGATTGTTATCGGAGATCGTCCACTTTGGGAGCTTGTCCCGATGTATCGTGATCCTCGTTCTGATATGCCTGTTACACAATTTAACATGAAATATGTGGAACAGGCGGGGCTGGTAAAATTTGATTTTCTTGGATTAAAAACGCTTACTGTTTTGAAAATGGCAGTCGATTTTGTTGCCAGAAAGGGGACTAAAATAGATTTATCAAATATTCCTCTGAATGATGAAGCAACCTATGCTATGATGGCACGTGGTGAAACGGTTGGCGTGTTTCAGGTGGAAAGTTCTGGTATGCGCAAGGCGTTGATTGGAATGAAGCCAGACCGTATTGAAGATATTATTGCGCTGGTTGCACTTTATCGTCCAGGTCCAATGGAGAATATTCCAACCTATAATGCACGCAAACATGGGGAAGAGGAAATTTCTTCTATTCATCCTAAGATAGATCATCTGATTAAAGAAACACAAGGTGTTATTGTCTATCAAGAACAGGTGATGCAGATTGCTCAGGTTCTTGCTGGCTATTCGCTTGGAGAAGCTGATTTACTACGTCGTGCTATGGGGAAAAAAATTCATGCTGAAATGCAAAAACAGCGTACGCGTTTTATCAATGGAGCTGTTGCAGGTGGTGTGGATAAAGATCAAGCTGATATTATCTTTGATCTTTTAGCAAAATTTGCCGATTATGGTTTTAATAAATCGCACGCTGCTGCTTATGCAATTGTTTCTTACCAAACAGCTTATATGAAAGCAAACTATCCCGTTGAGTTTTTAGCTGCTTCAATGACATATGATATGACGAATACAGATAAGCTCAATGATTTTCGACGCGAAGCATTAAGGTTGGGTATTGAAGTTATTGCACCTTCTATACAAACATCTCATCGTGTTTTTGAGGTTGGTGATAACAGTATTTATTATTCTCTTGCTGCCATTAAAGGTGTGGGAGAAACTGTTGTAGATCATATTGTTTCTTGTCGTGGGAATAAGATTTTTAAGGATTTGGAAGATTTTTGTGCGCGCGTTGATCCTCGTATTGTTAATAAGCGTGCGATGGAAAGTTTAGTTTGTGCTGGTGCTTTTGATTGTTTTAACATTGCACGTGAGGTTTTATTAGCCAATCTTGGAACCCTTCATGCGCGTGCACTTCGTATTCTCGATGACAATTCTAGCGGGCAGGTTGATATATTTGGAATGGCAGGCGGATTAAAAGAACCATTGATTTTATCGCAAACAACCCCTTGGTTGCCGGCTGAGAAACTTTATCGAGAATTTCAAGCTATAGGTTTTTACTTTTCTGCGCATCCTTTGGAGGAGTATCAAGCTATTCTGGACAAAAAACGCATTCAGACTTGGGGTAATTTTGCCAATGCCGTTAAAGGGGGAGCAACAGCTGCACGGCTTGCTGGAACTGTTGTGGCAAAAAGCGTGCGCAAAACAAAATCTGGTAAAAAAATGGGAATTATTCATTTTTCTGATACAAGTGGACAATATGAAGCAGTTCTCTTTTCTGAGGCACTCTCGGATTATGAAGAGATGCTAGAACCCGGAAAATCTTTTATTATTACGGTGAGCGCAGAAAATCGTTCTGAAGGAGTTAGTTTGCGAATTGAAACAATTCAGTCTTTGGAAAATGAATCATTACAACAGCATAAAATGATGCGTCTCTTTATAAAAACAGTTGATATGCTTCCACAAATTGAACAAAATTTAAATCTTGGGGGGAATGGAGAGGTTGGGCTTATTTTAATTCAAGAGGATGGATTGCGAGAAGTCGAAATTGCGCTTCCTAAGCGATATAAGGTAAATTCACATGTCGCAAATGCTATGAAATTAATTCAGGGTGTTGTTGATGTAGAATTGAGTTAAAGAAAGATTAAAGATGGGAGCTGATTTTGAGTGGTGTTTTTGCTTTTAGGAGAGCTAAAAATTGAGCTTTTAAAATCGGATTGTAGATTTCGAAAAATATTGCGTTTATTTGAGTAAATTATGATATTTTTTTAGTGTCATAAAATTAAAAAAATCTCGTTCTTTCGTAATATTCAAAGTGCCGGAAGAATTTTATAAGTTTTTATCATTATTTTTTATAGAATTCATCGCATCATACATGTAAAGCCAATTGAGATCTGACATAATGCTCTCTGGTGTACGAATTTTCATCATGAGATTGCGTGCAATTGCTATGGGACCGGTTGCGTGATAGGCTAATCTATTGAAATCTGCGCGTTTTTTTACTGCTGCAATACGGGGGGTGCGTATTGTTTCGTAAAGCGAAAGTGCTTTCGTTAATGAAAAATCTTTCAATGAAAGTGCTTTTGCTAATGTGGCGGCATCTTCGATTGCCATAGCGGCACCTTGTGCTGCAAAAGGTAAGGCAGCATGTGCGCAATCGCCAACAAATACTTGTTTCTCTAAACCGATAAAACGATTTTGTTTCATTTGAAAAAGTGGCCAATAGCTCCATTCATCAATATGATCGAAGATTTGTAAGATTTTTGAATTCCAATCTTTAAAAAGAGATTTGAGTTTTTCTTTATCTCCTTTATGGGCCCATCCTTCTTTTGAATTTTCTCCATGCGTAATGGCGACAAAATTAAAAATTTTTTCTGACGATTGAATGGGGTAGACAACAAGATGATTTTTTGATCCCATCCAAGCCGTAATTGTCTTCATATTTTGCAATGAAGAACGAAAGTTTTGAGGAAGATTATCAGATGTTGTTGTTGCACGCCAAGCAATAAAGCCACTAAAATTTGCTTTTTCATGAAAAGGAGATTGTTGCCGTAATGTTGACCAAACGCCATCACATCCAATCAGGAGGGGCGTTGAATAAAGCTGTTCTGTTGCCGTATCTGTTTTTATTGTCGTGATTTTAATGTTGCTTGCAGATTGGGTAGAAGATACAATCGTTTCGCCTGCTTTGTATTTGATCAAAGGATTTTCAATCACTGCATTATATAAAATTTTTTGTAAAGCCGCGCGGTGAATCGTCAGATAAGGGGCTTTCCAATATTTTTCTGTTAGATTAATAAGATGAGCCCGTAGATGTATTTTTAAAGATAATCCATCTTTTAACTCAAAAAAATGTGGGATTGTCGCGACTTCAGAGAGTTTGTTAAGAAGTTTCCAGCGAGCAAGAATAGATGTTGCATTTGGTGTCAGTTGAATACCAGCGCCTATCGTTTCAAGTTGCTTACACTTTTCGATAATGGTGCTTGCAATTCCTTTATGAGCGAGTGCTAAAGCGGTGCTTAAACCAGCAATTCCTCCCCCAACGATGATGGGTGATTGTTCTACAAATGATTTCATATTAAACAAGCAGAATTAAAAGAGTAGTTATTAAGAAAGCCAAAAAACGCAATTATAATAGCTTTTCTGGATTATATAAGCATCCTGTTGGGTTTGTTTGATTGTATGATAGTGAGGGAACATAACGATAAAGGGTTGAGCAGTAAGGGCAAATTTTCTCATCTGCTGTTCCCATGTCGATAAAGATATGAGGATGATCGAATGGTTGTGTAGCGCCTACACACATAAATTCTTTCACACCAATTTCGATTGTTTTATATCCAAGGTCATTTTGAAAATGAGGAATGTTGTGATCAGACATGGCGTACAAACTCCAGAATAAATTTTCTCATCAGCTATGATTGGGCTCTTCTATTTTATAGGCGTGAGTTTGTAATAAAGCGTAGAATAATGCAAGCTGCTTTTTAAGACAAATTTCTCTTCTTTTATGCTATATTAGAATAGTTGTTTTACTTTTAGTGCTTTGCGTATAGCAATAATTCCAAGTATTTTAAAATATTAAATGGAAAAATGATGAGGGAAGTTAGGCATTGATATATTATTATGATGATAACATATTATCAAATATTATGTGAGATATTTCGTCAGGGATTTTAGAAAATGTAAAAGAAAATTATTTAGGATATATGGAACAGAGGGTGGTAGATAAAATTTCTATATCGAATATAACAATGAAAAATCCGGTACGGTTTATTAATCGAGAGTTTTCATGGCTACAATTTAATAATCGTGTTTTGATGGAAGCGGCTAATTCGAAACATCCTTTATTAGAACGTCTACAATTTCTTTCTATTTCAGCTGCAAATCTTGATGAGTTTTTTATGGTTCGTGTTGCAGGACTAGCAGCTCAAATTCGTGCTCGCGTTACAGCGTGCAGTGCAGATGGGCACACTCCACAGGAACAACTTGATATTGTATTAGCTGAGATTTCAAAGCTGCAGGCTCACCAACTACGAGAATTGAATGTTTTACGTGATGAATTAAAAAAGAATGATATTGAAATTATTTGTTCTGATGATCTTTCAGAAATTGAAAAGTCATGGCTTGAAAAATATTTTCTTGAGACAATTTTTCCTGTTTTAAAACCTTTGCCTGTTGATTCTACTCATCCTTTTCCATTTATTCCTAATTTAGGGCTTTCTATTGCGCTTCAATTGTCTGGAGAAACTGATCAGAACTCACACACAGTGTTGTTGTCTATTTCAATGCTTTTAAGGCGTTTTATTCTTCTTCCTCAAGAAGGCAATCATTTTCGTTTTATTGCATCTGAAGATGTTATTTGCCTTTTTATTAAATATGTATTTCCTGACTATGAGGTTAAAGAAATTGGTACATTTAGAGTAATCCGAGATAGTGATATTGAAGTAGAAGAAGAAGCTGAGGATCTTGTTCATTTTTTTGAAACTGCTCTTAAAAGGCGGCGCCGTGGGCAGGTTATTCGAGTTGAGTTTGACGCAAAAATGCCAGAGAGTTTACGCCAATTTATAGCGAATAGTCTCGCTGTTCCTGATAATTGTATTAATGTTCTTGATGGATTTTTAGCGCTTAATACGGTATCAGAAATTGTTTCTATTCCCCGTGATGATCTCAAATTTATTCCTTATATTTCTCGTGTTCCAGAATGTATTCGTGAACATAAAGGAGATTGTTTTGCGGCTATTCGTGAAAATGATATTGTGATTCATCACCCCTATGAGACATTTGATGTTGTTGTCCAATTTTTACGTCAAGCTGCTTGCGATCCTGATGTTGTGGAAATCAAACAAACACTTTATCGTACATCAAATGATAGTCCAATTGTTGGCGCTTTGATTGAAGCAGCTGAACAGGGAAAGTCTGTGACTGCTTTGGTAGAACTTAAAGCACGTTTTGATGAGGAAGCAAATATTCGTTGGGCCCGGGATCTTGAATGTGCTGGGGTTCAAGTTATTTTTGGTTTTATTGCATTAAAAACGCATGCTAAGATGTCATTAGCTGTGAGACGTGAGGGAAAACGTCTTCGCTCTTATGTTCATCTTGGAACAGGAAATTATCATCCCATTAACGCTAAAACTTATACCGATCTTTCTTTTTTTTCCACGGATGATGATATCGCTCATGATGTTGCGTTATTGTTCAATTATATTGCGCAATATGAGCGTCCAAATGAAACAATGAAGATTGCTTTTTCACCCTTAACATTGCGTGGTCGTATCTTAGAGCATATTGAGGGAGAAATTGTTCATGCACAACAGGGAAGGTTTGCTGCTATTTGGATGAAAGTTAATGCATTGGTTGATCCTGAAATTATTGATGCTTTATATCGTGCCAGTCAAGCAGGGGTGCAAATTGATTTGGTTGTGCGGGGGATATGTTGTTTACGTCCTGGTATTCTAGGAATTTCGGATAATATTCGTGTAAAATCAATTGTCGGGCGTTTTCTTGAACATAGTCGCATTTTTTGTTTTGGGAATGGTCAAGATTTGCCTAATGAAAATGCACTCGTTTACTTAGGCTCTGCTGATATGATGCCTCGTAATTTGGACTATCGTATTGAAATATTGGTTCCGGTTTTTAATAAAATAGTGCGTCAAAAAATTCTTTTACAGATTATGTTAGCTAATATCATTGATAATCAACAAAGCTTTGATATACTTAAGGATGGAACATCAAAACGTATTACACCGCAGATAGGTGAAAGTCTATTTAATGCGCAGGAGTATTTTATGGCCAATACAAGTTTTGCGGGGGAAAATGAGTCTTTTGAGTCTTCTGTTTCGCGCTTGGTTGCGTTGCATCGGCAACAAGCCGAAATACATAAAGACTAAAATCCAATGACATATAGAGATGCTCAAGGTCGGTTAAAAGGGCGTAAGCCTGTTGCTGTTATTGACATTGGCTCAAATTCTGTTCGGTTGGTTATTTATGAGGGGCTTGTTCGATCACCAACAGTTTTATTTAATGAAAAGATTCTTTGTGGTCTCGGTCATGGTGTGGCGAAAACAGGATTTTTAGAAGAAAAATCGATGAAAATGGCGTTGCAAACACTGAAACGGTTTCGTACGCTTTGTCGACAGATTGGGGCAGATGAGGTCTATACTTTAGCAACAGCAGCAGCACGAGATGCACAGAATGGCGTAGCATTTATTCAGCATGCTGAAGATATTTTGCAAAATAAAATATATCTTCTTTCAGGAAGTGAAGAAGCTATGTATTCAGCATATGGAGTTGTGTCTACTTTTTATCAACCAAAAGGTATTTCTGGGGATCTTGGTGGTGGAAGTCTTGAGCTGATTGATATTGATCATTCTGATGTTGGTGAAGGGATAACGCTCCCATTGGGTGGTTTAAGGCTACAGTATATGTCAAATAATGATAGTGCTGTAGCTACAAAAATTGTACATGAGCAATTTTATAAATCGTCTGTTGTTCGTACTCGTAAAGGTATAGCACGTTATTTTTATGCAGTAGGGGGGACATGGCGTAATTTGGCAAAACTCCATATGGCAATGAAACACTATCGGCTTCCTGTTATGCATGGCTATGAAGTTGATGCTGTTGAAATGGAGAACTTTTTACGTCTTGTAGCACGTGGCAATATTGATAATATGAGAGGGATTGCAGCGGTTTCTCAGAACCGTCGAAAACTTTTATCTTATGGGGCAATAGTTCTTATTGAACTCATTCAGTGTATGGAGTTTGAAAAGATAATCTTTTCTGGTGCTGGCGTTCGTGAAGGTTTTCTTTATTCACGATTGCCGCAGGCGATTCGACTTTCAGATCCTCTCATTGCAGCATGCACAGAAATGGCTATTTTACGGGCACGTTCACCAAAACAAGCAGAAGAACTCATTGATTTTACGACGAATGCTTTTGAAGTTTTTGGAATTTCAGAAACGGAAAATGAATGCCGTTATCGTCAAGCCGCTTGTCTTCTTGCGGATATTGGTTGGCGTATACATCCAGATTATCGAGGCAATGAAGCAGCAAATCAAATAGCTTTAGGATCTTATCCAGGAATTTCTCATGAAGGGCGCCTTTACGCGGCGCTTGCTGTTTTTTTTCGCAATACGAGTTTATTGGTTGATAAAGAATCTCTTCCCATTTTTCAATTAGCAACTCAAAATATAATTGAAAAAGCACGTATTCTTGGCGAAACTATGCGTATTGCTCATCTTTTCAGTGCTTCTGTTGCAGGAATTTTACCTCATTTATTGTGGCATAGAAAAGCAGATCATATTATCCTGCAGATCCCAAAGAATTACGCTGGATTATTAGGAGAACGTCCTTTTGGACGATTACAGAAGTTATCAAAAATAATAAAACAACCTCTCGCTTTTGAAATTTTTTGATTTTTTCCTAATTTATTCGTGTTTTATGTCTTATAATATAGGGCTATTGACGAGGGATAAACTAGGTAGCCTATCATCATGAGCTGGACAATAGGACTTGTTCCATAACGCGCCCATGCTAGACACCACGCAAAGCATTTGTTAATGCCTGAGCATTCATAAAAGAAAACATAATTTTTTATTCTGTTATTTGCGTCACAGGATGGATTTTTCACTTCATAAGCTTCATGTGAAAATGAAAAGTTTTGTCCATTTTTACGTGAAAAGGTTTTCTTTTTATGCTGCGTCGTTATAATGTTTCTGTTTAGCTTGCTCGATTATCTTGATAAGATTCGATTGTAACCAACGCGATAAAAAACAAGTTTTAAAGATTTTGGGAGAGATCCATTGGTTACATGACGCTGGAATGTTGAAATACTCATATGAAACAGTTTTGCACTTTTACGGTCTGTCAAAAGAATATCATTTCAGTCATTATAAAATCCTTTCAATATAAAAAATAGAAATAAATCATAACTATTTATTAACCATGATTTTTGAATCCTTTGAAAGGTGTTTATTTTATAAAAAACAGCGCTTTATCATATAATTTCTTATGTGAAACTTTATGAGTCTTATTGAGATGAAATGAGAGAATCTTACGATATTCGGAGGTCTAATTCAATATAAATAACGCTAGATTATCGTTAGAAATCAATATATTGCTTTTGTTAGGTATTTTAGTTGTTATGCTGGCTTGTTTTTGATTGTTAGATTGCAATCTCGGTAGTTTTTTAATATGATATGGTGACGTGAGGCATTATATCTTTGTTTGTTCCTATTTCTAGGCTGCTATTTTTGTAATGAATGCGCTTTTATATCAGAACTTTTTCTTTTCAAAACTTTTAAATAAGGAGCTGTTTGTTTTTTAGATTATTTTTAATGGGATTGCTATTTGATTGACCTGATAAAGATTTAGCTATCATTTTAATAAGAGTTTACTATTTAATTTTTTAACTTTGTCAGAAGTAGGCTTTATTTATCCTATTTCCGTTGGCCTATAGGGTATACCAATTGATGTAGATAATGAGTAGCATATAATGGATTTTTCAAAATGAAAATGTAAATTAAAGCTGTTTTGTGTTTATTTTTCCATCGTTACAGTAAAACCCTATCTGGCCCTTTAGCAGTTGTTCGGCTTTTTGTCCAAATATTTCATAGCGCCAGCCATTCATAGCGGGAATATTTTTCTTTATTCCTCCATTGGCAATTTTTTCTAAATCATTAGATGTTGCAATAATTTTAGGGGCAATGCTGTTTTCATTTGCAACAATTTTTAATAACACTTTGAGCAGATCGATAACAGCGGCTGTCGTATCATTGAGTGGATTATGTTTAGGAATGGGGGGTAAAGTAGAAAGATCTACCTCTAAGCCTTCGTGGACAGCTTTGATTAATGATTGAGCAATTGAGAGTTTATCCCAATTCTTATTAAGACTGCGCAACCGTTTTAATGCAGATTCATCTTTTGGTTGTTGGGTTGCTATTTCTATAAGACATTCATCTTTTATGATATGACGACGTGGCATATTGTATTTTCGTGCTTCACGTTCCCGCCAAGCTGCTATCTTTTGTAATACAGCAAGTTCACGTGGCTTTTTAATTTTTCCTTTCACTTTTTTCCATGCTTCATCTTCTGGCATATCATAGGTTTTAGGATTTAAAAGGATTGTTATTTCATCGTTCATCCAGTGAGCACGTTGATTTTTTTCTAACCTTTTTTTCAATAACAGGTAAACATCTCTTAAGTAAGTTACATCGGCAAGTGCATAGAGCAGTTGTTTTTCAGACAAAGGGCGGTAACTCCAGTCTGTAAAGCGGGAGGATTTATCAAGATGATGCCCCGTGCAGCGTTGTACAATTTGATCATAGGAGATAGAATCACCAAATCCACAAATTGATCCTGCTATTTGCGTATCAAAGAGAGGGGAAGGAATAACACCTCCAAGATGATAAATTGTTTCAATATCTTGGCGCGCAGCATGAAAAACTTTTACAACTTTTTTATCGATCATAAGGTCAAAAAAAGGTTGTAAATCAATATTTGGTGCTATGGGATCAATCAAAACTGTGACATCTGGTGATGCGAGCTGGATTAAACACAGTTGAGGCCAAAAAGTTGTTTCGCGAATAAACTCAGTATCGACTGTTACAAAATCAGAGGTACGTAGAGCGTTAAGTGCAATTTCAAGATCTGTTGTTTGTGTAATAAGATTCATCATTTTATTATAATTCGATAAATTAAATTTGTGCTTTATTGACTTTATTTCTGAGTTTTTATTCTCATATCTTGACAAATGGTTATTAAAAAGCGTTTGTAGCGCATGTGAATATTATAATCAAAGGCAAAAAACATGCACCGTTATCGCAGTCATCATTGTGCGGCTCTTCGTAGATGTGATGTAGGAACACAAGTTCGTCTTTCGGGATGGGTTCATCGTGTTCGTGATCATGGAGGAATTCTTTTTGTAGATTTACGTGATCATTTTGGAATCACACAAATTGTTGCTGACCCTGCTTCACCAGCTTTTAAATTTATTGAAAAAGTGCGTTCTGAATGGGTTATTCGTGTGGATGGGGAGGTATGTGCTCGTTCTGATGAGGTTATTAATGCAACGCTTCCAACAGGTGAGATTGAAATTTTTGCACAAGAGGTAGAAATTCTTTCAAAATCTGATGAGCTTCCTTTACCGGTTTTTGGTGAGCCTGATTATCCAGAAGATATTCGATTAAAATATCGTTTTCTTGATTTGCGTCGGGAGACTATGCACAAAAATATCATGCGTCGGACTGAAATTATTGCGGCTATGAGACGGGCTATGCAAAATAATGGTTTTACGGAATTTACGACGCCACTTTTGACAGCTTCATCGCCGGAAGGAGCGCGTGATTTTTTGGTTCCAAGTCGTGTTCATCAGGGGAAATTTTATGCGCTACCGCAAGCACCACAGCAATATAAACAGTTGTTGATGATGTCAGGTTTTGATCGTTATTTTCAGATTGCTCCATGTTTTAGAGATGAAGATCCAAGGGCCGACCGTCTTCCTGGTGAATTTTATCAATTAGATGTTGAAATGAGTTTTGTTGAGCAAGAAGATGTTTTAGCAACTATGGAACCTATTATGCGTTCTATTTTTGAAGAATTTGCAGATGGAAAAACTGTGACACAAAGCTTTCCTCGCATTTCCTACGATGAAGCAATGCGAAAATATGGTTCTGATAAGCCTGATCTACGTAATCCGATCATTATGGAAGATGTTTCTCAGCATTTTTATAATTCTGGTTTCAAAGTTTTTGCTCAAATTTTAGCGAATGATGAGAATGCACAAGTGTGGGCTATCCCAGCTAAAACGGGTGGAAGTCGTGCTTTTTGTGATCGTATGAATGTATGGGCACGAGGCGAGGGGCAACCAGGACTCGGCTATATTTTCTGGCGTGAAGAAGAAGGAAAATTTGAAGGAGCAGGGCCTATCGCCAAAAATATTGGTGAACAGAGGACTGAAGCAATCCGTATACAGCTTGGACTTGAAAGTGGGGACGCCTGTTTTTTTGTAGCTGGCGATCCAAAAAAGTTTTCATCTTTTGCCGGAGCAGCACGCACAAGGGTAGGGGAAGAATTAGATCTTCTTGATAGAGATAGTTTCTCTTTGGCGTGGATTGTTGATTTTCCATTTTTTGAATGGAATGAAGATGAAAAAAAGATTGATTTTGGACATAATCCTTTTTCCATGCCTCAAGGGGGAGAAAATGCTCTTGCCTGTCAAGATCCTCTTACTATTAAAGCCTTTCAATATGATCTTGTTTGCAATGGTTATGAAATTGCATCAGGTGGAATTCGTAATCACTTACCAGAAATGATGCTTAAAGTTTTTGAACTTGTAGGACTTTCTAAGGAAGTTGTGAAAGATCGTTTCGGTGGTCTTTATCGTGCATTCCATTATGGGGCTCCGCCACATGGTGGTATGGCTGCGGGAATTGACCGCATCATTATGCTGTTGCAAGGTGTTAAAAATTTGCGTGAAGTTGCTTTATTTCCTATGAATCAACAGGCGCTTGATCTTTTGATGAGTGCTCCGTCTGATGTTTCTCCTACACAATTACGTGATTTAGGAATCCGCATGGCTCCTACTCACAAAAATAGCTCATAAAGTTGATAATGGATTGTTTTCATCTTTTCTACGTAGAGTGAAGTTTTGATGCCTCTCAAGAGCATCGGTGTGTGTGTACTGTTTGTAAAATTTAGATAGGCAAAACGCTATTGTTTAATTTTTTACGAGGCATTTTTATTGCTTGTTTCTATAGAGACTCTTCTCCTTGTGATAGGTGAGAAAATAATTATGATTGCTTGATCATGAATAAATTAGAAATGAAAGAATTCTATAATATTCGGGAGTCTCATTTTATTTGAAAAAAAATAAATTATCTTTACATGTCAATACATTATTTATTTTTTTATTGAAGTTTTTACAACGTTGTAGCAGAGAATTGTGTCTCTTCGTTTTTATGAGAATAATGTGATTTTCCATTCTATCGACTTACTCTGAAAAGCTTAAATTTCATAAGCTTTGAACATTTTTTTAGTTTTTCATAGAAAAACTGAAGGGGATTGTTATACAATTTATCTGTATAATAAAAGATGATGTTTGAAAGCTGCTTTTGTCATTCCAGAAAAGATGAAATAACTCTTTGTGGGCAGTTAAATTATCGTCGGATTTGACAAAGCTTTCAATAAATTACTTAGGGCAAGGGGGAAGGATATGTATAAATTTTTCAAATTGATATAATTTTCTATTCATGTTCTAATTGCAGCGTTTGTTTTTATGTAATTGACTTTTAATAAAAAAGCCGACTCATAGAAGATTTCATTAAATAAATCCTATAAAATAATTTCTTATTATTGTGGGAATTGTTGTTTTAATACTATGTCTGATAAAATGAATTTACCTTTTGATAAAGAACATATTGAACCAATAGAATTACGTTCTGCTTTACAGGAACGTTATTTGGCTTATGCGCTTTCTACGATTACGCACCGTGCATTGCCTGATGTACGTGATGGATTGAAGCCGGTCCACCGGCGGATTGTTCATGCGATGCGTCTTCTCAAACTAAATCCTGGACAGTCTTATGCGAAATGTGCGCGGATTGTCGGTGATGTCATGGGAAAATTTCATCCTCATGGGGATGCGTCTATTTATGATGCCTTGGTGCGCTTGGCTCAAAGTTTTGCTGTTCGTTATCCGTTAGTTGATGGGCAAGGCAATTTTGGTAATATTGATGGTGATAATGCTGCTGCCATGCGTTATACGGAAGCACGTATGACTGAAGTGGCTGCATTGTTACTTGAAGGTATTAATGAGAATGCTATTGATTTTCGTTTAACCTATAATGAGGAAGATGAAGAGCCTGTTGTTTTACCAGGAGCTTTCCCTAATCTTTTAGCAAATGGTTCTTCTGGTATTGCTGTTGGTATGGCAACATCTATTCCCCCCCATAATGTTGCTGAGCTTTGTGATGCAGCACTCCATTTGATTGCGCATCCCGATGTAAATGATGAGGAATTAAATCAATTTGTTCTTGGTCCTGATTTTCCGACGGGGGGAATTTTAGTTGAACCTAAAAAAAGTATTGAGGAATCCTATCGTGTTGGGCGTGGATTTTTTCGCTTGCGTTCACGTTGGCATCAGGAGCCTGGTAGCCGTGGTTCTTATGTGATTGTTGTGACTGAAATTCCCTATCAGATTCAAAAGTCACGTCTTATTGAAAAAACAGCAGAGTTATTGCTTGCACGCCGATTGCCAATGCTTGAGGATATCCAAGATGAATCAGCAGAAGATATCAGAATCGTGCTGGTTCCTAAAAATCGGTCGGTTGATCCGGAGCTCCTCATGGAGTCTCTTTTTAAATTGACTGACTTTGAAGTAAGATTTCCCCTTAATCTGAATGTTTTGTCTTTGGGAAAAATACCTAATGTCCTTTCTTTGCGAGAAAGTTTGAAGCAATGGCTTGAACATCGTCAGGAAGTGCTTATTCGTCGCTCTCATTATCGGCTGGATCAAATTGATAGCCGATTGGAAATTCTTCATGGATATCTGATTGCCTATTTAAATCTCGATGAGGTCATTCAGATTATTCGTGAAGATGATGAACCGAAAAAGAAGCTGATCAGTCGTTTTGAATTAACAGAAAATCAAGCTGAAGCTATTCTTAATATGCGCTTGCGTTCTTTGCGTAAGCTTGAGGAATTTGAAATTCGTAAAGAATTTGAAAGTTTGAAAGCTGAAAAAGAAAAGCTAAAGAATTTGTTAGCTTCTCCTATAAAACAGTGGAAAATAATTTCAGAAGAAATCAAAAAAGTTCGAAACACTTTTGGTCCTGAAACACTCTTGGGGAAAAGACGTACGACGTTTGAAGAGGCACCAAGACATGATCTTGATGATATTCAACAAGCAATGATCGAAAAAGAACCGATTACTATTGTTATTTCTGAAAAGGGGTGGATGCGCGCTTTGAAGGGACATTTGACCGATTATAAAGCACTTTCTTTTAAAGAAGGAGACAGTTTAAAGTTAGCCTTTCCAGCATTTACGACCGACAAGATTGTGCTGATCAGTACGGGGGGAAAGTTTTTTGCTATTGGTGCAAATAGTTTACCTGGAGGGCGGGGACATGGTGAACCTATTCGTCTCTTAGTTGATATGGATGATGAGCACGATGTTCTCACAGCTTTTGTGCATCACGCCGAGGAAAAATTGCTTTTGGTTTCATCTCACGGTAATGGTTTTATTGTTTCTTCTGCAGAAGTGATCGCCAATACACGAAAAGGAAAGCAAGTGATGAATGTGAAAGCTCCTGATAAGGTAAAGCTTTGTGTTCCGGTAAATGGTGATCATGTTGCTGTAGTCGGTGAAAACCGTAAAATGCTTATTTTTTCTATTGAACAAATACCAGAAATGAATCGCGGTAAGGGTGTTCGTTTACAGCGTTATAAAGAAGGTGTTGTTGTTGATGCCAAGACTTTTAATTTATCAGAAGGCTTAAGTTGGCAAGATACAGCTGAACGAATCTTTAACCGTCAAGCTGATGATCTCATTGAATGGATGGGAATGCGTGCGGGCGTCGGGCGTTTGGTTCCAAGAGGATTTCCAAAATCAGGAAAATTTATCAATTAAATGTATTTTATACACGGGAAAGTTCCCTATGGTTTTATGATTGTGTAAGATATTAATTTATAAAGATAATTTATTATTTTTATATTGAACGAAAAACCTAAAGCGTAAGTTTTTTCTATTTCGATCTTGTTCAGGTTAAATCAATCAAAACTGTTTTTTAACATTACAGCATTTATAGGTGCTGTCGTGAAATGATTTGATATTTCGAGAGTTGTACCTTTAAACAAACAATGTGAATGTTTAACACAAGAGTGTTCTATTTGGAGATGTTTTATTTTGTCTGATAGGTTTATCTTCTTATTGTTCAAGAGAGATGTTATTAATCTTTCGTAGTAATATTTATTCGTTAGGATTACTATGATATTGCCTAAAAAGATGACCACGTTCAGCCCATAAGACGAGAAGTATGGCAGTGAGACTCAGAAAGAAAAATCCTGCTGAGTTTGGGATGGTTGTTTCATCAAATTGTTGGGCAATAAAAAAGCTGAGTCCTGCACCGATAGATGTTTGAAGAAAGCCGGATACAGAAGAAGCTGTTCCAGCAATTTCTCCCACAGATTCGAGAGCGAGTGTATTGAAATTGGCCATAATGCCACCGCAGGCAAACATCAATATACAGAATAACAGCATGTAAAAAGCAAAAGGAAGGATACCATCTGTTAAGATAGAGCCAATAAACCATACACATGAAGTGATACAAAAGAGCAAAAGCATAGTATGAGCAATACGCCGCATTCCAAGGCGTCCAACGAGTTGAGAGTTCATGAATGATGAGAAAGCCTGAAATGCAGCACCAACTGCAAAGGCAATAGGGAACCAAAGTCCTAGATTATAGATCCCTTCATACGTTTGTTGTGATGTATTAACGGCGGTAAAGATACAGCCTAAAATAATCGAAGTTGCTAGTGTATAGCAAAGTGTTGTGCGATTGGTTATTACAATCCATAAATTATGTTTGACTGAAGAAAAGGAAAGAGAGCGTTGCGCATAAAGAGTTTCCGGCAAGCGGAATTGAATCCAAATCATCAACCCGAAACCAATCATTGCCATGAAAATAAAAATATATTGCCAATGTCCGAGCTGTAAAATGATCTGTCCTGTTGCGGGACCAACCATTGGTGCAACAAGAAAAACCATCATAACAATAGACATAACTTCTGCCATTTTTCGACCACTGTAAAGATCACGTACGACGGAAACTGTAAGAACCCGCATAGCAGCTCCTCCAATACCTTGTAAGATACGCAAAATAAGTAAGAGAGAAAAATCAGTTACAAAGGCACAGCCAATCGCCGTAAATGAATAAAAAGCAAGACCAATAAGAATAAGTTTACGTCGTCCATACCTATCGCTTATTGGACCGAAAAATATTTGAGCAATACCATAGCTAATAAGATAACTCGAAATGATATAATGTTGATCATTTTCATTGAGAACATTTAAACCATCTAAAATATTAGGCATAGCTGGCAGCATAATATCAACAGCTATAGCGTTAATAGCCATGAGCGAAGCAATAAGAATAACAAATTCTTTATAGCCAATTTTTTTTCTAATCGCATCACTATGCGTTTGTTCATCGACTGAATATGACATATGGCATCCTTGAAATAGAAATTTCGTCTGAAAACAGCTCTTTTTAAGAGTCTGAATAAAATGAAAGATACCTATGATTGATTACAGGGAATATTTTTTTCTTTCAAAAGTTCCTGTAACTCATTGTTTTGAAACATCTCTTTAACAATATCACAGCCTCCGACAAATTCACCCTTGATATACAGCTGTGGAATTGTTGGCCAATTTGAGTAATCTTTAATTCCTTGACGCAATTCGTTAGAAGTTAAGATATTAATTCCTTTATAATTCAATCCTAAATAGTCAAGGATTTGAACAACTTGTCCTGAAAACCCGCATTGCGGAGCATCAGGTGTTCCTTTCATGAATAAAATGACGTCGTTTGTTTTAATCTCGTTGTCAATAAAATCATGAACAGTGGTCATTTTTATCCCTCGATATTTCAGATTTTTATAAGTGTGTAATTTATATTCATACTGTTTTTAATCGTATTAAATGAGTGAATGCAAGAAGAAATTTTAGATTATTTTGGGATATTTGTTTGCAACATTAAGGCGTGAAGGTCATTTCCCATATTGCCTTTAAGGGCATCATAGACCATTTTATGTTGTTGAACACGGGTTTTACCACGAAAACTTTCAGAAATAACTTCTGCAGCATAATGTTCCCCATCTCCAGCAAGATCACGAATTGTTACAGTAGCATCAGGAATGCCTTCACGAATAAGCGTTTCAATTGCATGGGCACTCATTGCCATCATTATTCTCCTATGTTGTTCATTTTTTTATAAAGGCTGTTTAAGAGAAAAACAATTTTTACTCTTCACCCATAAATTGTGGAAACCAGTTTTCATAGGCTTTTGTGAGTTTGTCTATAGAAAGTTTTAGTATTCCATCTATATCAAGTGCATCACCTGCAACTTGACCTAGCTCTGTTAAAGAAACTGCACTTATTTGTGCGAGCTCTTTAAGACTATTAAGAGAGTGAGGTTTGACGGCTAAAAGATAACGTCCTTGGTCTTCTCCAAAAAGTTCTGCATGATGGGGTGATTTATTGCTTAATTTTACTTTGATTCCTTTACCTGCTTTAATCACCATTTCAGCAAGTGCTATCGCTAATCCTCCGTCAGAAATGTCATGAGCAGCATGAACAAAACCACGATGTATGACATCTCGAATAAATTGACCATGCTTTTTTTCAAGTTGTAAATCTACAGGGGGGGGGGCACCTGCATCAATATTTAAAATGTTACGTGCATAGATTGATTGTCCTAAATGGGAGCCGCAATTTCCTACTAAAACAAGAATATCTCCATTTTGCATACCACTTATTGTTACCATTTTAGACCAATCATTAAGAAGACCTACACCAGCAATTGTGGGGGTTGGAAGAATGGCATCCCCATTTGTTTCGTTGTAAAGAGAAACATTGCCTGAAACGATAGGAAAATCGAGGATTCTACAAGCTTCTCCTATACCTTTAATAGCAAAAACCAGCTGTCCCATAATTTCAGGTTTTTCAGGGTTACCAAAATTGAGATTATCTGTAGCAGCCAGTGGTGTTGCACCTGTCGTACTAATGTTTCGCCAGCATTCTGCGACAGCTTGTTTTCCTCCTTCATAAGGGTCTGCTTCACAATAGCGAGGTGTTACATCAGAAGAAAAAGCAAGAGCACGTTTGCTGTTGTTTCCTAAACGGATAACGCCTGCATCACCTCCTGGACAAACAAGGCTATTTCCTTGGATAAGAGTATCATATTGTTCATAAACCCATCGCCGAGAACTTTGATCAGCAGAATTCAATAAGCTCAGAAGCGCATCACCAAGATTTTCAACTTTTTTGACGTCTTCTGCTTTCAAGGATGTTTTTTTTGCCGGCTCACTCCAAGGACGATCATAAACAGGCGCTTCATCACCAAGCTCTTTGATGGGAAGATTGACAACTTCTTCCCCTTGATGAGATACACGAAAACGTAAATCATCGGTTGTTTTCCCAATGATAGAAAAATGCAGCCCCCACTTATGAAAAATTGCTTCTGCTTGCTTTTCTAGTTCTGGTTTAAGAACCATGAGCATGCGCTCTTGACTTTCAGAAAGCATCATTTCATAGGCTGTCATGTTTTCTTCTCGAACAGGAACTGTATCGAGATTAAGCTGTATCCCTAGATTTCCTTTTGCACCCATTTCAACGGCAGAAGAGGTAAGTCCTGCTGCCCCCATATCTTGAATAGCAACTACGGCTCCAAGTTCCATGAGCTCTAAACATGCTTCAAGAAGACATTTTTCTGTAAAAGGATCACCTACTTGAACAGTTGGGCGTTTTTCACTGATTGAATCATCAAATTCAGCAGAGGCCATTGTTGCCCCACCGACACCATCACGTCCTGTTTTTGCACCAAGGTAAACAACAGGGAGTCCGATGCCTTGTGCTTTAGAATAAAAAAGGGCGTCTGTCTTTGCAATACCGGCGACAAAAGCGTTAACAAGGATATTGCCATTATAACGCTCATCAAAATTTACTTCTCCACCAACCGTTGGAACACCAAAAGAATTGCTGTAACCACCTATTCCAGAAACAACACCAGAAACAAGATGGCGTGTTCGTGGGTGATCAGGAGCACCAAATCGCAATGCATTTATAGCAGCAACAGGACGGGCTCCCATTGTAAAGACATCACGTAAAATACCACCAACACCTGTCGCTGCACCTTGATAAGGTTCAATATAAGAAGGGTGGTTATGGCTTTCCATTTTGAAAACAACACATTGTCCTTCGCCAATATCAACAACACCAGCATTTTCACCAGGTCCTTGGATGACACATTTTCCTTCTGTCGGAAGAGTTTTTAGCCATTTTTTAGATGATTTATAGGAACAATGCTCGTTCCACATTGCAGAAAAAATTCCTAGTTCAGTAAATGTGGGTTCTCTACCGATTAACGTCAGGATACGTTGATATTCATCTTCTTTTAGCCCGTGTTGTGCAATGAGTTCTGGTGTAATAGTGATGTTATTGCAAGGCTTCATGAGTATTTATCCGTCAAATTAATCGAAATTTAGTATTTTTATTTTTTTACCTAGCAGCTTATATTATAAACAATAATGTTGTTTAATAATAAAAATATTTATAGACAGTAAGCTAAAGATTTTGTCCGTTTGTTTGGTGGGATTTAAGACTAAAAATGGTCTTAAATAATTATGTGTTTAGAAAATAATATCCATTGTGTTTGTGAAGAGCTTTGTTTATAGATTTATGATGCGAGAAATGGTATAAATCCTTGTTTTTTTAAATTATGGAGCGCGAGTACTTTTGCAGCATTATCCATTTACTAACTCTAAAGCACTTTGAAAAAGTAAACGACCGTCAGTACCTCCGTGGGCGGGTTCAATAAAGTTTTCAGGATGGGGCATCATACCAAGAATATTACCAACTTTATTAACAATACCAGCAATATCTTTCATTGAGCCGTTCGGGTTTGTATTTTCTGCATAGCGAAAAACAATTTGTTCATTGTCTTCCATTTGTTTCAATGTTTCACTATCAACAAAATAATTTCCGTCATGATGGGCAACAGGACAACGAATAATTTGTCCTTTAGAATAATATCGAGAAAATTTTGTCTTGGCGTTAACGACTTCAAGTTTGATTTCACGACAAACAAATTTTAAAGAAGCGTTACGCATTAAAGTACCGGGTAATAATCCTGCTTCCAACAAAATTTGAAATCCATTACAGATACCTATTATTGTCGTACCTTCTTGTGCTTTTTCACGAATGGCTTTTAAGACGGGAGTTCGCGCTCCAATTGCACCACATCTTAAGTAGTCGCCATAGGAAAAACCACCAGGAATAATAATAACATCTACATCTGGAATTGTTGTTTCTGTTTGCCAAATTTTTAGTGGCTCAACTCCCGTTATATGATGTAATGCTGCAATCATATCTCGATCACGATTTAATCCAGGAAGTTGAATGATGGCAGTTTTCATGAGCGTTTCACTTACAGAAGTTCGATTGTATAATTTTCAATGACAGTATTTGCGAGTAACTCTTCACACATTTGTTCAAGTTTTTTCTTTGCAGTTTCAGAAGGTAGATCATCAAGAACAATATCAAAAACCTTTCCTTGACGAATAGATTGAATGCCTTCGAAAGCCAAACTTTTTAAAGCACCGACAATCGCTTCTCCTTGTGGATCAAGAACGCTTTCTCTTAAAGTAACTGTAATGCGTGCTTTCATTTTTTGCTTCCTGCTTTTTAAAAGAACCTCTCCTTTGAAGAGGGGTGTTTGTATAAGGTGATGTTTTTTACCTTGTTTTTACTTTACGAGAACGGGACCACTTGGTCGTGTTGGTTCGTTTTCATTCATAATACCAAGACGTTTGGCAACTTCTTGATAGGCATTAATAAGCCCTCCCATATCACGACGAAAACGGTCTTTATCCATTTTTTCTTGTGTGTGCATATCCCATAGTCGCGCAGAATCAGGAGAGATTTCATCAGCAAGAACAATGCGCATTGTTTCATCTTCCCACAGGCGACCAAATTCCATTTTAAAATCAATTAATTGGATGTTAACACCGGCAAAAAGCCCAGAAAGAAAATCATTAATACGAATTGAAAGTTGCATGATATCTTCTATCTCTTGTGGGACAGCCCACCCAAAAGCTGTGATATGTTCTTCCGTTACCATAGGATCATCGAGAGAATCATTTTTATAGTAGAATTCAATGATGGATTGCGGAAGCGGGGTTCCTTCTTCCAGTCCTAAACGCTTAGCAAGAGAGCCGGCAGCAACATTGCGAACAACAACTTCCAACGGAATGATTTCCACCGCTTTAATAAGCTGTTCGCGCATGTTTATACGTTTGATAAAATGTGTTGGGATGCCCAAACGTCCAAGATGGCTAAAAATATGTTCCGAAATTCGGTTGTTTAAAACCCCCTTTCCGTCGATAATTTCATGTTTTTTTGCATTAAAGGCAGTTGCATCATCTTTAAAAAATTGAATATAAGTCCCTGGTTCAGGTCCTTCATATAAAATTTTAGCCTTGCCTTCATAAATACGGTGGCGACGATTCATCATGATTCTCTATTTATCTTGAGAGGTTTTTAATAACATTGATAAATGATACTATCCTAATTGATAGAATTTCTCAATGATATTGCTATGATACTTTTATAATTTTTATCATTACACGTTTATCCAAAGGTGAAGATACATAAGCGATGAGAAAGAAGATCACCTCTTTTGGATCAAATTTTTGCAAGAAAGTGAGAGAGGACCATAAGCCCTTCAGGCCAAGGTCCGTGTCCGGATTCTGCGTTAATATGGCCAGAATACCCAGCATCAACAAAGAGTGATCCCCAATCATTGGCAATTTTTTCTGCTACTGAAAATTGACAAAACTCATCGTTGCGACTGGCTATGACAATAGAAGGAAAAGGAAGCTTTTGGCGATGATAGGGGCCAAATGTCATTAAATGTTTGGGACGTATTTTTTCATTGGCGACATCTGGAGGGGCAACAAAGAAAGCGCCACAAATTTTTTCTGTATTGTGTACAGTTGCATGAATAACACTGGGAACTCCTAATGAATGAGCAATAAGCATAACAGGTCTTTGAGCTTTTGCGATGGCGGTTTTAACTTTGTTAACCCACTCTTCACAAACAGGCTTTGACCACTGGAGTTGTTCAATGCGGCGGGCTGTCGAC
This sequence comes from Bartonella sp. AA83SXKL, assembly GCF_042196965.1. NCBI lineage: Bacteria > Pseudomonadati > Pseudomonadota > Alphaproteobacteria > Hyphomicrobiales > Bartonellaceae > Bartonella > Bartonella sp. AA83SXKL. The sequence continues at coordinate 125,803 of NZ_JBHIRG010000003.1, forward strand.
AATTTTTTTTCCCAGCGTGTTTGCCAATGATCTGGACCAGATCCTTTGTAGCCAGGAACAATAAGAATATCGAGTTGATTTGCTTTCATGAATTGTTTTCTTTGTTACAACAGATTTTTGATCATAGGTGGAATGGATTTTGGTTTTCTATGTCGCTTTATTGTTCTTCAAAAACACGTTTAAAAATCGTATTGATATGTTTGGTGTGGTAAGAAAGATCAAATTTTTCGCGAAGTTCTTCTTCACTTAAAGCTTTTGTAACATCTTTATCGTTGAGGAGTTCTTCTAAAAAATCTTTTCCTTGTTCCCAAACTTTCATCGCATTTCGTTGTACAATCCGATAAGAATCTTCACGACTAATCCCTGCTTGTGTGAGTGCTAAAAGAACCCGTTGTGAGTGAACAAGACCGCGGAATTTATTGAGATTTTTTTGCATATTTTCTGGATAGACAATGAGATTTTCAATGACAGATGTGAGGCGAGAAAGAGCAAAATCAAGTGTAATAGTCGCATCTGGAGCAATATAACGCTCAACAGATGAATGGGAAATATCACGTTCATGCCAAAGAGCTACATTTTCCATGGCTGGGAGTGCAAATGCACGTACCATACGGGCTAATCCAGTTAAATTTTCTGTTAAAACTGGATTACGTTTATGAGGCATTGCCGATGAACCTTTTTGCCCAGGTGAGAAATGTTCCTCTGCTTCAAGAACTTCTGTTCGTTGTAAATGGCGTATTTCTATTGCTAGCCTTTCAATAGAGGAAGCAATAACACCAAGTGTTGCAAAAAACATAGCATGACGATCTCTTGGTATTACTTGGGTGGAAACCGGTTCAGCACGCATCCTCAAGGCTTTTGCTACATGTGCTTCAACGCGTGGATCGATATTTGCAAAAGTTCCTACAGCTCCTGAAATCGCGCAAGTAGAAATTTCTTCTCGTGCGGCAAGAAGACGTTTGCGACAACGGGAAAATTCAGCGTATGCAAGAGCAAACTTGATTCCAAATGTTGTCGGTTCGGCATGAATGCCATGACTCCGCCCAATGGTGATTGTCTCTTTATGCTCAAAAGCCCGTCTTTTTAATGCTTCAAGAAGTTGATCTATATCCTCTAGCAAAATATCACTCGCACGCATCAATTGAATGTTCAGCGTTGTATCGAGAACATCAGATGATGTCATGCCTTGGTGGATAAAACGTGCTTCTGGTCCAATGAATTCAGCTAGGTGGGTTAGAAATGCGATAACATCATGTTTGGTAATTGCTTCAATTTCATCAATGCGATTGATATCAAATTTAGCTGCTGCCCCTTTTCCCCAAATGACTTTGGCGGCTTCTTTCGGAATAATCCCTAATTGAGCAAGGGCATCACAGGCATGGGCTTCAATTTCAAACCAAATACGATATTTTGTTTCAGGAGACCAAATTGTTACCATTGCAGGGCGGGAATAACGTGCGATCATCATTTTTTTCCTTGTTGTGAGAGGATTGCGGCTTGCCGCAATGCATTAATACGTGTTTTGTAAAGCTCTTTATTTCCATCTTTATAAATTGCAGAGCCTGCGACAAATACATTTGCACCAGCTTTTGCAGCTATCCCAATTGTATCAACGGTGATACCACCATCAACTTCAAGATCAATAGGGCGGTTTGCAATCATGCTTTTAACGCGCTTAATTTTATCTTTTATTTCTGGAATAAAACTTTGTCCACCAAAACCGGGATTGACCGTCATGATGAGAATGAGATCTAATTGATCAAGCAAATATTCAAGGATATGTTCAGGGGTGCTTGGATTGAGTGCGATTCCTGCTTTTTTCCCCATTTTTTTGATTGTTTGTAATGAACGATGAAGATGTGGACCTGCTTCAGCATGAATAGTTATAATATCTGAACCTGCTTTTGCAAAAGCTTCTAAATAAGGGTCTACTGGTGCGATCATCAGGTGGACATCAAATATTGCTTTTGTTAATGGGCGCAGAGCTTTGACAATTTCAGGACCAAAGGTGATGTTAGGAACAAAGTGCCCATCCATAATATCAAGATGAAGCCAATCTGCACCAGCATCAACAACATCTAACATTTCTTGTCCAAGTTTAGAAAAATCAGAAGCCAAGAGAGAAGGCGAAATGAGATGTGCATGGGGCATTAAAATCTCCTTAGATTGGCAGTTTTTATCATATCGCTGTGTATACACAAATATTTTTTGTGTTATGACGGAAAAGAAAAAATATGTATTATAGGTCTTTTTATGGAAAGATTGCTTAAAATTTTAAAGCTTTATAAGTGAAAGATATGTCGAATCATAAAACATATTTGATGCCTGAACTTCAACATAAACATACTATTGCGGTTTCTTCCCAAGAATATCGAGATGCCATGAGTCTTTTTGCAGGAGCTGTGCATATTGTGACAACAAATGGTATTAAGGGAAGACGTGGGGTGACTGTTTCGGCGTGTTGTTCTTTATCTGATAATCCTCCAACCCTTCTTGTTTGTCTCATGCGTCATAATTTAAAGAATCAGGTGTTTATGGAGAATGGAAATTTTTGTGTTAATAGCTTGGCAGGAAAACATCGCTCATTAGCGGATGTTTTTTCGAGGCGTTGCAATTCTACACAAAATGAGCGTTTTGATGTTGCTCAATGGGGAGCTTTGCAAACGGGGGCGCCCAGTCTTTCAGACGCTCTAGCGTCGTTTGATTGTCGTTTGATTTGTTGGCACGAACACGCAACTCATTGTGTTTTGATTGGTGAGGTTGTTGCAATTAACTGTAATAAAGAAAAAGATGCTTTGATGTATTTGAAACGTGAATATCACACTTTGCCTTTATAAAGATTTTATTTTTTTGCATTGATGAAATGATTTATTGTTGCTTCATTTAGATTTTAAACAATGTAGAGAGTAGGGGAGGGATGGCTCTGATATCTGATTTCCTTCTTTTTAAGGTTTTTCAATAAGCGAGAAAAATGATTCTGGATGAGATTTGATCAAGAATCCAATCTACATAAAAAAGCGATCAAACCTAAACAGTGCATTTAGATATATTCGTCGATTGTTATGAAAAAACATTTTACTCTTGTGTTGATGGGTATTGCACAATATATAGACCGCACATAGCATATGTGGAGGTTTTTTATTGCATGAGCGAAGAGATTGATGGTCAATATCGCCCTAGTGAAGATGAGCCTTTTATGAATGAGCGGCAAAAGGCGTATTTTCGTGCTAAATTGGTTTCTTGGAAGAATGATATATTAAAAGAAGCTCGTGAGACTTTGGAAAATTTGCAGGAAGAGAATGTTGGTCAGCCCGATTTGACTGATCGGGCTTCTTGTGAAACTGATCGTACAATCGAATTACGTGCTCGTGATCGTCAGAGGAAACTTATTTCAAAAATAGATGCTGCTTTAGAGCGCATTGATAATGGGACATACGGTTTTTGTGAAGAAACCGGCGAACCCATTAGTATAAAGCGTCTCGAGGCTCGGCCGATAGCCGTTTTGTCATTGGAAGCGCAAGAACGTCATGAACGACGTGAAAGAGTTTATCGCGATGATTAAGGTTATTGAGATGATAAACAAACGAAATTCGTGGTGATAAAATTGTATATTTTATTTTTGAGGGGTAGGAATGAATAAAGATGGTTCTTGCCGCCCCTCAATTTCGGCGGTGATGGCTGAATCTTTTACTGCTTGATTCGTAAAAGGAGAGGGACTTTTATCCGATATATCGTTTCTTTCTGGAAGGGCGGAATTTAGATGTGTGTGTGTTTCTCTTTTTTGTATTTTTGATGTACCAGTAATATCAGATTCTACAACCACATCTGTTAATCCGCCAATAAGGAGCAAATGTTCTTTATTATCGCAACGGACTAAAACAAGGCGGCGTGCCCGATCTATAGAAATTACTTCACATAATGCTAATCGTGATAGACTTTTTTTTCTATTAATGCTGTATCTTCCCGTACCTAAGCGACGTAAAAACACGATAATTACGGTAATAGCTGCGATTGTTATTATAAAAAGCAAAAAGCTTATCGTTATGTTTGCAGCAGATACACCTATTTGCTCTGATAACCAGATATACATAGATTTTCTCCCATTTTGGATGGAAATATTATTTTTTATTGAGATAAATTTATAAACATACCCTCAAAAGGTTCACTTATAATGGTAAGAAATAAACTTTTGAATATTAAGCGAGCTTATCTTAGATAATATCATAGTATATACTTTATAACAACATAACAACGAATATAAAGGAAGTTTTGTGACATAAGAAATAGCTATAAGCTAAGGCAAAGAGAGATGGATAAAGATTTTGAGAATAATGAAAGATCAGCGTCTTCGTTTCATCGGAGAGTTGTGATTTTTGGTGTTGTTTTTGTATTAGGTTTTCTTTTCATTGTGGGTATTTTAGGTTTTTTTTATACACAAAACTATTTGCAACAGGCGATATCAATATCTTTTTTGATTCTAGCAATGATCGGTGTTGCAACACTCGTTTTGTGTGGAATGGGAATTTTAAGATATCATGTGTGGTCGCATGAAGATTTTGATTTTAGCATCTTTAATAGGAGCGATGATACAATTGTAATCTCTGATCTTTCTGGTTTTGTTTATTATTCTAATAAAAACTATCGAAAAATTCTGACCTATAAGCCTGAAGTGTCTTGTTATAGGGTTATTGCGGATCTTCCAGGAGCTGATGCACTCTCGTACCGCTTAAAGGTTGCAGCCTGTAATAATCTTGCAGCGCAAGAGGAATTAAGAGTAGAACAGCCAATTTTTACTGATTCTACACCAAAAAAATCTGTTTGGTATAATATTTCCGTTCAACCTATCACAAAACAGAAAAAAAAGCTTTTATTTTGGCGTATTACTGATATTTCGCACTTACAACAAACGCGAGAAGTTTTTTTCTCGAACCTTCAAGAGGCTATCAATCACTTGGATCAAGCTTCTATTGGTTTTGTATCCGTTAATAGACAAGGAACTATTCTTTATGCCAATGCGCCTTTTGCAGAATGGTTCTCAATTGATTTAGCGAATTTCTCAATTGGTCAACATAATTTTGATTCGTTATTTGATAGCGTTGGCGCTAAGAGCTCATGGAGTGATATCTGTTTGCAAACCAACAGATATCAAAGTTCAGGTTACTCTTTACCTTATAGGTTTTCGTTATGTTTAAATTCACACACGACTTGTGAGAAAATATTCCATTGTCTTATATCTGTTTCTTCTCTCTTAGAAGAGGAGGCCATTTATCGTATTGTGATCATTCCACAACAAATACAAAAAGAAGAAGATGATCAATTAAAATTACCCAGTATATTAGGAGAATATTTTGATGCTAGTCCTTTTGCAATAGCTGTGGTGGATCATGCAGGGCAATTGGTTCATATGAATAAAGCTTTTTCATCACTTACGGGATGTATGGACAAAGCTGTCAATTTTTATGATGTTATTTCTCGTCGTGATTGTGTGCAGTTAGAGCGTTCTTTTCAGAGAATTGCGACAAATAAAAATTATTTTGTTTCTCTAGAAACTGTTTTAGAAAAAAATGAAGAATGCCATTTACGGCTCCATATTATGTCTGTACCGCCCTATCACGGTGATGCATTGCAAGATTTGCTTATTATCTCTGTGATTGAAACAACCGAACAAAAAACTCTTGAAGATAAAATGATGCAAAGTCAGAAGATGCAAGCTGTAGGACAATTGGCTGGCGGCATTGCTCATGATTTTAATAATGTTTTAACAGCAATTTTAATGTCGTGTGATCTTCTTTTAAATACGCATCGTAGTTCTGATCCTGCTCATGCTGATCTGATCAATATTAAAAACAATGCTAATCGTGCAGCTGCTCTTGTCCAGCAATTATTAGCTTTTTCTAGAAAGCAAACACTTCGACCTGAAGAAGTTGATTTTACTGAATTTTTATCAGATATCCGCAATCTTATTTTACCACTTTTGGGGAATAATATTCAGTTAAAAATTATCCATGGAAGAGATTTGTGGAGCGTTGAAGTTGATCAAGCATCTTTTCAGCGTGTTATTATGAATTTGGTTATTAATGCGCGTGATGCCATGTTAGATGGAGGTATTGTTACGATTGCGACAAATAATATTACAAAGCAACAAAGTGCTGAACTTAATCATCTTGGATTAGCAATTGGCGAGTATGTGCAATTGACTATTTCAGATACAGGGGCTGGTATATCTGCTGCTATACAAGAAAAAATGTTTGAGCCATTTTTTACAACAAAAGAAGTTGGAAAAGGAACAGGACTTGGTTTATCAATGGTTTATGGAATTATCAAGCAGAGCGGTGGGTATATTTATTGTGAAAGTAAAGAAGGTGAAGGAGCAACATTTCATATTTTTCTTCCCCGTTATATCCCCAATATAAAAGGAGAAATTTCTCAAAAGATTGAAAAAGATGAAGAGAAAGATAAAAATATAGACTTAACAGGATCTGCGACTGTTTTATTGGTTGAAGATGAAGATGCGGTCAGAATGGGGGGGGTAAGAGCTCTTCAAATGAGAGGATATACGGTTTTAGAGGCAGCAAGTGGGGTGGAAGCACTCTCTATTCTTGAGGAACAAAAAGGAGATGTTGATATTATTGTTTCCGATGTGGTGATGCCAGAAATGGATGGACCCACTTTATTGAAGGAAGTCCGTAAAAACTATCCTGGTATCAAATTTCTTTTCGTTTCTGGATATGCAAAAGATGCTTTTACTAAAAATCTTCCACAAGATGCTGTTTTTGGTTTTTTATCTAAACCTTTTACACTCAAACAGTTAGCTCTAACAGTTAAAGAAACACTTTCGTCATGAGCAAAAAATTATGCAATAGAAAATTGCGTATTTTAAGATTTTTTAGGCGAAATACGAGAGTATTTTGATAAATAGTGTTTATGATAATGTCATAGAACTGAATAAAGAAGAATTTTGAAAATGAACTAAAATTCAAAAACACCACATATTTTGTGCAAAAATTTATGAAGAGATGGACTCTATTATGTCAACATTTCATAGAGATTTTCAATTGTAGAAACTGAGCAAAAACTATGTGTAAAGCATTGAAATATGCTGATTAATAGATTGTTGATACACTCAAAAAGATAAAAGCTGTTGTTGCGTATCTATCATTTTGCTCTTTCCTTCAATAAATGCTTTTAAAGCTTCGGGGTAGAGTTTATGCTCTACTTTAAGAACTCTTTGTGCTAAGCACTCAGCAGTATCATGGGGATAGACTGGAACGGCTGCTTGGGCAAGGATTTTTCCTGCATCCATGTCTTCTGTAACAAGATGAACAGTGCAACCCGTGATTTTTACACCTGCTTGTAAAGCTTTTTCATGTGTGTTTAAGCCTTTAAATGAAGGCAAAAGAGAAGGATGAATGTTTAAAATTCGTCCTTCATAAAGTTTTACAAAACGTGGTGAGATAAGACGCATATACCCTGCAAAGCAGAGAAAATCCGGTTTATATTGATCTAAAATCGTAAAAATATTTTCTTCATGCTCTTCTTTTGTTTTGTAAATTTTACGATCAACAATATGAATAGGTAAGTTATGGTTTTGCGCCTTTTCAATACCGTTTGCGCGCGGATTATCGCAAATAACCGCGACGATTTCAGCAGGATATTCTTTTTGTTGACTAGCTTGAGCAAGGGCGACCATATTGGACCCATTACCAGAAATAAAAACGACAATTTTTTTTTTCATAAATGCAGTACCCCTTTATAAAGTATTCCTTTATTTTGATCTTGGCATTTTGTTAAAATGCCAAGGGGAGTTACAGTTTCTCCTTTTCTTTCAAGAGCTTGTGTAATTGTTTCAGCTGCATGCTGTGCTACGATAATGATCATGCCAATACCACAATTGAATGTTCTTAACATTTCTCTTTCTTCTATTTTACCTTGTTTGGCAATCCATGAAAATACTGCTGGAACATTGATGGTAGAAAGATTAATTTCAGCGCAGAGAGAAGATGGAAGGACACGTGGAATATTTTCAGGAAAGCCTCCACCCGTAATATGAGCAAGAGCTTTAATCCCTTCATATTTTCGCATGATGGGAAGAAGCGATTTTACATAAATGCGTGTTGGTGTAAGAAGTGCTATACCAAGGCTGTTTTCGGGGGAAAAAGGGGCAGGGTTATTCCATTTGAGATAATTTTTCTGGATGATTCGTCGAACAAGCGAAAAGCCATTGGAATGAATTCCAGAGGAGCTTAGACCTAATATAACATCACCTTCTATCAAATCTTTTGAAGGGAGTAGCTTGCTGCGTTCGCATGCTCCTACAGCAAAACCGGCTAGATCATAATCTCCCTCTGCATACATTCCTGGCATTTCTGCAGTTTCTCCTCCAATAAGAGCAGCACCGGCTTGTTTACATCCTTCTGCAATACCAGAAACAATCGCAGCACCTTGTTCAGGGTCGAGCTTTCCAGTTGCAAAATAATCCAGAAAAAAGAGAGGTTCAGCTCCTTGTACGAGTAAATCATTGACACACATAGCTACAAGGTCAATACCTACAGTGTTATGGTGCCCCACTTCAATGGCAATTTTTAATTTTGTTCCCACACCATCATTGGCTGCTACTAGGATAGGATCTGTAAAGCCAGCTGCTTTTAAATCAAAAAGGCCACCAAACCCGCCAATTTCTGCATCTGCTCCGGCTCGTTTTGTCGCGCGTATAAAGGGTTTAATTTTTTCTACCATAGCATTACCCATATCGATGTTTACACCGGCTTTTGCGTAGGTAAGACCAGCTTTGGATTTATCCCCAGCCTTGGATTTATTATTTGTAAGATCTTGATTGCTCATTGGAGCCTTCCTTTAATGGAAAATCAGGTTTTGATATTATGCAATGCCATGATAGAGTTCTCTCTGCAAGAGATATTGATAAGAAAATAAGCAACTTTTCTTGTACCTTATTTTGAAGTTGTTTATAATTTTTTGTGAAGATTTTTTTAGGATATTTTATGAGCAAGATATCAGATAATCACGAACAGTCTTCTTGGCAACTTATGAGAAAGAAAGTGAGTGAGAATACATCTCGTGATCGTTATAAGACTTATGTGCCAGCGTATACTCAATTACCGTTGCCGAATAATATGAAAAGACAAATCTTTTTTTGGCTTGGTACGCTGATTTTTTTCATTCTTTTTATGTTTGTTTTTGGATCGATTTTGCTTCCTTTTGTGGCAGGGATTGTGTTGGCTTATTTTCTCAATCCCATTGTTCAATTACTTGAAAAATTTGGTATTCGTCGTGTGTTTGGGACTGTCCTTATTACCTTATTTATTGTTATTACCTTTGTTGCTGCTTTAGTTATTTTGATTCCTGTTATTAGTTGGCAAATACAGCAATTTATGAGTGATGGTTTACCTGTTTATATTAATCGTATTCAAACCTTTTTTGTTGAGCATGATTTTGATTGGTTAAGGCGCTATTTTGGAAGTGATCCAAATGAATTACGGAATAATATTAAAGGATTTTTGGGCGAAGGTTCGGATTTTATTACGTCTCTTTTGAATTCACTTTTAAAGTCAGGAAAGTCAATCGTTAATATCGTTAGCCTATTTGTTGTGGCACCTGTGGTGGCATTTTATATGTTATTAGATTGGCCACGTATGGTAACAGCAATCGATTCGTTAATACCGCGTGATCATCTTGAAACCGTCCGTAGTATTTTTCATGAAATGGATAGAGCTATTGCAGGCTTTGTTCGTGGACAAGGAACAGTTTGTCTCATATTGGGAGGCTATTATGCTATTGGTTTAACGATTGCAGGACTCAATTTTAGTCTTTTGATTGGTATGTTTATTGGTCTTATTAGCTTTATTCCTTATATCGGCACAATGAGTGGTTTGGTCCTTTCTGTTGGTATTGCATGGGTCCAGTTTTATCCCAATAATTGGGGGGGAATCATTGTTGTGATGGCACTTTTTTTAATTGGTCAATTTATTGAAGGTTATATTCTTCAACCCAAGCTTGTAGGTTCATCAGTGGGATTACATCCTGTATGGTTGATGTTTTCACTTTTTGCTTTTTCTTCACTCTTTGGTTTTACTGGTATGCTTGTTGCTGTTCCTGCGGCAGCGGCTGTTGGCGTTTTAGTTCGTTTTGCTCTTCATACTTATCTGAGTTCTCAGATGTATTCGCGAAGCGGAAATTCGGAGCCGCTAAAATGAATGGGCGTGAAACGCAATTATCTTTAAATTTTCCTTATGATCCGATTTTTCAATTTGAGGATTTAGTGGTAACGGAAAGCAATCGTATGGCTTTTCAGCTTATTGATCACTGGCCCAATTGGAGCTTACCTATTGCAGTTTTGGTTGGTAAAGAAGGATCTGGAAAAACGCATTTTTCTAATATATGGCTCCAAAAAGCAGATGCTTTCAGGATTCAGCACAATGAACTTGATCAGGCTGTTACTATGGCTTCTTTAGGCAGATCATTTTTAATAGAGGATATTGATACAGGTGAAATCAATGAGACAGAACTTTTTCATTTAATTAACAGTATTAAGCAAGCAAATCTTGATGCACGACAAGCTACTTTATTGATGACGGCACAAACACTTCCTTCCGCTTGGAATTTAATGTTAAATGATCTAAAAAGTCGCCTTAATTCGGTGATGTTCGTTGAAATTAATCAGCCTGATGATGCATTGTTAACAGCTGTTGCATTTAAGCTTTTTTCCGATAGGCAACTTATTGTACATCCAGATACGGTTTATTATCTTGTAAGCCGTTGTGAACGTTCTTTATTTTCATTGAAGCGTGTTATTGATTCTGTTGATCAGTTGGCATTACAAAGAAAAAGAAAAATAACACGTGCTGTTATTGCTGAAGTTTTAAATAGAAGAAATCCGTAAATACTCCTTATCATGGCTTACTTATTCTGTCCTTCTATTATCGTTTCAATATGTGGAAGACAAGTCATTTAAATTTTTTTCTTTTTGGATATCTATATAAGAGTAAAAAATAGTATTTTTTACTCTTATCGTGTTTTTATTTTAAATAGCTTTGAGATTTTATTGTATGATGTTGAATTCTTACCATCTTCGTATTTGAAAATTTTTCTAAAAAGAGCGCTGTATTTTATTTATAATAAAACCTTTGTGCTTTGAAAAAATGTTTGTTGTTTATGGATTTGGATTGTAGAAGATTCTAGAATTTTTAATAAAAGAGTCTTTGGGAAGATAGAAAAAGAGGGGAAAAAAGCTTAATACAGCTGAATTTTTTGGCTTATGTTCTCTTTGGGAAAGTTTTTCTATAATATTTAAGTCATTTTTTTCTAAAATTGTATCTGTGGAATGTGTTTTGATACAATGAGAGCTTGCTTAAAACAGGATAAAAATTATGAAATCCTTATAGAGAAATTCGTTATTTTTTAATATAGATTGGATTTTCTTACGGAAGTTATTTTCTACTATTTGTCAATAAATTTGTTATTGAGTAGAGGGAAAAATTAAAAAATGTGCTTTTTTGTAAAGAAATACAACAAAATTAAAAAAAAGTGTGTTTTTCTCTTGCACTTCTGTTGTGAAAATTTTAGGAAATGTGCATCAAGTAAATGTAAATGGCGGAGCGTAGCGCAGCCTGGTAGCGCACCTGATTTGGGATCAGGGGGTCGTAGGTTCGAATCCTATCGCTCCGACCATATTTGATTGAGTGTGTGAGAATGACCCAATTGGGTACGTGTGGTGAAAACTATCATCCAAGCGTTGTGTAATCTGAAGGAAAAAGGCATGATCGCACGTATTTATAGTCCTGCTAAGACAGCTATGCAGTCAGGTAAGGGGAATACAGGTTTTTGGATTCTAGAGTATGAGCCAATGAAAGCAAAAATGCTTGAACCTCTTATGGGCTACACAGCAACGTCTGATATGAATAATCAGGTAAGGATTCGATTTAATAGGAAGGAAGAAGCGATTGCTTTTGCACGTAAGAATGCTATCTCTTACCGTGTAGAAAAGAAACATACATCGATTCGACGTGCTATTTCTTATTCTGATAATTTTCGCAGTGATCGGCAGCATTCTTGGACACATTGAATTGAAGATGCTATTTTGAATTGAGAAAATAATCAGTTGGGTCCCGTAGCTCAGCTGGATAGAGCAACGGCCTTCTAAGCCGTGGGTCACAGGTTCGAATCCTGTCGGGATCACCATGTTTAAATGATATTTATAGGCTATAAAAAGTTAGAGAGTTTTCCTTTTATTCTATTAGCTTATTTTTCTGTATAATCCCGAATCTTTTTGATGTTTTTTGGTTTATTTTGTTGCTAAACGTTTTCTGTTGACTGTTTTAGTATAAAATGATGCTGTTTTCTCTTTTTTCAGTAAAAATTGCTTTTGATTGCTGAAACTTTAGCATTGCATATTCTTGCCGAGTGTTGCTACTATATCACATGCTTTAGGAAACAGATTACAAAAACTCTTTTTTATGAGCTTCTTTTCATCTTTCTGAAAATGAATATTTTATTTCTTAGATTAGATTTAAGCATTGCGGCTAATGCTGGTGAAATTGCCCAAAAACATCTATTGTGATTTTTTTATTTTTTATGAATAATATTATTACGTTTTTTAGCATGATCTTTGGTAAGATCGATTTTGATTAGATACAAGGCATGATGGATTCGATTTAGAACAGTTTATGAAACATTGAAGAATAAAAACGATATCTGTTTATGATGAGAATTTACAGATGGCACAAGAGGTGGAAAATATCTTCTTGTCTTGGAAGCTGTGATTCATAACGAATTACTTCTTTATAGTTTTTTCGTATAAAAAGATGTTATATGTGCCGTCCAGATAAGATATTGTTTTTTTCAATGAGAGACACTTGCGGACAATTTGATTTAACATGATTGTCACTGTTTCTCAGGTAGGGTTATAGGTTTCATCAATGTTTAGGTTTTCTTAGTCTTATAGGTTTAAGAATGTATACTGTATATTTATATGAATGAAGATAGATTGTATCTTAGAGTTAAATTTTAGATTTCATATTTACATTTTCAAATGTTTTTTCTTATTTCTTTATAGTTTGTACATCATGTTAGAAGTATTTTAATATTGGATAACAATCACATTAAAATGTTATACAGATGAGCTCTGAAGATCTAAACTCACACGGTTCAAGGTGATCATTATTTCAATAGGAATACAGTGTGAGGAGAATGCCATTTTACAGGCTTTGTTTTAAGAGATATCTCTTAAAGCTCACTTCACTCTGGCGCTCGTGAATGGTACAATGATAAATCCATTGAGCTCCATCATCTTTACACTTATGAAGAAATAAGCTGACATTATCATACACTTTGCCTATTTGTCAGCCTCCGATGTTGCAATAGATCTCAGCACTTGAGGCATTTATCGGCATTTTTGTGCTTTTTTATACAATTTTTACTTAATACTAATTCCTCTTATGACGTGTAAGAGAGACGGTTTTGTTTGATTCAATATAAATAGGTTTGAAATGAGAAAACATTACGATATTCGGATTTCTCATTCAACATGGCAAACAATAAAACATGATTATAAATCAATGTATTTTTAGAATGAAAAAATTTGCTTTTACCGTGTTTTTTACTCTTTTTAATATTTTATTATAATCTGTAATTGGTAAACTCAAAATACAGCTCTAAGGTTAAGTGTTTTATATCTATCGAAGTGACTGTTGTTATATCTAACTGTTTAGACAACAAGTGTATACCAATAGACATGAAAGAATTAAGAAAAACAGAGGATAGATCAGGAAATAAACAATATTTTTTAGAACGGAAGCCTATGCTTGTGGAAAGAATTTTAAAATCAAACTTCTAATCTGTTGAAAAATGAGGCTGTTATTACGTTTGTGATACTTTTTCCCCCAAGAGGCGCTATCAGAACGTAAAAAATATTAGAAACACTCCGTAAAGTATGCCCTTTGTAGAGGCATGTTGCAAAATCTTATTTCCGAATCTTTATTTACGCATCCCGTACCTTGGAAGAATACGATAATTCGATAATTTATTTATACTATAAAGTTGAATGGTGGGCGTGACAGGGATTGAACCTGTGACCCCTACGATGTCAACGTAGTGCTCTCCCGCTGAGCTACACGCCCATTCATTGATGTTGCATACACCATATAGAATGCCAAACGTCAATGCCTAATTTTATTTTCTCTTTCAACAGATGCAAATAACTTTAAAAAATACTTTTTAAGCAGCGATAAGGATCTTTTCAACTTCATTGACAAGTTCACGTAAGTGAAATGGCTTAGAGAGAACCTTTGCATCAGGAGGGGCATCACTATTTGAATTGAGTGCTACCGCTGCAAAACCCGTAATGAACATTACTCGTAAATCGGGGTCAATCTCAGTCGCACGTCGTGCAAGTTCGATTCCGTCCATCTCTGGCATCACAATATCAGTCAGGAGAAGGGAAAATGGCTCTTCTTGTAAACGTTCATATGCGCTAATACCATTATCGAAATCGGCGACTTCGTAGCCTGCACGTTCTAGGGCTTTTACGAGAAAGCGACGCATATCGTTATCATCTTCTGCGAGCAGGATTCGTTTCATGATTATATTCCAATGGCTCCATTTGTCAGAGTTTTGCCGCATCAATTATACAATATAGAGTATTTATAAAAAAGATGGTAAAATGCTCATAATTGAAATGAATGGCAAAATGGTTAATTCTTACATTCTGATTCAAAATACAGCATATTCGTTGTGAGTTGGTTAAATTCGAAATATATGTGATTTTGAAAAAAGAAGGGGTTCTCTAAAACTACTAAGATGATTTATTACTATCTTTTCTTTTAAAGTTACTGATTATTATCAGAATTCCATTAAAAAACTTATGAAAACCGTTATTGTAGGGTTTTCATATATCGAGAAATTAGAAGAATATTATGTTAATTTATTGTTTTTAAAAAGTTCTCCTAAGAAATAGAAATTTTATAGTTATTTGTTTTTATAGAGATTTGTAATAAATATTATAAATGCGCTTTATTTCAATTTTTTTCTTAAATAGATGAAAACTATTGTTTTCCTAGATATAATATTAAATTATCACTTAATAAAAGATCAAAAATAGTATTTTGATGCTTTATTTGTAAATATGTATCATGTTATATTAAGATATATTTATTATTTTTATTTATATAAATAGTTTTTTTATTAAGTTATTTTTTATGATGTAAAATAATATTATTTAATGTAATGATATACTTTGTATATTAGTTTTTTATTAGAATGCGTGGTGAATATTTAGGTCATGGCTTGCCTGTAAAGGCTAGAAAACGAATCATATGAGTGGTTGGAAAGAAAAATCTATTATATTTATAAAGTGTTTGTAGATCCAATGCTCGTAGAAATTTTCTTTTTTGATGGGGTGGAGCGGAAATTAAGGTTTAGTGTTATTTTACAGATACATTATCGGGAATAAAGGCATCAAATGCAGCCCAAAATTGTTTTTTATAATCTTCGTTAACCATAATTGTATCCAGTTCAGCGCCTGTAATAGTAATACTTTCTGTTAGACGTGTGTGTTGGCATAATTGCCGCACTTCAATGTTGTTTGCAATATTGTTTTGATTGGCAAGAATAAAGAGTGTTGGGATTCGTAAATTTCCATGAAGTACATTTCTCTTCATAGAATCAATCGCATTAAATACTGAAGCCATCCATTGGGATGTTGGGGGCTTAATGGAAGGGAGCGGCACTTTATGTATGTGTCCCAATTGTATATTTTTTTGTTTTGTCTTGTTTAATTTTTTCCCATCTTTCACTGGTATAAAGCCAAGACCTATATCAGAAAGAAATTGTGTTAATTTATGTTGAAAACTATTCGTTTTATTGCCGAATGGAGCAAAAAGAGGAGAAACACAGAGCAATCTATTAAACTGATGATTAATGAGATCTAATCCGCTAAGTGCTATCAATCCACCTATGCCATAGGTGAGCATAGAGTAAGGCGGCGGATAATTAGGATAAACAATATTTTTAAGAAATTTATATAAGTCATTAATATCATTATTTATATCAAAACAATGATATCGTCTTTGTTTTCTTATCTTGAAGGATATTTTTTTTTGATCAAAGCAGTCAAATATTGCTGTATGAAAACCGCGTTTAGAAATTTCATTTATTAATAAAAAATATTTTTCTAAAGTATTTGCGTAGCTTTTGAGAATAACAATTGTTCCCTTAGATTTTTTCACCTCAGGATATGTTATAGCAAAACGAATTTCGTGATCTATTGCTATTTTAAGAGTATCATGATGGATATTAAGAGAAGTGGAACCCCAGTCTATGGGATAAAGAGGTGTTTCCAATTGAAATCCTTTTTACAGTGTATTTGCCGTTTAGTGCTTTGATATTTATGTAATGAAGAAAGAGGATTAAAAAAGGGGTATATTGCTTTTTAGATAGTTTTTATCAATTTAGGTCCCAAAGAGTTGAAATAAAGAAAAACGATTACTAGATAATATAGTGCGGTTGCCATGATGGGGCCGCAGGTTCACAAGTAAGTTTGCCATGTGGGAACTTTGTGAATTAATTATAAATTATAGTCGCTCTAGAGGAGGGCAATATTATGCGTCAAGTAGATTTTTCACCATTTTATCGTTCCACAGTAGGTTTTGATCATCTTTTTAACTGGTTTGATTCTAGAACACAACCAGACGAAGTTTCTTCTTATCCCCCTTATAATATCGAGCGTTTAACTGAAGATTCTTATAGAATTTCTATGGCTGTTGCTGGTTTTTCTCAAGATGAAATTGATATTGAAACGCATTGTAACCAGCTGATCGTTAAGGGAGACAGAAAGTCTAAAAATGATGATGAAGAGCGAGAATTCCTTTATCGAGGTATTGCTTCGCGTGCTTTTGAACGGCGTTTTCATTTGGCTGATCATGTTAAGGTTATTGGGGCAGAACTTGGAGATGGGCTTCTTCATATTCAGCTTAAAAGGGAAATGCCAGCTGAATTAAAACCCAAAAAGATAACCGTACAGATGTCACCATCCATTACAAAAAATGATAACAGCGACGTTATCGTGTAAAGAAAATTTAGAAAATATGAGATCGGATAATTATAAATTTTTCTGAAGAATAAAAAACGCGAGGCAAAAGGTCTCGCGTTTCGTATGTGTTTTCCTAAGAGCGAAGCGCATTTTAATAAAACAGCTTATCTCGAATTTATGATAAAATATCATTGCACATTATTCTACGTTGAAGAAAAAAATCATGTGTGTGCAATTGAAATGCATAATAATTCACTTTTTAAGTAAGCTTATTTTATAGCATTTTAAAAATGGTCGGAGCGGCGGGATTTGAACCCACGACCCCTTGACCCCCAGTCAAGTGCGCTACCAAGCTGCGCTACGCTCCGAGTTCGTGTAAAACGATTAAATGACTGTTTCTTTAAAGGCAAGAGAAAAAATAAACAGAATAAAATCTAAAATGCTTTTGCACTTAGAGCTTTTGAAAGTAAAAATTTTGGACATCAATATTTTGTTGTTAATTCAAGATAAATAACGAATTTGTAAAATTCTTTGTGATCATTAAATTTTTAGCTTTATAGTTAATAGATGTATGCATTTAATTACTTTTGAGATTGTGAGGAGGGGGGTAAGATTGGTGATTTTAGGGGTATGAATTGGAGCAAATGAGTGCGGAAGGTATATTGTTTTCTTACCTAATCGTTACTTTTCTAAAAAGATAAGGATTTTCAAAAGAAGAGGAGTGAATGTATGGTTTTGAAAAGTTTCGTTTTTTAGAGTTTTATAGATGAGGTATTTTGCATTTTATGTGGATAAAAAATTGTAAGTTCTGGATTGTATAATTACAAATCTCGTTTTACGGGTATGTATTTTTATCCAAATAAACAAGGTCAGAATGCTTTAATTGATGTTTCGTTTTTTTTTCTAAAATATCAGATAAAATATTATAGAGGAAAAACTTTCAAAGTGTCTATTGAACTAAGAAAAGAGTAAAGGATGAGCCGTTTTTCGGTAATAAATTTGACGCAAGCAGCAGTGGATCGTGTTAAAGCGATTATGGATGCAAAAGATGCACAGGGTATTCTTGTTGGTATCAAAAAAGGTGGTTGTGCAGGGATGGAGTATACAATTACTCTTGTCAAAGAAAAGGGGATAGCTGCGGATGTTGTTGAAGTGAATGGTGCCCGTGTTTTTGTAGCACATGATGCGGTATTATTTTTATTAGGAACGCAGATGGATTATGAAGTGACAACGTTGCGGTCTGGTTTTGTCTTTAAAAATCCTAATCAAGTTTCAGCATGCGGGTGTGGCGAATCGGTGGAACTTCGTCCTGCTACGCAGGATCAATATAAAACAAATTGAGCTGAGCTAAATTATAATTTAGTAATTTTAGAGGGGCTTGTTCTTTTAGGTAGAAGAAATCTACTATTTTTTATCGTTCATTTTTAGCTTGCTTCCAAAGTGCTTCCATTTCATTCAAGGATGCGTCAGTGAGTGTTTTAGATTGAGTGGATAGCTTTTCTTCAATATAGGCGAAACGATTTCGAAATTTTATATTCGTTTTTTTTAATGCTTTTTGTGAATCAATCGCTAAGTGGCGCGCGAGATTAAGAAGTATAAAGTAGAGATCTCCAAACTCTGCTTCTATTTCTGAGTTTTGTTTACTTTTGATGGCTTCTTTGAGCTCTTCCAGTTCTTCTTCTATTTTTTCAAAAACTTTATCACTTTTTTGCCAATCAAAACCTACTTTAGCTGCTGCTTCTTGTAAAGCAAGTGCCTCTTGGTTTGCTGGCTGGATTTGTTTTACTGTTGCGAGTATGCTTGTGGAGGAATTGTTGTTTTTTTCTTCGCACATTCTTTTTTGTTCAACCTGTTCTCTTTTTTTTATATATTCCCACTCCTCTTTTATAAATCCTCGTTTTTTTTGCTCGGCATTTCCAAAAACATGAGGATGGCGTCGAATCATTTTTTCCGTGATTGCATAAACAACATCTTCAAAAGTAAAGCTGCCTTCTTCTTGTGCTATGGTAGCATGATAGACAACTTGTAAAAGAAGATCCCCAAGTTCTTCACAGAGATCCTTTCGATTTTTTCGTTCAATGGCATCGATGACTTCGTAAACTTCTTCGAGCATATAGGGTATGAGGGATTCAAAAGTTTGTTTTTTATGCCAGATACAACCATTATCAGAGTTTCGTAATGCAGTGATAATTGTAGTGAGATCTCTGATATCTTTTGAGGCTAACATTTTGCACTTCCTTTGTAAGCAATAGAGCTTATGTTAGATGTCCCAACGTCTATGTAACCACATCCATTGTCCAGGATATTCACGGACCCAAGATTCAACAATATCATTTAATTTTTGCGTAGAAGCAGCTATATCGATATCATTTTTTTCATCACGTGGAAGTTCTACATGTTCATATAACTCTAAACGATGACGTCCACTAGGCAAACGAATACAACGTGCTGGATAAATATCACAGTCATATTGTCGAGCAAGTTTTATAATTAAGGGGTTTGTTTTAAGAGGTCTGTTAAAAAATGTTCCCATGATACCGCGGCGAAATTTTTGATCAACGAGCATACCAACATTTTCACCTTCTTCTAATTTGGCTGCTAATGCCCATGCTGCACCGGCCTTGGAGGGAACAAGATGTCCCATAGAAGTTTGTCGTGCTTTAAGGATTCGTTTGGCAACATAGGGATTATTGGGTGGTCTAAATAATACCGTAACATTAAGATCAAAACTTTGTGCACAAATAGGCAGAAGTTCAAAATTGCCAGTATGTGCGGTGAAAAAAATATGTGGTTTTTTTTCATTTTTTAATCGCTCAAATATTTCAATGCCTTTAACCTCAATGAAACCTGGCTCGTCTGCATGAGGATCAAAATCAAAAATTTTATCAAGAAAAATATATTCAGCTAGGAAACGTCCTATATTTTCCCACATTTCTATTGCAATCGCACGGAGTTCTTGCTCTGTTTTTTCTGGATATGCACTCCTAAGGTTTGCAAGTGTGATTTGATGACGATGTACAAGGGGACCAATTTTTTTTGCTAACCAAGCAAAAAAAGAAATTCCCATTTTGGCTGGAAAACATTTTAGAATAAATAAAGAACCAAAGAGTAGATATGCCCATAACAAGTAGGATATTTTTTTAGCTATAATTTTAATACGATATATGAGATTTTTAAGAGAAAGCTTCATCATGATTTAATCGATTTTAAGGATAATTTTACCAAAAACATCACGACTCTCCATTCGTTTTAAAGCTGTATCAATTTCATCCAGCCCAACAATTGTATCAATGACAGGGTGTACGGCTTTTTGTGCCATTTTTTGCATGGCATTTTTCATATTTTCCATACGGCAGCCAAATGAACCGAATATCTTGAGCTGTTGCTGGAATAATTGCATGAGATTTATTGGTGCTGAAACACCAGAGGTAGAACCGCAAGTCACTAAGCGTGCTCCTTTTTTCATACATAACAGAGAACCGTTCCATGTATCGACACCAACATGCTCAAAAACAACATCAACACCTTTTTTTTGGGTTAATTTACGCACTACACCTTCAAAACGATCTTTACGATAATTAATCACATGATCTGCCCCAAGAGAGTGCGCTTTTGCAATTTTTTCATCTGAACCTACAGTTGTGATAACTGTACAGCCCATGTGTTTTGCAAGTTGAATGGCTGCAGAACCAATACCTGAGCCACCAGCCTGTACCAGGATTGTTTCTCCTGCTTGTAGTTTTGCGTTATCGAAAAGCATATGTTCTACGGTACCAAAAGTAATTGGAGCAACTGCTGCTTGCAATTCATCACATTGGGGAGGTGATGGAACTAATAAACGTGCTGGCAAATTGACAAGCTCACACGCAAATCCATCAAGGTGAAAACCATAGACTCCCTTTACATTACTGCAAAGATTATCCCGTCCTTCATGACAAGCTTGGCATACTCCGCAGGTTTGTGCACCATAAATTGAGACAATCTGTCCAAGTTGGAGATGTTCAACGCCATCTCCTATTTGTATAACCTCACCAGAGGCTTCTGCACCAATGATGAGTGGCATTTTTCTTTTCGCAAAAGCCATGCCACGCCATCCCCATACATCAATATGATTAAGAGCAACGGCTTTTATCCGCACAGTTACTTCACCTATACTAGGTGAAGATGGCGGGGAAATATTGGTGATTTCAAGCCGACGATCATCGAAGAGTTTCAGTGCACGCATTATCATCCCCCTTAAATATATTATTGGTTAGCGTTATAAAATTTTATTATTAAAGGATTATCCTTTATATGCAGTGATAACAAGACTCATATTTTGACCACCAAATCCAAATGAGTTTGACAAAACCGCATTGACACAGGACTTACGGCTATGATGAGGAACAACATCTAAAGGGATAGTAGGGTCAGGATTATCATAATTTATTGTCGGTGGAAGTATTCCCGATTGAATGGTTAAAAGCGAAAAAACCGCTTCTATTGCACCAGCAGCAGTTAATGTATGCCCAATCATTGATTTATTAGAAGAGACAGGAATATGCTCTAAAAGATCACCGAATACTGTTGATAATGCAAGATATTCCATTTTCTCATTTTCAGGTGTTGAAGTTCCGTGGGCATTAATATAGTCAATTTCATTGATGGTTATTTTTGCATCGTCTAAAGCTTTGCGAACGGATTCAATTGCTGGTGATGCATCGGGTTTTGAACGTGTACGGTGAAAGTCATCGGCGGTTTCTCCACAGCCAGCTAAAATTCCTAAAACTGTAGCATTACGGTTTAATGCGCTTTGAAGAGATTCAAGAACAAGAGCGCCTGAGCCTTCTGCCATAACAAAACCATCTCGATCACGGCTAAAGGGTTTTGCTGCTTTTTCTGGAGGCTCATTCTGAGTTGAAAGAGCAGATAGTAGCGAAAAACGAATAAGAGATTCTGCTGAAACTGATCCATCTGTCGCAATTATGAGAGCTCTATTTGTCTCTCTCCGTCTAATAGACTCAACACCTAATTGAATTGCTGTTGCACCAGATGCACAGGCAGTGGAAAGTGTAACAGGAAGTCCTTTTGTGCCAAATGTTTTTTGAAGTTTTTCTGCAATTGCACCAAATTGTGTGGATTCAAAAAGCGTCTCATGGAGTTTATCCTTACAGACTTTAAGAAGATGTGCATAAGAAGGCTCATTATTGAATTCTTCCTCTTGATCAAGACTAAAACGTGCTTTCCATTCAAGTTCAACAGGAGGAGCAGCTAGAAAGAGTGGTCCATTAAAATTTTTTTTATCAATAGTAGCTTGTTCTAAAGCTTCTTCAGCAGAAAGATGTGCAAGCTTCTCAGAGAGAGCTGAAGCACCAAGTGTACTTTCTTTAAGAAAATCAATTGTTCCAGCAATATATGTATTTAATCCCTCAACGGGAAAACGTGTTATTTTGTGGATACCACTTACACCGCTAGTTAATTTTTGCCAATTTTCATGTTTCCCTTGTCCCAGTGATGTGACAATGCCTGCACCAGTTATTGCTACAAGTGGACGCCCAAAATGATCATGATATTTCACTATAGAAATTCCCCTTCAAACAGCAGTAAGACGCACAATACCTTCAGCTCTTTTTATACCAATCGTTGTAACAAATATTTCACGTACTTCTTTAGAAAAAGGTTTTTCATGAGGACTTAACACTGGAAAACCGCGTTTTTTTTCAATTGAAAGTGCTGCAAGAGCTAGAGCTAGAGGAAATTGTGCTTCCCGCATATAACCAAATAATGTTGTAATGCCACGGTAAAATAGATCAGCATTATCAAGAGCATTTTGTTCTGCTTTTGTTGCTTCGTGAGCTCCTGAGGCTGCTGAAATGGCTAAGGCAGATTTAGCGCCCGCAGTTTTTAACATTGTTGCAATTGAATCTCTAAGTGGAATTTTGGTTCTATCTGTTTGGTCTGTAATAATTTGGCTAATTTCAGCATAAGCACGTGCGTTGCGTTTTTTGGCATGTTCTCCACTTTCAATAACTAGGAAGATCCCACCAGAACCTGCTATGACACCGCCGCCTGGATAGATTCCACGATCCCACACTGGGCTCCATCCATTATGGGTTAAAAGACCACCAAGCTCATGCGCCAACAACATATCATAACTTTGTGCATTATAGGAACTTCCTACAAGAGCATGGGTACTTTGACCTGATTTAATACGAGCTACAGCAATTTGAAGTGCAGAAAGACCACTGCCTTCTTCTCCCATAAATGTACGAGATGATCCAGTGACTTTATGAACAATTGAAATGTTTCCTGCCAAAAGGTTTGAAAGTTGTGCCAAAAATAATGTTGGACGAAGTTCAGTTGAAAGAGCAACATTTAACATAGAAGCATGATCGGCAACTGCGCGCGCTTTAGAAAGAATCTGTGTATCAACAGTAATATCACGTTCTCCCCCACTTGCCGCTACGATCATATCCATTGTTGAAGTGAGTTGTTCATTATTTTTTATGCCGGCATCATCAAGAGCAAGACCAGCCGCATAGGTACCAAGACGCTGCCATGTTCCCATTTGCCGTTGATCACTTTTTTTAGGAATTTGTAAACTCCAATCAATTTCGGGCAATTTATGAACCGTGTAAGGTGAAAAAGTTGTATAATCTAGGTTTGGTGTACGGATTGGATCATTTAAGAGATTCCAATGTTGATCAGTTCCTGCCCCCAGAGAGCTTATGAGACCTATACCAGTAATGAATACAGATTGATCATGCATGGCGAAAAAACTACTCCGCCTGTTTTAAGGCAACGAGATCATCAATTTTTGCACAAAGGTTTTTAAGAACAAAGTATTCTTCTGTTGCAACGGTACCTTCGTTGACTTCTTGTGTCCATTGTTCTAGAGGGACTTTTATTCCGAAAGCTTTATCAATAGCGAAAACAATATCAAGAAAATCAAGACTGTCGATTCCTAAATCGTCAATTGTATGACTCTCAGGTGTAATTGTATTGCGATCAATTTCACTGATTTCTGCAATGATATCAGCAACTTTATCAAACGTGGAAGGCAATGTACGGATTCCTTATTATAGAGTTAGTAAATTCAAAATACATTTAATATTGTTCTTCTAGCCTTTTTTCTCTTTAAAAAAAAGACTTAATCCAGAATATAGCTGTCTTTATCTATAGAGAAAAGAGGTTTACAGTACATGAAATACTATATCTCAATATTTAAAAAACTTTGAAATTTTATTGCGCATTTATTTTACAAGACTATTTTTTCTATTGGCAGCAAGGACAGCAAGGGCTGTTATATTAACAACTCCCCGGGAAGTTACTGAAGGCGTTAAGATATGGGCGGGACGTGCTGCCCCGATTAGAATAGGACCAACATGGAGTGCATTTGTGAGGCTTTTAACAGTGTTGAGCGTGATATTGGCTGAATCAAGTGTTGGAAAGACAAGCAAATTAGCTTCACTTTTAAGACGAGAATTAGGAAAAACACGATCACGAAAAACTTTGGAAAGGGCAGCATCAGCATGCATTTCACCATCTGCTTCTAAATCAGGGTGTAATTTGGCAAGAATTTCTGTTGCTCGTCGCATTTTACGCGCACTTTCTGTGTTTTTAGAACCAAAGTTTGAGTGTGATAATAAGGCTGCTTTTGGTGTTATTCCAAATGCTTCAACTTCTTGAGCTGCCAACACAGTCATTTCAGCGATTTCTTCTGCAGAAGGATTTTCATTGACGTAAGTATCTGTGAGGAAAAGAGTACGTTGTTGAGAGATAAGCAAACTCATAGCAGAAAAACGGTGAACATGAGGATCAAGACCGATAATTTGTTCAATCAATTCAAGTTGACGTTCAAAGCGTCCTTCTAAGCCGCAAATCATTGCATCTGCTTCTTCACGCATAACGGCAAGGGCAGCAATAGCCGTTGTTGATGTTCTCACTACTGTTTTTGCCATTTCAGGCGTAACACCACGCCTCCCTGTATAATGAAAAAATAAATTAACATAATCACGAAAACGTGGATCATCTTCAGGGTTTGTTAATTCAAAATCTATACCAGGACGAATTCTTAAACCAAAGCGTTTTAATCTTGCTTCTACGACATGTGGACGGCCGATAAGGAGGGGCGTTGCTGTTTGTTCTTCAATGACAACTTGTGCTGCACGAAGGACGCGTTCATCTTCACCATTGGCATAGATGACGCGTTTACGTTTTGCTGTTTTTGCTGCAGCAAAAACAGGTTTCATTGTTAAACCAGAAAGAAAGACAAATCGATTGAGGATATCATAGTAGGCCTCCATATCTTCAATGGGACGAATGGCGACACCAGTTGTCATTGCTGCTTTAGCAACAGCGGGAGCAATACGCAGTATTAAACGCGGATCAAAAGGAGAGGGGATCAGATAGTCTGGTCCAAAATTGGGTGGTTCTTTCGAGTATGCACGTGCTACAACATCTGAAGTTTCTTCACGTGCAAGGGCAGCAATCGCATGAACAGCGGCCATTTTCATTTCTTCATTAATTGCACTAGCACCTACGTCTAATGCACCACGGAAGATATAGGGAAAACAAAGGACATTATTAACTTGATTGGGATAATCAGAGCGTCCTGTGCAGATCATTGCATCTGGTCGTATAGAGCGTGCTTCTTCAGGCATAATTTCTGGTACTGGATTAGCCAGTGCTAAAATGAGTGGATTTTGAGCCATTCTTTTAAGATATTCAGGCTTTAAAACACCACCCGCAGATAGGCCTAGAAAAATATCCGCATCATCAATAATATCAGATAAAGTTCGTGCGTCCGTTTTTTGTGCGTAATTGATTTTCCAACGATCCATAAGGGTCTTGCGACCTTCATATACAACTCCCTCTAAGTCACTAAGCCAAATATTTTCAACTTTTGCCCCAAGACGAACCAAAAGATTAAGGCAAGCGAGGGCAGCAGCACCTGCACCTGAGGTAACTATTTTTGCATTTTCAATTTTTTTTCCTGAAAGATTTAAGGCATTTAATACAGCCGCAGAAACAATAATGGCAGTTCCATGTTGGTCATCATGAAAAACTGGAATTTTCATTTTAGCACGAAGTTTTTCTTCGATGTCAAAACATTCAGGAGCCTTAATGTCTTCAAGATTAATACCACCAAATGTAGGTTCTAAGGTCGATATTGTTTGTACCATTTGTTCTATATCGGATGCATCAATTTCAATATCAAAAACATCAATATTCGCAAATTTTTTAAATAAAACGGCTTTGCCTTCCATAACTGGCTTGGAAGCGAGTGGACCAATGTTCCCTAAACCAAGAACAGCAGTTCCATTGGATATAACAGCGACTAAATTAGCACGGGAGGTATATTGAGCAGCAAGATTGGGATCTTCATGAATCGCAAGACATGGTGCTGCAACGCCTGGAGAATAAGCAAGAGCTAAATCACGTTGATTATCAAGAGGTTTTGTTGCTTGTATTTCCAATTTTCCAGGTTTTGGGTGTTGGTGATAAAAAAGTGCGGCACTGTCAAGTTCAGCTTTTGGTGAACTGAAATCACTATTTTGTTCTCTAGACATTTTTATGATATCCAAGTTAGCGTATGTGTATATGAGATGTTCCATCTACGATAAGGTTTTGTCCACTAATAAATCCTCATTTCTCTGAATATCAAAATGTATGAGTATGAGAAAACTCTTCTGGATTGTAAAACCAGTTTGATAATTCTTTT
Source organism: Bartonella sp. AA83SXKL (assembly GCF_042196965.1). NCBI lineage: Bacteria > Pseudomonadati > Pseudomonadota > Alphaproteobacteria > Hyphomicrobiales > Bartonellaceae > Bartonella > Bartonella sp. AA83SXKL. The sequence goes on from NZ_JBHIRG010000003.1 coordinate 152,547, forward strand.
TGTTTGTGTGCATGAATAATTTCATTGATAGCAGCACGATTAGTTTTTTCTTTCCTTAATAAAACCCGTAAAAATTGATTAGTCTACAAACGAATAAAATATTACTAATAATTACATTACCAAGCCATTATTTTTTTTGCAATGCTTACAACTTAAGGAAAGAAAAGAAGAGTGCTTTCTATTAACTTCATCTTCTTTATTTAAATTTCTATAGGGAGGTAGAAGAAATTTTAAATAACAATTTGCAATTTATAAATTATTTTTGCAGCTATTTAAAAGGAAATTGGAACTTTAAAAATGGGAGTTGTTTTATTTATTATTCAATTGAACTCTTAATAATGCGAACTTTATAATTTATAATGAATCATCTCGTATGTTGAATGAGAAATTTGAATACAATAAGATTCTTTTAGCTCAAATTCACCTAATATAATAAAAAATATTTACTTAGATAATTCAACGAGAGTAATATGTGGATAAAAAACATTAAAAAAAATAAATAGAAGTGTTTCTATGAGCTATTTTAATACAAAAGCATGAATTTTTTCACAATTAATAAAAATAATTATTACCGATTTTGTACCTTTATGAAACTATGAAAAATAAAGGAGTTAAGAAAAAGATAAGGAAATAGAAGACATGCTTTATCATTCTTAGAATGATACGTTGTTTGATAAGCCATTACGCTTCTTTAGGGTTATTGCTTAGGATGTCAAAGAAAACCGCATGCCAATTATCCCAACCTTTGAAGTACAAAGCTACAGTTGAAAAAAAAGCATTCTATGATGAGCCATTAAAACAACTGGAGAGAGAAAGTGGAAAAATATCTTTTTCCACTTTCTTATTTGTTATTGGATTCGACCACTTGCATGAGCAAGCATAGTATAAACTTTTCCGGTATCTGATATCAAGTACTTGCGAACTGAGTTGGAAGAGCCAGAACTGCGCGATATATCACGTAAGAGCTTTTCGAAATCCGTAACATATTGATTCACTGAACGTTTAAACCCAAAATCGCTCATATATTTTTTCTTAATCATTTCAAATATTTTTTGTCCATTTAAGGTATAAAGGCGTTCTGTTACGATGTTTTTTTGTCCACGTTGATAATGATCCCATAGCTCAACAATGGCATTGTGATTAATAGCTTGCACTATACCAGAAGCTAATGAATTAAGAGAGCAGTTTGCAGGAGATGGTTTTGTTTGCACTGATGTTAAAACATCATCACTAGGGGGAGCATCATAAAATGTTTCTTCACGTGAAGCTCTTTCTAAGAGATTTGATACCCATTTATTTGGTCTTTTTTTGCTTTGATCTTGTTGCAAAATAGGCTTAGGTGGCACAATCTTTTTAACAGACTCAGTGGAACTGTCACTTTTTTGATTAAACATTGATGATGTAGGAAATGCTGATATTAGCTGTTTTTGTGCGCTCTTTTGATCATTTTGTATAACACTGACTAAATCTTGTAACGCTGTAATCTGTTCATTCAAAGCTGTGCGAATTGTTTGCGTTGTTTCTTTTGTTTTTTCTGGAAGTTTTTTTACATTTTCATTGATATCATTATTAATCTTTGAAAGCTCTAAACGAACTTCATCAGCGGAGCGACGTATATCTTCTGCTGCTTCTGAAAAACGCGTTGATGCTTCACTAACAAGCTTATTAAGTGATTGTTGGAATGAATTTGTGGAGTTACGCGCATTCTTATCAGAGCGTTCAAGTGCTAAGTTGAAGATTTTTTCATAATGCCCAATCATTTGATTAATTTCATGAGACTTTGAAACAAGAGCATCGCTTAATACAGAAAGCGTATTATGTTTTTCTTCAAGTGTTGCACTAAGTGAATTTTCAGACTGTTCAAGAACATGAATAGTTTGGGAAAGTGTCTTTGCATGTTCACCAAAACTACTCGTTATATGATTAATTTGTTCAAAGGTACTCTTTGAAAGTCCTTGCAGAATTTCAACATTAGTATTGAGCGCTTGATTTGAGGCTGACAAACGCTCTGCTACTTGGTCCGTGTTGCGGAAAAAATTATTCGTACTCTCATTAAACTGCCCATCAATATTTTGAACAGCCGATAATAAAACATTACTATTTTCCTGAAAATTGTAAATTGATTGATTCAACTGTGTTAAGATGGATGAGACATTATTAACAAGCTCTTCCTTCATAATCGTTATTGTTTGAAGTGTTTCAGAGTTAGCTTTGGTTAAGCTATTCACTAAAGATTCATTATGTGCATAAATTCTTTGTTCAGCATTTTGTGTGGAAAGAGAGAGTTGTTCACCGATATGCTGTGTTAAAGAATCAATTGATTCTGTCGTATTTTGCGCTGCTTGATTTAAGTGATTTGTAAGCTCTGTTATTTTTCCAACATGTTCTGAAATTTGTGTTGTTGTTTGATTTCCAGCATCTTCCAGACGGCTCGTTACATCAGAGAGTTGATATCCTAAATTATTTTTAAGATTTTGCATAGAGTGATGAAGAACATCACAGCGTTCATTAAGAACTTGTTCTATTGCTGTTGTTGATGTGTGAATAGTTTCATTCAATAATGCTTGTGCATTATGACTGGCTGTTGCGAAAGCTTCGACAGTATGCGCTGTTTGTTCAGACAGAACTGACAGAACTTTTTCACTGGTATCATAAACAGTTTTTTTGACATTTGATACAATGCGATTGCCTGATTCTGAGAGAATATTTTCTGCTTGTGCAGTAACATTTGTAACAGATGAAAGAATTTGTTCACTCGTAGAAGAAAGAATATCAGAAGCTTTTATAATCTTATTATGCAGGTTATCTGTCACTGTATTAACAGAGTCTTCTAAGGTTACACGCATATTGTCAACACTGCTTTCCAGCGCTTGTTGAATTATCTGACTTTGCTCATTATTAATCATGAGAGACGTTTTTAATGTGTCAGAACGTTCCTCAATAACAGATGTTTGCATATCAATGGCTTCACAGATTTGGCTAAATTTTTCAGATAATGTTTCCTCTAGCGTTGTTGTCCGTTCAAAAATTTTGTGTGCACGATCTTCTAGATCTGTATCGAATGATTCCATACGTGTTTCAAGGGTTTCAAAGAAAACACCACTCGATTGAGAGAGCGTATTCTTTAAAATTTCGGCATGGCTTTCAAGGTTTTTGATATGATCTTGAACCGTTTCAGTAATGTTTTTATTATTGGCGACAATTGCACTCTCAACTAAATCTATTTGTTGTTTCAATGCAACATCGACACGTATATCACTTTTTGCAATGAGATTATGGATTGTTTCCATGCGTTGTTCAAGTGTGCGTGCTTGATCGGCAAGAACTTCATTGAGAGAAAAACTATTAATCGCTAAAGAGTCGCGCAGAGCATCGGCACGGATATCAATATTTCTCGCTTGTGCTTCTAAAGCATCTTGGGTTGTATTACAACTTTGTACAATGACATCTTGTAACTTTTCAGTGCATTGAATGATGTTTGTAATATGATTTTCAGCTTGTTTATCAACGACTTGAATATTGTCAGCCAAAACTTTTTCAATATGAGAAGTATTTTGGGATAAAACATCAATTTGATTTCTTAATGTATCCGCAATTTTATTCTTCTCGTTATCGAGCATGTCTGCCATAAGAGCTCGTTGATCAGAAAGTTGTACTTTAAAATCTTGTGAACGTTCTTGTATGATATCAACAATGGCATTGTCGACATATTGAATTTCTTCTCTCAGACTTTCTTTACTTTTATCAATTGCAGAAAGAATAGCTTCACGTCCATTTGTAAATGCATGGGTAATGTCTGCTGTTTTTTCTTGGAGGTTCTCATTTATTTTCAAGACATGAGCTTCCAAGAAGTTACCAAGTTTTTCAGCATTATCCTCTAAAGCCTGACTGCGTTCTATAAAGGAATCAATGATGGAATCACTATGTTCTTTAAGAGAAAGATCAACCGTTGCTAAACGTTGTTCAAAGGCTCCAATTGCTTGCGAGGTTACGTTATCAAATTTAGAAGAGAGTTTATGTGCTTGGTCGTCGAGCTTTAAGATCTTCTCATCAAAATTCTGTAGAGATTGATTATTACGATCAATAAGAGCTTTATCCAAGGCTTTAAACTTTTCATCGACAGCGTGCAAAGTTTGATCTGTTACTGCTTGTATATGTGTTGCAATTTTAGCAACATGTACTTCTGCTTTTTCAGCTGTTTCATTAAAAGTTTTTTCTATTTGTTTTTCATTATGATCAAATCGTTTTGCAAAGCCATCGAAGTTTTTTCCTAATTCATGAAAAAATTCCGTGTTTTTCTGCTGAATTTGTGTTGTTGTTTTGTTAAATTTTTCAACAAGCTGATTTGTTACGCCATCACCAGCATAGGAAAGTTTTTCAACGAGGTCTTCGCCTTGTTTTTGTAAAGTTTGAGAAAGGGTTTGTGCAAGCTTTTCAACATTGGTTACAATGTTAGAGGTAACCAAACCAAATTCATCACTCAGTTGTTCTTGGGTTCCTTTAATTGTTGATTGTACGCGATCTGCATGATTCAAAATGGCTATGCGTTCATTACTCAATTCTTTGATTAATGTGTGAATGCGTGATTCATTTTCAGCATAGGCTTGTTCTAGATTATGAACTTCACCTTGTATGATTGCTTCAAGTTCAACAGCACGTCCGAGGGTACGTTCAATACCTTCGTTCATTGCTGCTACTTCTTCACGAATGGTTTGCCCTATAGCAATAGCTTGTTTTTCAGATAGATGTTGTGGTTCACTAAGGCGCTGTGCAGCATTGGTCATAAGAAGCGCAATATTATGCAAGTCGTTTGAACGTTTTGTTAATTGAGCAACGCCCCAAGATATAAGGATAGGAATTGCTGTTCCGGCTGCTACAGTAAGTCCTGTTGGGGATGTAACAAAAGTGCTGATATTGGATAAGGAGCTGAGTCCGGTAGGTGCGAGCTTATGCGCAATAAAAGCTCCTCCCGTTGCCCATAAAGCACTAAGCGCTGTTGTATACCAGTAGACTCGAGAGGAAGAACGCTGCTTGAATGGTCCAAAATTTACAGGGGTTGTTATATCATCATTTGCGGGAAGAAGTTTTGTAGGCAATAATGTATTATGAACGGTTCCACCTGAAATATCAGGTGAAGGTTTTGGAGCAAAAAGCTGTTCAACAACGGATTTATCAATAACAGCTTCATCATAAATATTAGAAACAAAAGTTGACGTACCGTTTTCAGCAAAAAATTCTTCTTCTGCCATTGCAATTTTTTGAATCAGATCATCGACATTAACAACATTTTCAGAATTATTGGATGATATCGTTTCAAATTCTGTGTCATCGAAATCAAAGTTCATAGCTTTTGTGAGGGCTTCTTCAACTTCAACTTCAAATGTTTGCAATTTTGTTCTGCGTGCCATACTCGCCTCGTACTCTTACAGCCGGAAAAGGGATACGTCCTCTTCCACATAATTTCTACATACTAGCTGTTAATTATTTAGAAAGGAATATGCTTAGGGAAAAATTTTAAAAACTTATCAAGATAAAGTTAACGCGGTTTCTTGTACCCTGTTTAAAAATGTTATAAAATATAGTAAAAACAATTTATTATTTAAATCTAACTAAAACAAAAATACTGTTTACAACTTGTGTTTATAGAAAGCTTTATAAGCCGGCAGTCTTTGAAATAAGGACTTTAATAGCGGTTATATATACAGTAAGGTGCAAATGCCTCTCTTTAATATCGGTAATCGTTAATAAATGTTGTTGTCCGCTTACTTTTATTGATTCTAAACGAAGCAGATTCATCATCACATATAGTCTGTAATAGCTTAGGATGTATAAAAGTATGCCTTTGAATTGTAAGCTCATAAAAAAGTAAACGTGGAAAAATTTTTAATTTAATATAGCTTTTCGTAAGTTGTACTTTATTATTGTGTTAAAGAGCCGTTTTTTCTCTAATTTCAGTTGTTTGTTGCTGAATTTTTAAGCTTCTACGTTGACAATTGGATATTTTTCAGTCGATATGCATGCACGAATATTTTATGCAATCTAGATAAAGGTGTAAGAATAATGGCAGAGCGATCACAACACCTGCAAGATGTGTTTTTAAATACGGTGCGTAAGCAAAAAATTTCCCTTACAATTTTTCTTGTCAATGGCGTTAAACTCACGGGTATTGTAACTTCATTTGATAATTTTTGTGTTCTTTTGCGCCGAGATGGACACGCGCAATTAGTTTATAAGCATGCTATTTCTACGATTATGCCTGGACAGCCTGTACAGATGTTTGAGGGTGAAAGTCCTGAGTAAACATATCATTTTAAGATAGACCTCTTATCCCATTTAAAAGTACTTAGATTGCTATGATAAATGAAAATGAGAGATTAGGAGGGGTATTTTCGCAGAATACAGGACAGGTGCGCGCACTTGTTTTGATACCGATTTTTCAAGAAAATAGAAGTGAAAGCTCTTTGAGAGAGTGTTCTATATCTTCTCGTGTTAAAGAATCATTGGGGTTAGCACGTGCCATAAGGTTAGAAGTTGTTAATTATGAAACGATAAATATTGCAACGCCTCGCTCTGCGACTCTCTTTGGAAAAGGTAAAGTAGATGCGTTAACCTGTTATATAGATGAATATTCTATTGAGCTTGTGATTGTAGATCACTTTTTAACGCCAGTACAGCAGCGTAATTTAGAAAAATTGTGGAATTGCAAAGTTATCGATAGAACGGCTTTGATTCTTGAAATTTTTGGGGACCGTGCACGAACAAAAGAAGGAGTTTTGCAAGTAGAGTTAGCGCGTTTGTCCTATCAAAAAGGGAGGCTTGTGCGGAGTTGGACGCACTTGGAAAGGCAACGGGGGGGGCGTGGCTTCCTAGGTGGACCTGGTGAGACGCAAATTGAAGCAGATAGGCGTCTTTTACAAGAAAAAATTATTCGTATTCGCCGCGAATTGCAAACGGTTATTAAAACGCGTGCACTTCATAGAGCAAAAAGGAAAAAAACATCTTATCCTGTTGTGGCACTGGTAGGATATACGAATACAGGAAAGTCAACTCTCTTTAACCGTTTAAGCGGTGCAGATGTTTTAGCAAAGAATATGTTATTTGCAACGCTTGATCCGACTTTGCGCAAAGTTGTTCTTCCCCATGGAAAAACTGTTCTTTTGTCTGATACTGTAGGGTTTATTTCTAACTTGCCAACGAATTTGATTGCAGCTTTTAGAGCAACCCTTGAAGAAGTGGTTGAAGCGGATCTCATTCTTCATGTAAGAGATATGTCAGATCTTGATCATCGAGCACATGCCCAAGATGTTTTAGAAGTGCTTTCAAGTCTTGATATCGATATTGATGATATGGAGCACATCATAGAAGTTTGGAATAAGATTGATATGTTAGATGAGCAAGCATTGAATGTTTTACAAACAAGCGCAAAGACGCGATTAAATCCTGCTCTCATGGTATCAGCACTTAAAGGGGATGGACTCGATCAATTATTAAGAGCCATTGAAAAGCTAATTTTTGGAGAGGTGCAAAGCATTGAATATCTTTTACAACCTCATGAAATGTCGCTTATTGATTGGTTTTATGAAAACTCTGCGGAAATAGTGCAAGAAGGGCATGATGATGGGTCTATTACCATTAGAGCGGTTGTTACTTCTGAAGCAAAAAAACAACTAGAGAGCCTCAAAAAAATATGAATTAAGTTCTTTAAAAATATTTTTGAACATTTGTGCTTAAATTTTATATTTTTATTATCTCAAAATAATATGACAGCAAGTTAAGAGGATAGTTACTACTTTCTCTTAATAAAACAATATGAAGAAGTATTTTGCTGGTTAAAATAAAGATGAGTCTTACATGTAATAAAAGACTATTCGTACGTACCGTATGGCGAAGCATTTTGATTGTTTTGCTATTACAAATTCTATGTGTATCTTTGATTTGGTTGTATTATTTTGTCCAGCCCCGTGGTTACCAAGCAACTTTAACATTTTCATTATCTGATTCTGTAGGAAAGCCATTACCAATTAAAAAGCAAGACAATGTTATCGCTTTTTTGTTTTCACAGCCTATGTTCTTCAATGATTCGAATTTTTCTTTAAGTGCTTCTTATAAGAAAAAAAATCATGAAAATATCCGTTTATCGCGTCATGGTGATTTTATCGATCTTATTTTTGAAGCCGAGACACTTGAAGCAGCTCAACGTGGGTTGGAAACTTGGTTTTCCGCATTTTCACAAGCAATCATAAAACAGAAACAATTCTTGTTAAATGATAAATTAGAAGACAAACAATATGATAATATTGCAATCCTTAATATCGTGCAGGAATTTCGTAAATCTATTGATTCTTTTATTCAGCGTGGTGTAAAACAAACAGAACTTCATAATCTTTCGATGCAATTAACGCAAGCAACTTTAAAGCGTATTCATTTAACAAGTTTGAATTCAACGATTAACATGATGCGTGAAAATGGGCAGTCTTTACTGTCTTTATCGTTTATTGCAGGCAATTCAGCAATTGTTTCTCTGGAATCTAAACGTGATCTCTTGGAAACGCAAAGAGCACATATGGCTGCACAATTAGGGTGGACACATCCTCAAATTAAAGCGATGACTGCAGAATTAGAGACAGTTTCTCATCAATTAAAAAATAAAATTTTACAGATTGTTTATCAAGTTCATTCAGATGAGGTTATTGCAACGGAATTGGAAAAACAGCTTCAAAAAAGGGTGAGTTTTTTTATAAGAGATCAATCCCAATCTTTGAATGAAATATTTAATGAATTTGAAAATAAAATAAAAGCAGCGATCGATGTCCAAAATAAAGCGATGAGCAAGTCTGTTCAACGAAGAGAAAAAGTCATTGGTTCATATTGGGGATTGAGTGATAATCCTCTTCTCTTACAAAATACAAATATCCACGTGGTTATGCCAATAACGTTAGCACCAATTTCTTTTATGGCTCTTTATGGAAAAAATATTCTTGTGAGTGCATTGGCCAGCTTCCTTACTCTTTTGCTAGGAATCTTGTTATTCTATCCGTGCTTTAAAAGGAAAAAAGACCAAATCTCAGAAGAGGATTTGAGATCAAAAGAAAATTCTCTTAAGAAGAATGAGAATATTTTAGTCTCTCAAGAAATGAAAAATTTTGAAGCTTTTATTACGATAGAGGGATTATCTGATGTTTTGAAATGGCGTGCTTCAACCATTATTTCAATCATTGGACCAGAGGCTGCACGGACAGCGGCAAAGCTTTCACTTCATCTCACAAAAGAGAACAAAACAATTTTGTTGGTCGATATTTCTGGTCAACAAATAGAGAAAGTCATTGGTCCACATCGCGGACTGAGTGATATTTTAACGGGCAATGCCAAGTTGCATGATGTTATTTACCGTGATTATGATACGGGGGTTGATATTCTTCCTCAGGGGGTAACAAGTGCCATTTCAGCACAAGATTTTTCAAATGATATTTTTCATATATTACAAGAATTTAAAAAAGAATATGATTTTATCATCCTAGAGATGGCAAGCGAACCAAAATATGGGTTTGAGCAATTTGCAGAGCTAACAGACTATTATATTTGTAATACTGTTCTTAATGAACAAGAATGGATGATGCGGATGGTAGACAGCTTTCCAAAGACTGTTTATCGCGTTGTAGCATCATAAGCTTCGTAAAGTAAAAAAGAAATATGTATCGCATGTTATAGTGGTACGCTTGTTTTTTGCTAAAGTTGTAGTACATACTAAAATAGACAAAGAGTTAATGTTTAAATTTTAAAATGCATTTTAGTTGGAGAGAAGCGTGGGGCAATCAGATATGGTAGTAAAGAGATTAAACAATAGCATTTTAACGCCTGTGCAAAAGGAAAATAGAAAACATATACAGGTGTGGCTTTACTCTATTTTATTGCTGTGTTTGGCAATTGTCTTAGTGGGTGGCGCTACTCGTTTGACGGGATCAGGATTATCTATAACGGAATGGAAGCCAATACACGGCGTTATTCCACCGATTGGTGTGGATCAATGGCAAGAGGAATTTTTAAAATATCAACAGATAGCACAATATAAGCTGCTTAATCCTGATATGACCTTAAGTGCTTTTAAGGTCATTTTTTGGTGGGAATGGGCGCATCGTGTTCTTGGGCGTCTTGTTGGTCTTGTCGCTTTATTGGGGCTCATTTGGTTTTGGGCGACTAAGCGTGTTGAAAAAAATATCTTACTCCCGCTTATTGTTGTACCTATTCTTATCGCCTTTCAAGGCTTTATTGGTTGGTGGATGGTTGCTTCAGGGATTGGGCAAAGTAGTTTAACAAGTGTGAGCCAATATCGTTTGGCATTTCATCTTATAACGGCATGTTTTGTTATTGTTTTTGTTACTTATTTATCTCGAGGGCTTGCAGAATATTCAGAAAAGCCAGCAAATCAAAAGGTGCAATATTTTGCGGCTTGGCTTGTTATTCTCGTCTTGATAGAGATTTATTGGGGTGCTTTGGTTGCAGGGCTTCATGCAGGAAAAGTCTATAATACATGGCCCCTTATGGATGGTCAGATTATTCCTGATGGATTGTTACAGCATCGTCCTGTTTGGCTCAATTTATTCGAAAATCCCTTAACGGTTCAGTTTATTCATAGATTTTTTGCTTATTTTTTATTGATTGCCTCGGCTATTCATGCTTTCTATGTACAAAAAAATGTTCCCCGTTCAACCCACTCTCGTCGTGCATTTCTTATCTGTGGTATGATTATTATCCAAGCACTTTTAGGTATTTTGACACTGTTACATGAGGTTCCGATAAGTTTGGGGCTCATTCATCAAAGTATGGCATTAGTCGTGTTGTGTTTTGTTGTTGCGCATTGGCGAGCAACAAAAGGGGCATCTTGTGCTGTTGAATAAAGCTTGTATCTAGATGAAGTTTAGTTGCCTGAAAGCATTAAATCAAGGTTTTGGACAGCAGCAGCTGATGCGCCTTTTCCTAAATTATCGAATAGGGCGCTGAGATTAAAAATGCCTTCACGATCATTTCCAAATACGAACAGTTTCATACCATCTTTGTTGGCTAAACATTCTGGATTAAGTCTTTCAAGTGAAACAGTTTCTTCTTGTGATGCTACTAAAATGGTATTTTGTCCATCGTAATGGTTTGCGAGAATTTCGCGCAAATCAGAACAGTTTGCTGATTTTGTGAATAAATGGCGATGCAGAGGAAGATTCACAATCATTCCTTGGGGAAAACGACCCACACTTGGTATAAAAATTGGGGTTTGATTGATTTGTCCATAGATTTTGATTTCTGGCACATGTTTGTGTTCAAGATTAAGACCATAGATAAAATAATTGTCCTGAATATTTTGTTGAGATTGATTTTCCATTTGTAAAATCAACTGTTTTCCACCACCGGTATAGCCGGAGATTGCATTAATCGAGATGGGATAATCGGCGTCTAGCAATCCTGCTTCACGGAGTGGACGAATCAAACTAATGGCACCGGTAGGATAGCATCCGGGATTGGTTATATAATGTGCTGCTTGGATGCGCTTTCTTTGTCCTGCTGTCATTTCAGGAAAACCGTAAACCCAGTCTGGTGCAACACGGTGGGCTGTCGAGCTATCAATAATCCTAATGTTTTTATTTTTTTTAAGCCAATGAACTGTTTTGCGTGCAGCATCATCTGGAAGACACAAAATAGCAATATCGGCTTGATTAAGATAGTCTTGTCGCAGATGAACATTATGGCGATCTTTATGAGCAAGAGAGAGTAGTTTTAAATCTGTACGCCTTTCTAAGCGTTTTTGTATTTGTAGTCCGGTTGTGCCATGTTCACCATCAATAAAAACTTTGATTAGCATTCTTATTTGCCTTCGTATTAACTTTGCCTATTATATTCAGCTTTTCACATTATAAATTATTTTTAATCATTAAATTATTGAATTTCTTTAGATTATAGATACCTTTTGTAAAAGGTGTAAACAAATAAGAGTGTAAAAAAAGAAATGTAATCTCATTTTTTACCATTCTCGAGAGGGAAGTTTTTCGTTGTTTTTATAACAAAGAACTAAGATAAATATTTACCTCATTATTTTTGAGTGTAAGTAGTTTAAAATGTTTGGTTTGCATGGTTTGCTGTGTTATCGTTCCTTGACTTTATTTTTTTATGTTAGGAATGTGTTTTATGACTCAGCAAGAAAATGACGCACAAAAGCGCTTTTTTAATGATAATTTACAAACTGTTGATGGTGCAATTTTTGACGCAATTAGAGGGGAGTTTGAGCGTCAACAACATGAAATTGAGCTGATTGCTTCAGAGAATATTGTTTCAAGAGCGGTCCTTGAAGCGCAGGGGTCTGTTTTAACCAATAAGTATGCAGAAGGTTATCCAAGAAAGCGCTACTATGGTGGGTGTCAATTTGTTGATGTCGTTGAAGATTTAGCTATTGAAAGGGCAAAACAGCTTTTCGGTGCTGCGTTTGCGAATGTACAGCCTAATTCTGGTAGCCAAATGAATCAAGCTGTCTTTTTAGCTTTACTTCAGCCTGGTGATACATTTATGGGGTTGGATTTAAATGCTGGTGGTCACCTTACGCATGGTTCACCTGTTAATATGTCAGGAAAATGGTTTGATGTTGTTTCCTATGGTGTGCGTCAAGAAGATCAGATTATTGATATGGATGAGGTTGAGCAGCTTGCAAAAGAACGTAAGCCAAAACTTATTATAGCAGGGGGCTCATCTTATCCACGGCTATGGGATTGGGAAAGATTCCGTGAAATTGCAGATGAAATCGGTGCTCATTTACTCGTTGATATGTCTCATATTGCTGGTCTTGTTGCTGGTGGCGTGCATCCTTCACCTGTTCCACATGCGCATATTGTAACAACAACAACACATAAATCGCTTCGAGGTCCACGTGGTGGTTTAATATTGACAAATGATGAGGCTTTATCCAGAAAAATTAATTCTGCAATTTTTCCTGGTCTTCAAGGTGGTCCTTTAATGCATGTGATTGCCGCAAAGGCTGTTGCGTTTGAGGAGGCTTTGCGTCCCTCTTTCAAGAGTTATAGTGCTAATGTTGTCGCTAATGCGAAAACTTTAGCAAAAACATTACAGGGTAATGGTTTTAATATTGTTTCTGGTGGTACAGATAATCATTTGTTGTTGGTTGATTTACGTTCCAAAAATCTAACAGGTAAACGTGCTGAATTGGCTTTGGGACGCGCTCATATTACCTGCAATAAAAATGGCATTCCTTTTGATTCTGAAACGCCATCTATAACATCAGGAATTCGTTTGGGATCACCTGCTGCCACGACGCGTGGTTTTTTAGAAAAAGAGTTTATTCAAGTTGGTCATCTGATTTCAGAAGTTCTTGATGGTCTTCGGAGTGCAAAAAGTGATGAAGATAATCATGTCGTTGAAATGGCTGTTGAGAAAAAGGTAAAAGATATAACGAATCAATTTCCTCTTTACTCTTATCTTACCACTCGTTAAGGATACAAAGGATGCGCTGTCCTTACTGCCAATATGAGGATACACAGGTCAAAGACTCACGTCCAGCAGAAGAGGGGGCAGTGATTCGCCGCCGCCGTGTGTGTTCCGTTTGTGGTGGTCGTTTTACAACTTTTGAACGTGTTCAGTTGCGTGAGCTCTTGGTTGCTAAAAAAAGTGGACGATGTGAACTCTTCGATCGTGATAAGTTAATGCGATCAGTTGATGTGGCTGTACGTAAGCGCAATATTGATCCTGATCATATTGAACGAGCAATTTCTGGCATTGTACGCCAGCTTGAAAGTTTGGGAGAACCAGAGATTGCTTCAGAAAAAATTGGGCATCTTGTGATGGAAGCATTGAAAAGAATTGATGATATTGCTTATATTCGTTTTGCTTCTGTGTATCGAGATTTTCGTAATGCAAGCGATTTTCACGATGTTATAGATGAATTGTCAAAGGGTATCGCGGATACAGAATCTCGTTTTGATGAATAAAAAAGTGCAAGATGAACGGTTTATGGCTGCAGCTATTCGTTTAGCAGAACGTCATGTCGGTCTTACAGGTGAGAATCCTTCCGTTGGTACGTTAATTGTGCGAAACGATAATGGTGCTGTGGGGGCTTTTATTGTTGGCTATGGCGTAACAGCTATTCATGGGAGTCCTCATGCGGAAGTGCAAGCTTTACACATGGCAGGTTCTTTGGCTCAAGGAGCGACTGCTTATGTTACTTTAGAACCTTGTGCGCATTATGGAAAAACTTCGCCGTGTGTGAATGCGCTTATTGATTCAGGTGTTTCTCGAGTTGTTGTTGCGCTGACTGATTGTGACAAGCGTGTTGATGGTCATGGTATTGCTCTTTTGCGAGCAGCGGGTATTGAAGTGGTTGAGGGCATTTTAGCTGAAGAGGCTTTTGAATCCTTATGGACGCATTGGTGCATAAGGAAGATACAACGCTGTGCGGTCACTTTTAAAATGGCAATTTCTGCCGATAATGGTGTTGGAAAAAGAGAGAAGGGCAGCGTAAAAATTAGTGGAACACTTTCTCATGCTCATACGCATATTCTACGTGCTCAAAATAATGCTATCCTCGTTGGTATTGGTACTATATTAGCAGATGATCCACAACTCAATTGCCGCTTGCCAGGGATGGAAATGCGCTCACCAATTCGTATTATTTTGGATGCAGATTTATCTATCCCCCTTGATGCAAAAGTTGTCCAAACAGCCATAAAAATTCCTACATGGGTTATTTGTGATGTGGATCTTTCAAAGAAAAGCAAAAAAAATGCATTGGAGCAATATGGTGTGTCTGTTTATTCGGTCGAGATGAACAATGGTTGTGTAGAACCCTTTGCTCTTTTACAGATGCTTTATAAACATGGGATTAATAGTGTTTTATTGGAAGGGGGCGTCAAGACAGGGGAAAAATTTTTGAATGCTGGTTGTGTTGATCATTTGATATGTTTTCATACCCCTATTGTTTTAGGCAAAAATCGTATTGAAGCCCCTCATTTTGGAAATTATCTCTCGCAGTTTCATGAGATTGAGACAAGAATGTTTGGAAATGACCGTTTTTATAAGTGGAGACGTAAGACATTATGTTCACAGGAATTATAACGGATATTGGTTGTGTTGAAGATGTTCAACCTTTAAAGCAGGGGATGCGTTTAAAGATTTCTACCCGCTATGCTATAGAAAGCTTAGCAATTGGCGCGTCAATTGCTTGTTCAGGAATTTGTCTGACAATTGTAGAGCGAGGATTAAAGCAAGAAGATACCAATTGGTTTGTTGTTGAGGCGTGGGAAGAAACATTACGTTTAACGAATCTTGCACAATGGATAAAAGGAACTTTTGTTAATTTGGAACGTTCGCTTCGATTGGGTGATGAAATGGGAGGACATTTAGTTTCTGGTCATATTGATGGTTTGGCTGAAATCATTGATCAAAAAAATGAAGGGGATGCAATTCGTTTTTATTTAAAAGTTTCAAGACAATTTATGCCTTTCATTGTTAATAAGGGATCTCTTGCACTTAATGGGACATCTTTGACTGTTAATGGTGTTGAGGATTGTGTTTTTGATGTTCTTATTATTCGCCATACACTTGAAATGACAACGTGGGGACAAGCTAAAATTGGAGATCGGGTCAATTTGGAAATTGATCAACTTACTCGTTATGCTGCAAAACTTTTTGCTTTAAAAAGAGAAGATGAATAAGCCAACACTCTATTGATCGTTTTCAGAATTTTATGCTTTATAACTTTGATTTTTTTGATTCGTTTTTTGTGGAATTCCATTATGATGAAAGAGATAGGTAAAAAGCCTCACGTATTGATTGTTGAGGCACGTTTTTATGAGGGGATTTCTGATGCACTTTTGAGAGGTGCAGTGAATACTTTGCAAAAAGCTGAAGCAAGTTATGATGTTGTAACGGTTCCTGGAGCATTAGAAATACCAAGTGCAATAGCTTTTGCTGAACAAAACAAGATATCGTATGATGGTTATGTTGCTCTTGGTTGTGTTATTCGAGGTGAAACATATCACTTTGAAATTGTTGCTAATGATTCTTGTCGTGCATTGATGGATTTAACTGTTCATCAGCACTTGGCTATTGGAAATGGTATTTTGACTGTTGAAAACGAAGAACAAGCATGGGTGCGTGCAAAATTAGATGACAAAAATAAAGGTGGTTTTGCGGCTGAAGCTGCTTTATGTATGATCGCTCTAAAAAAGAGATTTGGAGATAATCGTTAAATATGGCTGATATAAAAAGCAGACATTTTCCGCGTTCAGCCAATAAACGTGGAGCAGCAAGACTCGCTGCAGTTCAAGCACTCTATCAAATGGATATCGTGGGTTCGGGGGTGATGGAAACGGCAGCTGAGTATGAGGCTTATCGTTTGGGAAAAGATATTGATGGAGACCAATATCTTGAAGCTGATTTTCAATGGTTTTTGGCTATTATAACGGGTGTTGTAAAAGATCAAAAGCAGCTTGATCCTCTGCTTCATCAACAGCTTTCTGCAGAGTGGTCTCTTTCACGTCTTGATTCTATATTGCGAGCAATTTTACGAGCAGGTTTATGGGAGTTGATCAACCGTAAAGATGTTCCCGTTGCGGTTGTCATGAATGAGTATGTTGACATAGCAAAGGCGTTTTTTGAAGGTGATGAGCCAAAACTTGTTAATGCAGTTCTTGACAGTATGGCAAAAAAAGTTCGCCTCTAAGAGTTACAAATCCCCCTATTATAGATCTGATATTATCAGACCTATAATATTGAAACGGTATGCAGACTATATAATTCAGTTATGGGGTGGCAAATTCGCAGGGCCTTTTATAATTTGAATTAAGAAAGGATGTTCTTTTGTTACAGTTGGCGTTGTTTGTGTAATAAAATCAAACACTTGACCGTCTTGTAATCCGTAATTTGCAACTTTTGCAACCTGATTATTTTTATTGAAGTAAATGGCTAAAACTTTGCGATCAATAATCTTTGTTTTCATAAACTGCATCCCACGATAACGTGTCTGTGAGATGTAATAAAAAACTTCATTATCATATTTTGTTTTTAATGAGGGGGTCCCTAAAGTTAAAAGAACTTGCTCTTGACTTGAGCCAATAGAGATAGAACTTAGAGCATTTTTATCAAGAACATAGCCTTCTCTATAAATTTGGCTCGAACCTGAAGAATCAAGAAGGCTACACCCAGCAAGCATTCCTATGCTTGCTATTGATAGACCAATCAATAATTTACGTTTGATTAAGGCTATTATGTGAGGCATTTGAAACAATAGTATCTCCTTTTTATACTGAGATGTAGGACAAGAAGGCAACCTCAAGTTTTTTCTAATTTTAACTTAATCTACCGTAGCTTACACTGAGTTTCCCTGTTATAAAGCAAATTATGCCATATAGAATTTCTTTAGAAAAGAAAAAAATGCATAAATACTTGAGATAAATAAAAACATAGTGCTTTACGCGTTTTTATGTTTGGGAGTTGTCAATGAATGTTCAAAATGTTCCTCAAATGACATTTGCTTTGGCTTATCCAATATCTGTACGTTCTCTACCTGCTAAAGGTATAAGGGTTCATTTTTGTGCAAACAAAAAAGAATGTACACATTTAGCCCAGAACCATGATTTAATTGAAGTAAAATCTTGTGAGGGAAAATTCCATATTTTCCCGTGGAAAAAACGCGGAGTGCGTATAAAAGGTCTGTTGCAAGCGCGTATACTACAGTTATGTGTTGTTACATTAGAACCATTAGAAAATATCCTTTGTGAAAATATTGAGGTTGTTTTTGTTCCTGAAGATTCAAATTTGATGAAGCCCAAAATATCAGAGGATACAGGGGAATTGTTTTTAGATGTGGAGGGGCTTGATACTCCTGAAGTATTTTATGATGATAAAATTGATATTGGCGCAATCATGGAAGAGTTTTTTGAGTTGTCTATTAATCATTATCCACGTAAAGAAGGGATAAAGATGAATATGGGTGAAAATTTAGAAGAAGCAGAGCGAAAATTCTCTCCATTTTCTGTTTTGAAAAATTGGAAGTGATTGTAAAAACATACAAAAAATATCTATTGTATGCTAAACGGTATTTTCTGCGAAGCGATTTTCGCAAGATGTGCTGTGTGAGTATTCAGGAGCCAAAAATCATAATATGTATTTAAAGATGTAAATGAAAAGATGTGGGATATGCAAGCGTGATTAGAATTTCTGTGGATGTCATGGGCGGTGATTACGGTCCAGAAGCAGCTATTGCAGGAGCAGCAATTGTACAAAAATATTTATCAAATATTTATTTTCTATTTTATGGAGTAGAGGAGGCTGTTCGTCCGGTTTTAAAAAAATATCCCTGTTTGGATTCTGTATCGCGCTTTTGCCCTACAGAAAGTTATACACGCATGGATGAAAAGCCAAGCCAAGCACTTCGTAATGGACGTGGTAAATCATCAATGTGGTACGCCATTGAAGCGGTAAAAAATGGTGAAGCTGATGCTTGCATTTCTGCTGGTAATACGGGTGCACTCATGGCCATGTCTTATTTTTGTTTGAAAATGCTTGCAGAGGCTGAACGTCCTGGTATTGCGGGTATCTGGCCAACACTGCGCAGTGAGAGTATTGTTTTAGATATTGGAGCAACAATTGGTGCCTCTGCTAGTCAGTTGGTTGATTTGGCGGTTATGGGAGCAGGTATGTTTCGCGCTTTATATCACACTGAAAGACCAAGTATTGGGCTTTTAAATGTGGGGGTGGAAGAGGTTAAAGGACTTTATGAAATAAAAAAAGCAGGAATGATATTGCGTGAAGTGCAATTAGAAGGATTGGAATATAAAGGATTTGTTGAGGGCAATGACATTGGAAAAGGAACAGTCGATGTTGTTGTGACAGAGGGGTTTTCTGGTAATATCGCTTTAAAAACCGCAGAAGGAACCGCACGACAGATAGGAGAGATTTTAAACTCTGCAATGCGCAGTTCTTTTTTAACATCTCTTGGTTATTTTTTATCACGGGGTGCTTTTCGTATACTGAAACATAAAATGGATCCTGATAGGGTGAATGGAGGAGTGCTTTTAGGTTTGAATGGTGTTGTTATAAAAAGTCATGGCAGTGCTAATGCTAATGGCTTTGCTTCTGCTATCCGCGTTGGTTATAAAATGGTTAATAATGGACTTTTACAAAAAATAACGGCTGATTTACGGCGATTTCATGAAAATAAAGAAACACTTTTTGACCAAGAAGATGAAGCGGTGATGAATGGAGAGTCCTTATGATAAGCTCTTATAATAGAAATGAAAAATTTGAAGAAAAGGTAAGAGCTGAATGATTCGGTCAATTATACGTGGTGTAGGAAGTGCTTTGCCGAAAAGAAGTTTATCAAATGATGAGATTGCAAAGTTTGTTGAAACGTCAGATTCATGGATTGTTCAGCGTACAGGAATACGCCAACGTTATATTGCCAGTGAAAATGAAACAACTGTTTCTTTAGGAGTTGAGGCTGCGCAAGCAGCACTTACAAATGCTGGTTTAACAATAAAAGACATCGATTGTATTATTTTAGCAACGTCTACCCCGAATCGTACTTTTCCTGCTTCTGCTGTTGAAATTCAGCATGCTTTGGGAATGAGCCATGGATTTGCTTTTGATATTCAAGCTGTTTGCTCTGGTTTTATTTTTGCTTTAACAACAGGAGATTCTTATTTACGGTGTGGGGGAGCTAAAAGAATTTTAGTTATTGGATCCGATACATTTTCTCGAATTTTAGATTGGGAAGATCGTACGACATGTGTTTTGTTTGGTGATGGTGCGGGTGCTGTTATTTTGGAAGCACAAGAAACTGAGGGGGATATTGCTTTTGAGCGTGGTATATTGTCTGCGAAATTGCGCTCTAATGGTGCTTATATAGATAAGCTATATGTTGATGGTGGACCTTCAACAACACAAACGACAGGCTATTTGCGTATGGAAGGACGAGAAGTTTTTAAATATGCTGTTGGTATGATAACGGATGTGGTTGATGATTGTTTTGCAGCTGCAGGTATGGATTCTTCACAATTAGATTGGTTTGTACCTCATCAGGCTAATAAGCGCATTATTGAAGCATCTGCTAAAAAGCTAGGAATTTCACTAGAT
Organism: Bartonella sp. AA83SXKL; assembly: GCF_042196965.1. Taxonomy (NCBI): domain Bacteria; kingdom Pseudomonadati; phylum Pseudomonadota; class Alphaproteobacteria; order Hyphomicrobiales; family Bartonellaceae; genus Bartonella; species Bartonella sp. AA83SXKL. The sequence continues at coordinate 172,671 of NZ_JBHIRG010000003.1, forward strand.
AAAGTTGTGATTACCGTTGATCAACATGGTAATACGTCTGCTGCATCAGTTCCGTTGGCTTTAACAACAGCTGTTTGCGATGGAAAAATAAAAGAAGGAGATCTTATCATGTTAGAAGCCATGGGAGGTGGATTTACATGGGGAGCAATTCTTATTCGTTGGTAAATTATGGCTACTTGACCATATTTCAAGAAAACGTATAAGTCATTTTGTAATTTTTAATATTTTAATAGGTGGTTATAATGACAAGTAAGACAGTAACGCGTGCAGATTTAGCGAGCGTAGTTTGTAAAAGAGTGGGCTTGTCACATACTGAATCAGCAGCTTTAGTCGAATTGGTTTTGGATGAGATTTGCAACTCACTTGTAAGAGGTGAAGCGGTTAAATTATCTTCTTTTGCAACTTTTCAGGTTCGCAGTAAAAATGAACGTGTTGGACGCAATCCAAAAACAGGTGTTGAAGCACCTATTCCGCCGCGACGTGTTGTGACGTTTAAGGCTGCCAATGTTCTTAAACAGAGAATTTTAGATTCGTATCGTGCAAAACAGAAAAAATGATATCTCATAAATAAATGCCATGGTATGTTTGGTATTTGTTAAAGAAATGTATAAAATAAGGGTCTTTGTTTTTTAGAAAAAGACTGGTGAGTAAGGTGTCAATGATGGTCTTATTTTTGACTAATCTTGTTGAGAAATTGAGACAGAATGAGTCATTGTAAAGTAATTTATTTTGTTTTAAATAAGGTGTTACAAAATGGATAAAAGCTCTGATGCTTTTCGCACAATTAGCGAAGTAGCGGAGTTATTGGAGCTTCCGCAGCATGTCTTAAGATTTTGGGAAACACGTTTTAGGCAGATTAAACCAATGAAACGTGGGGGAGGAAGGCGCTATTATCGTCCGGTCGATGTTGATTTGCTCAATGGTATTAAGCAGTTACTATATGATCAAGGTTATACGATAAAAGGTGTGCAACGCCTTTTGAAAGAAAATGGTGTTGCTTTTGTAACTGCATTGGGTAATGGTGATCTTGATGCTATGAATGTGGTCATAGAGAAGAAACATGCAGGACAAACTTCTGAAAATGCTAGCAATAAGCCTAAGAAATCTTCTTTTGGGCTTTTGAGTTTCATGAGGAGTGAGGGAGAAACATCTGTCGGTTCTGTGAATCTTTACAAAGATAAAACTGATAAAGCATTGTTACAAGAAATTCTGTTTGAACTCATTGAATGTAAGCGTGTTCTTGATAGAGCACGATAATAATATTTTTTTGTTTTATATGTGTTTCGTAGATATTTAGATGTTTTATGGATGTGCCCAGAATTTTATACGTTCAACGAGTAGTCATATATCGTATGTGTATATTTAACGAGTTTTTTATAAGAGTTTTTCATTTGGTAAAACATGAAGAAGAGAAAGAATAAACGCTGAGTTTTGCCATTTTTTTGATTTGGCTTTATAAAAATTAAGGCAATATCTCATCAGTGTAGATTGCGGGATGTAGAATGCCATTAGCTTACCAATTCATGTGCTTGTTTTAAAGAGATGTTTCTTAAGGCTTCTTAATCTTATTTTACCATAATGCCTCGTGAATGATTAATGGTAAACTCGTTGAGTACCGCTGTTTTTATACTTATGAAGGTTCAAGTCGGCATCATCATTATAGTTATAGCCTGTTCTCAATGACTGCAACAATCCTTAGCACTTTAGGCGGCTCATTGTAGGCATTTTAAAAGTCCTTTCTCAATAATTTTTATCCATACACTCATTCCGCTTGTTTCGTGCAAGCAAATGATTTTGATAAATTCAACATAAACATATTAAAAATAAGAGAAGCCTATGATATTCGAAACCTTATTTAATATGAATAACGATATATTATCATTATAAATCAATATCTTGTCCTTTTTTATAAGGGCTTATCTTACGAATAAGAAATATCATTGTTCAGCTAATTTTACATATTTTTTATTAATAAATATAATCTTGTTTTCAGTTTTCTTGCTTGATGTTGCTATAATTATTGTAATGATCTATCCATGATAGTAGCAGAATCTTTTCATTATAAAGGTAAAAGATTAATGTTATTATTAATATTCAATTGTCTATGATTTTTGCATTTAAACAGCTCATAGCTTACATTCAACTTTTTCACCAATCCACCTTGTAGAGAGAGAGCACGTTACTCTTTCTGATGATAGGTCATTGTGCATGAAACAAAAAAACACTACAATATCAAATTATTTCATTTTGTACAAAAACTGAAGATTTATAGTAAAAAATTAACGTATTACCATCTTCTGTGATATTATGCATTTATGACACGTTGCAAATCTGGAGGTGTTGCTTCATTTGAGAGTTGTTTAATCACATCTTCTACAGATAAAAGGGTTTGATTTGTACTTCCTAAGCGGCGTATATTTACGCTGTTTGTTTCAGCTTCACGTTTGCCACATACCAAAATTACGGGGACTTTTTGTAAAGAATGTTCTCGTATTTTATAGTTAATTTTTTCATTGCGGAGATCTATTGTTGCGGAAAGCCCAACAGCTTTAAGTTTTGCTGTTATTTTTTGGGCATATTCATTTGCTTCGGATGTAATTGTTACAACAACAATTTGTTCAGGAGCAAGCCAAAGTGGCATATGTCCAGCAAAATTTTCGATTAATATACCAAGAAAACGCTCCATTGATCCCAAAATAGCACGGTGGATCATAACAGGTTGACGTTTTTCTGAATCTTTATCAATATAGAATGCACCAAAACGTTCAGGGAGATTAAAGTCTATTTGTGTTGTTCCACATTGCCATTCACGACCGATAGCATCCTTTAATGTATATTCAAATTTTGGACCATAAAATGCTCCTTCACCTGGAAGGATGCTTGTTTTGATTTGTCCTGCAAATTTTGTTTCAATCGTTTTAAGGACAGATTCCATGATACTTTCTGCATGATCCCATAATGCATCAGATCCAACTCGTTTTTCTGGACGTGTTGAAAGCTTAAGACTAATTTCTTTAAAACCAAAATCAGCATAAGTTGATAAAATAAGATCATTAATACTGAGACATTCATCGGCTAATTGTTCATCAGTACAAAAAATATGCGCATCATCTTGTGTAAAACCACGCACACGCATAAGACCATGTAAAGAGCCTGAAGGCTCATAACGATGAACAAGTCCAAATTCAGAAAGTCTAATAGGCAAATCACGATAAGATTTTAAACCATGTTTAAAAATTTGCACATGACCAGGGCAATTCATTGGTTTAAGGGCATAAACATTCCCATGATCTGAATCTTCTGCTGCTGAAATTACTTTGAACATATTCTCCTTATACCAACCCCAATGGCCAGATATTTCCCAGAGTGACCTATCGAGAACTTGTGGTGCATTAACTTCAGCATATTGATGATCATCAAGGCGTCTACGCATATAGCTGATCAAATTTTGGAACATTTTCCAACCTTTTTTGTGCCAAAAAATCATTCCTGGCCCTTCTTCTTGAAAGTGAAATAAGTCCATTTCACGTCCCAAGCGGCGATGATCACGTTTTTCAGCTTCTTCTAGCATATGGAGGTAGGCTTTTAAGTCATTTTCATTTGCAAATGCTGTTCCATAAATTCTCGTGAGCATTGGATTATTGGCATCGCCACGCCAATAAGCTCCTGCAACTTTCATTAATTTGAAAGCATTCCCAATTTGCCCTGTAGATTGCATGTGCGGTCCGCGACAAAGATCAAACCACTCCCCTTGATAATAAACTTTTAAATCTTGATTTTCAGGAATGCTATCAATAAGTTCAACTTTATAAAATTCTTTTTTCTCAGAAAAAACTTTTCTTGCTTTTTCACGAGACCAAATTTCTTTTCTAAAAGGTTTATTGCGTTGGATAATTTCACGCATTTTCTGTTCAATGACGGTGAGATCATCTAATGTAAAAGGTTGTTGGCGTGCAAAATCATAATAGAATCCATTCTCAATGACAGGACCTATTGTTACTTGCGTTTCAGGAAAGAGCTCTTGCACTGCTTCAGCAAGGACATGGGCGCAATCATGCCTTATGAGCTCAAGAGCGCGTGAATCTTCTCGGGTAATAATCTCTACTTGACCAGATTGTCCCAATGGATCCGATAAGTCTCGCGTGATACCATCAAGACTATAGGCGACTGCTTTTTTTGCAAGTGATTTAGAAATAGATTCTGCTAATTCCAAGCCTGTCATTTCGGCGGGGTAATTACGTTTTGAACCATCGGGAAAAAAAAGAGAAATAGAGCAAGACATAAAAACACCCTTTTAATCCAATTCCGCTAACGATTGCGGATGGTTTCGTGAAAATTGAGTAAAAAGCTTATAGACTAATTTTTTTATCAATACATGTGAAAAAAGAAAAGGATTATTTGTTGTGTTTGTCAGAAATTTTCCAGTAACACCAAGGTTTATAAAAACAGCAAGAATTTCCAAGCGATGGAGGGACTGGATCAAAGCCATCTGTTCCAAAGGGTCCACAACGCATGATACGAAAGAGTCCCATCCATGCACCAGCCCAAAGCCCATGGCGTGCAATCGCTTCATATGTATATTCTGAACAAGTCGGGGCATGGCGGCACTGATTACCTATAAGGCTCGAAAGTGTTATTTGATAGAAACGTATTAAGAAAACACCCAATAATCGTCCGGGTGTTTTTTGCCAAGTGCCTGTGTAATTCCGAGTCAACTTTTTTTGTCTAGATTGTGATTTGAACATTTATTTTTCTTCAATTTTTTGAATGCAGTCTATCGTTGCATCAAAGGGTAGTAGTGTTGCTGCATGGCGCACTTTATAGTCTTTAAAGGGCTGTAAGCAAGAAAAATCCTCAAATGGAGATTGAGGAGAAGGACCATTTTGCGTTAGCATTTGGTAGATAACTTCACGCAATATTTTAAGATCTTGAGTTGTTTGTCCGATGATATGAGATGCTAAAAGTGAAGCTGAAGCTTGCCCTAGCACACATGCATGTATTTCGTGAGCAAAATCGGTAATAATACCATTTTCCACTTTTAAATCTACAGTGATTGTCGAACCACAAAGGTGTGCATGTTTTCTTGATGTTGCATCAGGATTATTAAGACGCCCAATTTTGCCTATATGTGCAGCATATTTAAGTATTTTATCATTATAGATATTATCAATCATGCGCTATTGCCTGAAATTTTGAGAGTCGTGATTGTTTAAACTTTTAATTCGCTTATATAGAGATTATACAAAATGAGATAGGTATGGAGCAAATGCTTTGTATAGAGTAAGCTTGGAGTTTTTGAATGCGTAATGTTGTTAAAGAAGACACAAATTTATCTGAAGAAAAGCGTCCGAGTATTGAAGAGGTGGAAGAGGCGATTCGTACATTACTCTTATGGATAGGAGAAAATCCAAATAGAGAAGGGCTTTTAGATACTCCAAAACGTATAGCCAAGGCATATCGCGAGCTTTTTAATGGTTATAGTCAATCGGTTAAAGAAACCTTAGGTACAGTTTTTGAAGAGGTTTCAGGATACAATGAAGCCGTAATCGTAAAGAATATACCTTTTTATTCACACTGTGAGCATCACATGATCCCAATTATTGGGAAAGCACATATAGCATATCTTCCTAATGCAAAAATTGTTGGTCTTTCAAAAATTGTACGTGTTGTAGATATTTTTTCTCGTCGTTTACAAACTCAAGAAGCTATGACAGCGCAAGTGGCTCACGCGTTAAAAACGTATCTGAAGCCTCATGGTGTAGCAGTATTGATTGAGGCTGAGCACATGTGTATGGCTATGAGAGGAATCCAAAAACAGGGCTCTACAACAATTACAAAAAACTTTCATGGTTATTATGAAAAAGATCAAGCGGCACAAGCACATTTTATGATGATGGTTCAAAGGTCATAGTAAAGCCCATATTTCTCGTAATCTTTATTAAGTTATAAAGCATCCGGATAAAATAAATTATGAGAAAAAGAAAATTGGCTTGTACCTTTCTTTATGATTTGTTAAAGGCTAAAAACCAAGATTTTTTCTTTCCACGTGCGGTCGTGGCGGAATTGGTAGACGCGCAGCGTTGAGGTCGCTGTGGGGCAACCCGTGGAAGTTCGAGTCTTCTCGACCGCACCAGTTAGCAGTGAGTCTCTCCATAATGAGATGAAGTTATGTTAGAGAGAGGGGATTTATAGGCATTATAGAAAAATCTTTTTTGTATGTTATTTGTTGGTGTGTTGCCAATAATGTTTCGTTTTTATTACTTTATCTATGCATTTGAAATGTTATATTTTTATAAGGTGGGGTGAAGTTGCAGTGAGAAGTATAATGATTCTGAGATATTTAACACTTCTTATTTGTATTTCTTTATTATCAGCGTGTAGTGATTCACGTGCTGTACTTTGGCATGGGGTGCATGCAACACCTTCTATGACTGCCGTAGAAAGGGAAGTTGAAGGGAAACCAGTTTCTCCAAAAGCCATCGTTCCAGTGTATGTTGCAACGAGTCGTATGATGCAAAATAATTACGCTCAACCTTATGGTGCAGAGCGATCAAATAAAGTTCATTATAATCGTGTTGACGTAGGAATTCCTCAGCAACATGTAAAGGGAGTTGTTGAAATAAATGCCTATAAACCTACGCATGATAAGTATTTTGCAGCAGTAGCATTGCAAAAATACGATAATAAAGAACAGTTTAAACAGCGATTAAATGCTGCTTTAGCAAAAAAGCCAAAAGGAAAAAGAGAAATTTTTCTTTTTATCCATGGGTATAATAATAATTTTGCAGATGGTACATTTCGTACAGCACAGTTTACACACGATTATTCTTTAAATGTTGTCGCTGTGCATTATTCTTGGCCTTCGGCCGGATCAGTTCCTCTTTATATTTATGATCGTGACAGTGCTAATTTTGCCCGTGACGGATTGATAGAGCTTTTAACACTTATTAGTGAAACCAATGCTGATCAAATTTCGGTTATTGCACATTCTATGGGCAATTTTGTTATAATGGAAGCATTTAGAACGTTAGTGTTACAGGGAAAATATAGGCCTATTCGTCGTATTACAAGTTTATTAATGGCTGCACCAGATATTGATGTTGATGTATTTGAGCGCCAACTTAATGATATAAAAAAACTCCCGCAGCCAACCGCTATTTTAGTATCCAGAGCGGATAAAGCTCTTGCGGTTTCAGGACGTCTTACGGGTGGACATCATCGTGTGGGCGATGGCTCAGATATTGAAATGTTGCGTAAAAATGGAATAGCTGTTCTTGATTTCTCTCATGTGGATGGGGGGGCACACAATGTCTTTGCATCTTCGCCAACATTGATGGCTCTTTCTCGAGAAGGTTCTTTGGCTTCCACAATTATGCAAGGTACAGAATTGTCACCTAGTCAAGCCCTTCTTGCTGATGGTAGTAGTGTGTTGGAAAAAACAACACATCTTATCCTTTATACACCTGTACGTTTTCTCTCTCCACGGATTCCACGTTGATCGTGAAAAGAGAGAAGAGGCTCCATCGAATAATGTATTGGAGGTAATATTTTTTAGCACTTTCTTTAGAATGGTCTTGTAAAATGAAAAATAAATGGCGGGATGAATGTAAAAAACAGTCATTAGGTGAGTTTGTGATGATTGCACGGAAACGCTATGTTAATACGCCTACAGTTGTTGATTATTTATCTCATTCCGCAATTAAGTTATTAGACATTCATGCTATGCTTGTGAAGGTGAGAAAAGGTGATATGGGGGAAAAACCAAATTTATTGCGTCAAATTGATTCTACAAAAAAACAGTTAGATGAGATAAGCCATGCTCTTATTTTAGAATATCGTAAACGCCAAGAAAATGAGCGTTTTTTAAAACAAATTCTGCTATCCATTTCCGATCAACTTTTTGCACTTAATAATGGTTTTAAGGAAACAGGACGTCTTTTTTTTCAAGAAGTTAGAATACTTCAGTCTCAGATGCAATGTTTGTATGAGGGAAAGGAGAGGCTGCATTTGTTGAATAGCCAAGAATCTTTTTGTTCTCCATCAAAGATTGATGAAGTCATTAAACAGTTACAAAAAGCACGAGAAAAGCTTATTCTTGAAAGCCCACATCTCTTTGAAAAAAGCACAAAAGCTAAACAATGAAAGTTCTTTAGTTGAGCAGATCGATAATTTGAATTTTACAGCAAAAACGCTGTTAGATAGAAGGCTATAACCTTTTTAAAGAAAAGAATTTGCTTTAAAAAATGAAACGCATGTATTTTATAATCTCACTCTTTATCGCATTAAAGCTTTAGAAGACTTTGGTTATATCTTTGCTAAAGTTAAGGCTGATGAATTAGGTGGCTTTATTGAAAATAAATGTTTGTGGAAAGAATTTTACAAAAAACTTTCTGATTCTTTTAATAATAGCCCGCCGGATAATTTTACCAATGTTATGAAGTTGTTAGTATATTCATTAGGCAAATAAAAAGCAAGTAAAATAAAATATTTATGTCTAATATAAGGGAATAGGTGAATCTTGATTCTATTGAGTTTTTTTGCCTCTATCCCT
>NZ_JBHIRG010000004.1:0-152901 GCF_042196965.1 Bartonella sp. AA83SXKL
AAACTCAATAGAATCAAGATTCACCTATTCCCCCATATTAGACATAACTATTTTATTTTACTTGCTTTTTATATACCATTTATGAACACCGCCGCAAAAAAGGCTTTAAGATGTATTAAGACACACAACAATCGCCCTTGGCTATTTTTCTTGATCGCACCTCTTGCGGCAAGATGAGTAGAGCTTAATCCTAAAAAAAACGATTCAATATATGAACCCCCTGCATAATATCAAACCCATGCGTATTTGGTTTAATAAATCCACGGAACCCTCATCAATTTCACTCTACGACTTTGAGTAATATGCTTTGCTTCCTGCAACAAAGGCTGTTTTTTTATCACTAATCAGAGACATCGGCTGGAATATTAGCGTTTCCCGCAGGGCTCGTTGTTACGGCATCCACACGCCCCACAACGTTACCACCCGCTCCATCGACAGCAGCATCCGCTACCCCTGTTGTTTTATTATTGATCTCACCTCTTGAGACAAGATTGGTAGAGTTTTGCAATCCTACAAGACCGATTTTATTATATCCAGCCATGCGTATTTGATTTAATAAATCGATGACAGTACCATAATCAATTTCGCTATCCGCTTTGATTAAAATTTTTGCCTCTAAATTTTGCGTAGTTTCCCTCAACAAAGCTTCTCTCAAAGCTGCTTGTTCTACAAGATGATCACCAATGTAAAGAGAACGATCTTTTTGCAACGTAACATAAAGAGGTTCATCAGACTGAACCACTGAAGGTGCTTGAGTTATAGAAGGAAGCTGAACGGAAATGACAGACGTTGCCAAAGGCGCTGCAACCATAAAAACAATAAGCAACACCAATACAACATCAATAAAAGGGGTCACATTGATTTCACTTTGCAACCCACTCTCGTCTATATCCCAATCATTATTAAGGCTTGCTTTCATTTTTTATGACTTTTCTGTTGTCTTTGTCTATCAAGTTCACGGCTCAAGAGCCTTTCAAGAGCAGCAGCGATATCGCCTAAATCACTGCGATAACCACTCAAAGCACGCATAAGGCTATTATACATAACAACGGCGGGAATAGCCACAAAAAGCCCAACAGCCGTTGCGAATAAAGCTTCAGCAATTCCAGGCGCCACCACATCAAGTCGCGTTGTTTGAGACTGAGCAATCCCAATAAAAGAGTTCATAATTCCCCAAACAGTTGCAAAAAGACCAACAAAAGGAGCAATTGCGCCAATAGTTGCAAGAACAGCACTTCCACATGCAACACGGCGTGTAGCAGCCAGCAAGCAGCGTGACAAAAGTGAATGAACCCTTTCTTTTAAACCTTCATGAACATCGCGAACCCTAGCATCACGAACATCGCGGGAAACATCTTCATATTGATTGCTCTCCTCATAAAAGAGAATATCTTCAATCGTTTGTGCCCTTTCCCCTGTACTGGTTTTTTCACCAGAGCTTTCGTTTATCCCTTCAGGAGCAGAAAAATGAACCTGTTGTGCAGAAAGATACACCTCTTTAAGGACTTCTTTGAGAAAAAATACACCAGCCCCTTTGCTTTCTTTCAAGCTAGCTGCCAAACGCGTAAGAGTCTGAGCATTTAGAACCAATTGAAGTTCATGACGTACTCTTCGTTTTACCAAAGTGATCTCAACAATTTTCACAAAAGCAATTGTCCAAGACACAAGTGAAGCAAGTAACAAAATAATGATAACCGCTTTCACCACCCAATCAGCAGCCATAAACATAGAAAGAGGAGAAAAATCATGCGTTGTCACTACAGCAGACATATTATCTAAAGGTACTGTTTCAGATTCCATTTTTATCTCACATTCTTGTGCTCTTATCTTTATTTATGAGCTGGGTCGTCACCCCGCATAGCATCACTGTTCCAAAATGCCACGACCCTTTTAACGTCACTTGTGTATTCCTCTTAAGAAAGAAAACTTGATAAATCAAGTATAGTTTTATTCCACAAGCTCTCTCTTAATTCTAAAGAAATCACTCAAGAAATTTTTCTCTAACAATTCAACAAGTTTATCTTACTCAATCAATTTATTGCATAAATTAGGCAAAATGATAAAGTTACAAGAAATATCGCATATAATATTTTCATTTATAAGAATAATTTATCATCATTCCTGTTAAATGAATTCCTCATATCGCAAAGCTTCTTTCATTTCAGCGGCTCTTTTAAATCCAACAAAATATTTGCTTACATGAAACAAGCAGCAAAAATATCATAAAATCCTCGGAGAAAAGGATATGCACTTCTCTAACAACCAGTGCACTAAAGTACCTTCTATCCAAATAAAAATATACCTTTTTTAAAAAAAGAACTATCGCAATATCTTAAACTGACCAAAAGTATAATGGGAGAGCGCGTGTTGCCCCCAAATACATAGAGAACAAAGAGCCGCAATATCATTTCTTTTTCTTTGCTTCAAAAACATAAAAATGACATTATTTCTGCCGCAAACTCACAATAACCATGTTTTTTACCTGTCACAAGCCTAAAAAATAAACCTCAACACGCTTTTTAAAAACTTTTATAAAAACTGTGCCATGAGAAACTGAAGAATGGTGCTAAATTCTTGCAAAAGCATAAGACAATTTTTAACAAATGCGACCCTTTACAGACAGAGCATATCGTATAGGAAAGATTTATTTTATCAAAAACAGTTTTAAATTCGACAAAATGAAAGGAACCAAAAAAAGCTTTTGGCGTTACTCAAGCAGTGAAAATTTTCACTCCAATGCAAATGATCACTATGAACACACCAATACAAATATAATGAATCAAGAGGGAAAAATACCATGGCCCATAATAAAACAACACAGCACGATAAATCAGCCGTAGAAAAAGACCAACAAAAAGACCTACAAGGACAATTAGAAAAGTTACGCACTGAAATTTCAGGGATTACCTCAACCCTAACAGATCTTGGTGCAAACAAATTCAACGCCGCCAAAGACAAAGCAGAAAAACTATATCACTCAGCGAAAGAAAGTGGTGAAGACATGATGTCTCAAGCAAAAGATAAAATCAGTGATCTTGAACAAACCATGAATCAATGCGTTCGCAAAAATCCTGGCAAAAGCGTTTTGTTTGCCGCAGGGATTGGTTTTATTCTTTCTCAATTACTACGTCGTTAAGCAATGCATAAGTTTATCGCTCCTCTTTTAAACCATCTTGTCGGTGGAGGGCTTAAAAGCACAGTCAAGCAAGTACGCCTTCAAGCAATTTTCTATGGGTTTATTGGCATTTCATTCTTCATGTCTTTGCTTTTTTTATGTACCATCGGTTTTATTGCGTTATGTTCTGTTATGAAGCCTCTTGCCGCCGCTAGTATCATGTTTTTAATTTGTCTTTCTCTTGCGGGATTAGGTCTTATTATCAGTCGCATTCTCAAAACTTATCAACGCTATGACCAACAAAAAAAGACAGAAGAACAACGCCATAAACTCATGACAGATGCGACCGTTTCCAGCCTTGCAGCTCTCAGTCAACATCTCCCTTTTGCCAAATTGAGTGTTCCCATACTCGGACTTGCAACTTATTTTCTGTGGAAAAAAGATAAAAAAGACCGCTTTTCAGAGTAAAATATGTAAAACTGTCATTCTAAATCCCCCCCTCAATGTGCTTTCTTTTATAACAAAAGAAAGCACATTTTTTCCTCATAGCCTCTTTAGCTTCTTCAAAAGCCTGAAAAAATCCCCTTCATTTTGGATAAAAATTCCATAGAACCGCTTCCCTTTCAGATGTCCCCATGTTTCATGAACATAGCAACATGAGGCAAAGCTTGCATTAAAAGTTCTGGTTTGATTTGAAGCAATTGGTTGTTTTTTGAAGGCAAGGTATTTTCAGTTTTACCTTTTCTCTATTTTTTCATAAGCCTTTTTTCATGACCAAAGGTCACATCAGTAGTTTGCATGTGTTCATATTTTCTGAACACTCATGTTTGTTACAATGACTATTTTGTTTAGGGGAAAAAACGCGCTCTCCCATAGCGCTGTAGTGAGCAACCTATATGCGTAAGCGAGCTTTAAACACAACAAATTTCCATAACGAACGTTGTCCACCAAGGAGTGCGTGGATTATAATTAACTTTTTTCTGATAAGATTTGCAGTAGAATATTGTCTTGATTTTTAAATAGCGCTTAAGAGGACGCTTTATCAATAATGGTCAATGGGATTATAGCTCCCATGATCTCTTCGCCAATCTTCTGGTTGTTGAAATTGGCTCGACCATAAACCGTTTTGTGCTTTTTGAGCAGCAGATTGTAGAATTTTATAGTCTGCTGGGGATGGAAAATGATGCTGATCTTTTGTCAACACCATCAACCCTTCTGCCAGCCCCAAACGTGCCAGATCAACCCCATCTACAAAACATTGTGCATAATGAACCTGTTGAATGACACGTGCTTGCCGACAAGTAACATTTTTATCGATTGTTTTTGAGACAAGCCAAGCAGTAACAAAAGCACCACATGGCCACTTAACTCCGTTGCGTGAGGCAAATTGTCGTGTTTCACAGCTTTCCACACCATATAAGCGGATATCACGGATAATCTTTTTTCTCCATCCATCATCCACGAGCGTGATCATTTTAAAGGTCACACCACTTGTGACCTGTATAGCACCGGAATAGACCGGCACATTTTCTTCATAAAATTGTGATGCGATTGGTTCTGGATGCAATACCACATTTTGTTGGCTTGCGTCTTGTTGGTTTGCATAATCTATCAATTGTGACTTCGGATTTTGAACGGGGTTTTCTATTGTCTTTTCTGTTCCTTTTAAAAAAGAATTTTGAGTAAGTTGTTCATTATTTTTAATTAAATAAAAGTATCCTAAAATAATAATAAAAATTAAGACAATATATTTAGGCGCTTCTCGAAGATATTTTAAAAGTATCATTTTGAATATTACTATATTTTTTGTTCATTAAATTAATAAAAGATTAAATATTATTAATTTATCGATAGAAAAATTTATTTTTTTCATTTATATGATTCCTAAATAATATTTTGAATATTAATTTTTCTATCAACTTAAACATAAAGCGGGGAATTTTTCATGAAAAACATGAATAATTTGTTCAGTTGTGAACATACCTTACAAAAAACTATTCTATCCAACACCCAAAAGAAATGGTTAACAACAGCATTGATGCTGTTTATTGCCTTCATCGCACTGAGTGAGCCAGCATTTGCCGCAGGTGACTTTGGTAAAGTTGACGATGCGCTTAAAAAAATAATTGAAGCTTTAACAGGAAACATTGCAAAATCGATTGCGACGATTGCGGTTGCTGGTATTGGGCTTGCATGGATTGCTGGTTATGTTGAAATGCGTAAAGCTTTTTTTGTTTGTGTTGGCATCGGCATTGTTATGGGTGCATCGCAAATCGTATCAATGCTTTCCTAATTAAACTTTGCCTTTCAAAGCCATGAAAGAGCACGATAAGCTAACAGAAGATACGTTATTTCTTGCTTGCACGCGCCCTGCAATGATTGCGGGCGTGACGGTGGAAGCTATGGGATTAAATGGGATAGGAACGATGATATTGTTCATTATGGCGGGCAATATTTTTCTTCTAACCTTTGGTGTGATGCTGCATTTCATATTCAAGGAAATCCTAAAGCATGACCATAACAAATTTCGTATTCTTCTGACATGGCAAAAGACATCTATTTTTGCCAGAAATTCGAGTCTATGGGGTGGGGGAAGTATTTCTCCATTACGATTAATTCGTAATTATGAGGAATTATAATGAATAGAACAGAGCGCAAACGTGAAAAGCAGCCAGAGGCGATCATTCCTTACGTGCGCCATGTCAATAAACACATCATTGCGCTGGATTCACGCGCTCTCATGAGCGTTATTAAACTTGAAGGCATTAACTTTGAGACAGCGGATATTATTGATCTGAATGTGCTTCACGAACAACTCAATAATCTTTTTAAAAACATAGCGGATGAACGGATAGCGCTTTATAGCCATATTATCAGAAAGCGTGAAACGATTTATCCGGATGGGACTTTCAGATCGGCATTTGCCAAGCAATTAGATGATAAATATCGCGAGCGGATGGTTTCACAGGAGCTTTATCGCAATGATCTTTATCTTTCGATTTTGTGGAATCCACACGTTGATCAAACGGATAAATTAGTGGAATTTTTCAAACGTTTAGGCAAAGCCAAGCAAGAAAAGACAGAAGTTGATGCAGAGTCCATTCGCAAGCTTGAAGATATTACCACAGATCTTATTCAAAATTTAGAGCGTTATGGTGCAAAAAGACTGAGCCTTTATGAACATGAAGGTAATATTTATTCGCAGCAAAGTGAGTTTATCCACCAATTGGTGGGAGGTCGTCGTGAACGGATCCCTCTCACATGGGGGACGATAGCTTCGACTGTTTACTCAGACCGTCTCATTTTTGGGAAAGAGATCATAGAAATACGCACCGAGGCGGCACAGCGGTTTGCGGGCATGTTTGGTTGGAAAGAATATCCAGCAAAAACCAGGGTAGGCATGGCGGATGGTTTGCTCACCCTTCCCTTTGAGTTTATTTTCACCCAATCTTTTGTTTTCAAGAGCAAAAACATTGCCAAGCAAATTATGGGGCGCAAACAAAACCAAATGGTCAATGCAGGAGATCGAGCAGGTTCACAAATTATGGAACTGGATGATGCGCTTGATGATCTTGAATCCAATCGTTTTGTTTTAGGGGAGCATCATTTATCATTGGCAGTTTTTGCTGATACGCCGCAAGAGTTAGCGGATAATCTTGCCAAAGCGCGTTCTCGTCTTACAGATGGTGGGGCTGTGATTGCGCGGGAAGACTTAGGGTTAGCAGCAGCTTGGTGGGCACAATTGCCTGGCAATTATGCTTATCGCACCCGCTCTGGTGCAATAACAAGCCGTAATTATGCAGCGCTTTCTCCTTTTCATTCTTTTCCGGTTGGAAAAATAGATGGCAATGTGTGGGGACCAGCGGTAGCCTTGATGAAAACCTCTGCTGGTTCACCGTTTTATTTTAACTTTCACTTTGGAGATTTAGGCAATACGTTTGTTTGTGGTCCCTCTGGTTCTGGGAAAACGGTTATTGTTAATTTTCTTTTAGCACAACTTCAAAAGCATGATCCCAATATGGTCTTTTTTGACAAAGATCGGGGCGCAGAACTTTTTGTCAGAGCGGGTGGCGGCACTTATATGCCCTTGAAGAATGGTAGACCGACAGGCATAGCACCGCTAAAAGGCTTAGACTATAACAATCCAGCAGATAGAGTTTTTTTACGCCAATGGATTATAAAGCTTGTTTCGTCTGAAGATCAAAAGATCAGTGAATCAGAAAGACAAGATATTTCTGCTGCTGTTGACCAACTTGCCTTGTTGCCAAAAGAACAACGGACGATCTCCGCCTTACAAATGTTTTTTGACACCACGCACAGGGAGGGGATAGCGGGTCGTTTAGAAAGATGGTGTAAAGGCAATGCCTTAGGGTGGGTTTTTGACAATCCTGATGACGACATTGGCATTGATGCAAAATTTATTGGTTATGACATGACGGATTTTTTAGATAATAATGAAATTCGTCCACCATTGATGATGTATCTTTTTCATAGGATTTTGTCTCTGATTGATGGGCGTCGTATTATCATTGTCATTGATGAGTTTTGGAAAGCCTTAGAGGATGATTCCTTTAAAGCCTTTGCGCAAGACAGGCTGAAAACTATCCGTAAACAAAATGGTTTGATGTTGTTTGCAACGCAATCTCCCAAAGATGCGATCAATTCGACCATTGCTCACACCATTATAGAGCAATGCCCCACACAAATTTATTTTCCTAATCAAAAGGGCAATCATGGGGATTATGTAGAAGGTTTTAAATTATCGGACAGAGAATTTAACCTGATACAATCAGAATTAAGCCGTGAGTCACGGCGTTTTCTCATCAAACAAGGACAAAGTTCAGTTGTAGCAGAACTAAATTTACGCGGCTTTGATGATGAAATAGCCATTTTAAGTGGCACCACCAAGAATATTGAACTCCTAGAGACCATTATGGATGAAGTTGGACAATCTCCAGAAAAATGGCTTCCTATTTTTCAAGAAAGGTCAAAGCAATGAAAAAACTTTTATTGGCAACAGCCGTCTATGCAGCTTCATTTGGCTTTCAAACAAATGCCTTTGCCATCGTGGTATTTGATCCCACAGCTGTTGGACAAATAATGAAACAAGTCCAGCAAGGCACACAACAACTTAACAAATTGCAAGAACAAATTCAACAAGGCAAACAACAGCTTGACCAATTAAAGAGCCAACTCGATCAAGCGAAACAATTATATAACTCCCTAAATGTCAAGCCTGACATTTCGGGATTGAAAGACATGTTTAACAAGCAAGGGAGCAGTGGCGCCCTCCCTTCTGACTTTAACCACTTTCAACAATCGATGGGCAGCGGTGGCGGCGGCGGCGGCGGCAGCAAAAACACGCAAAAATGGCAAGAAGAACTTAAATACAAAGAGCCCGCGGGGGGCGCAGGATCAAAAGAAGCAGTAGATGCTTTTTACGCACAGGAAGTGAAAAAAGCCGAACAGCGCGTAGTAGGACAAGCAGCCAAAGGACAAGACGTCTACGAAGAAGCCAGTGAAACACAAAAAAACATTACCAAGCTCCTTGACGAACTTGGAAGTACTAAAGATGCGGGTAAAATTCAAGGCATTCAAGCACAATTATCAGCGGTACAAGCAGACCTCCAAGCAAAAATACTCCAAATGCAAGCCGCCATGATGATTCAACAAGCAGAAGAAAAAGCGGCAGAACAACGTGGCTACGAAGAATTTACAGCACGATATAAAGATTTTGCCAAAAAACTCCGTGGTCAATAAACGGGAGAAAAGAGGGGCTTAAATATGAACAAGATCATCATAACAACATTGCTACTTTGCACAGGGCTGATCACCACTGGATGTGAAAAAACCCATAGCGTAGAAGAATTTAAAAAAGATAAAAAATTATTTGAAGAATGGGCTGTGAGATGTGGATGGTCAGGAACTTCAAAAAATTGTGAAAATGTAAGAGTAGCCGATCACGAACTTGCGGCAGAACGCAGGAAAAAGGCTGAAGAAGAAAACCGTAAACGTAGAGAAGAATGGGAAAAAAAGCAAAAAGAAGAAGAAGCTAAAAGAAAAGCTGAACGTGAAAAATGGGAAGCCGAAGCTGGAAAACGGGCAGCTGAATATGAAAAACGGAGAGCTGAAAATGAAGCTAAAGGACGCGCTTATCTTGAAAAACTACAGCGAGAAATAGACGAGAATCTCCGTAAATTATCTGAAGCTGAAGAAAAAGCCGAACGAGAAGCAGAAGAGCGCGCTAAAGCTAAACAACAACAGGACAATAAATAATGAATAAAGTTCTCATAACAACATTGCTACTTTGTACAGGGCTCATCACAGCTGGATGTGAAAAAACCTATAGCGTCGCAGAATTTAAAAAAGATAAAAAATTATTTGAAGAATGGGCTGTGAGATGTGGATGGTCAGGAACTTCAAAAAATTGTGAAAATGTAAGAGTAGCCGATCACGAACTTGCGGCAGAACGCAGGAAAAAGGCTGAAGAAGAAAACCGTAAACGTAGAGAAGAATGGGAAAAAAAGCAAAAAGAAGAAGAAGCTAAAAGAAAAGCTGAACGTGAAAAATGGGAAGCCGAAGCTGGAAAACGGGCAGCTGAATATGAAAAACGGAGAGCTGAAAATGAAGCTAAAGGACGCGCTTATCTTGAAAAACTACAGCGAGAAATAGACGAGAATCTCCGTAAATTATCTGAAGCTGAAGAAAAAGCCGAAAGAGAAGCAGAAGAGCGCGCTAAAGCAAAACAACAACAGGACAGTCATTAATCATGAATAAAGTTCTCATAACAACATTGCTACTTTGCACTGGGCTCATCACAGCTGGTTGTGAAAAAACCTACAGCGTAGAAGAATTTAAAAAAGATGAAAAATTACGCCTAGAGTGGGATGCTAAATGTGGATTTGCAGGAACTTCAAAAAATTGTGAAAACATGCGGTTAGCATTTTTAGAACTTCAAAAAGAATATGAAGCAAAAGCAGCAGAAAGAGAGCGTCAAGCGGAAGAGAACCTTCATGAAGCATTAAAAAAAGCTAGAGCTAAAATAATGTCCGATCTTGAAAAAAGAGAAGCTGAATATCAAAAAAGGCAAGCTGAAGAAGAACAAAAAGCAAAAGAACAAGCCGAAAGAGAAGCAGAAGAGCGCGCTAAACAACAACAGGACAATAAATAATGAATAAAGTTCTCATAACAACATTGCTACTTTGCACAGGGCTCATCACAGCTGGCTGTGAAAAAACTTACAGCGTCGCAGAATTTAAAAAAGATAAAAATTTACACTTCAAGTGGGATGCTAGATGTGGATTTGCAGGAACTTCAAAGAATTGTGAAAACATGCGGTTAGCATTTTTAGAACTTGATAAGGAACGTCAGGCACAAGCAGCAGAAAGAAGTCGTAAAATTGCAGAAGAAAATCGTAAAAGAGAAGAAGAAGATATAGCTGAAATGAGAGCCAGACTAAAAAAAATGGAAGCTAACACTAAAAAAAAATTAGCTGAACAAGAAGCAAAGCGACGTGCTGAGGAAGAACGAAGAGCAAAAGAGCGCGCGGCAGAAGAACAACAGAATAATAATTAAGACATAATGAAGAGCGGAGCATCTCAATGGCAATAGTAACCAAAGGTGTATTTACTTGGATAGATAATACTGTAATGCATTCCCTTACAAAGACAATGGATAGCACCATTACACATCGCTATTGCGCTTTAGCTGCTCAACTTTATAGAACCTTACAGACTATACAATATATTTATGGCAACATTATGTCTGTGCTCTAGATTTATCATCACTGGTTATAAAAACCGATAACACAAGCATAATTTAAAGATTGTGCTCAAAACTTGTAAAACTGAAAGGAAAAAGGGGAAATATCTATGAATAAAGTTCTCATAACAACATTGCTACTTGGCACTGGAATTATCGCTGCTGGATGTGAAAAAACCTATAGCGTCGCAGAATTTAAAAAAGATGAAAAATTACGCCTAGAATGGGATGCTAAATGTGGATTTGCAGGGACTTCAAAAAATTGTGAAAACATGCGGTTAGCATTTTTAGAACTTCAGAAAGAGTATGAAGCAAAAGCAGCAGAAAGAAGTCGTAAAATTGACGAAGAAAATCGCAAATCAATGGAAAAATTGAAAGCTGAAATGAGAGCCAGAATTAAAAAAATGAGAGAAGAGAATCAAAAATTCCTTGCTGAACAAAGAGCAAAAGAGCGTGCTGAGGAAGAACGAAGAGCGAAAGAGCGCGCGGCAGAAGAACAAAATAACAATTAAATTATAAAAATATACAATGAAGAGTGGAGCATCTCAATGGCAGTAGAAAGTAAAGGCATATTTTCTTATATCGACAATATGTTGATAGAGTCCCTTACAAAGACAATGGATAGCACCATTACACATCGCTATTGCGCTTTAGCTGCTCAACTTAAAGAACATTACAGACTATACAATAGATTTATGGCAAGATTATGTCGCTGCCCTAGATTTATCATCACTGGTTATAAAAAACCGATAACACAAGCAGAATTTAAAGATTGTGCTCAAACCTTGTAAAACTGAAAGAAAGAAGGGGAAATATCTATGAATAAAGTTCTCATAACAACATTGCTACTTTGCACAGGGCTCATCACGGCTGGATGTGAAAAAACCTACAGCGTAGCAGAATTTAAAAAAGACGAAAAATTACGTAATGAGTGGACACCTAAATGTATGTGGAAAAAGCCTTCTAAAACAGAATCTCCTCAAAATTGTGAAAACTTAGGAAAAGCACTAGACGAACTTCGTGAAGAATCCTTTCAAAACTATCTAAATAAATATCGTAAAAATGACGATAAGAAAAAAATGAAAGAACAATCTGAAAAGAAAGAGGACAGTAATTAAATCATAAAAATTTGACTCCGTATGGAACACGAACCCCATATGATAAGGAGCGGAGGAAAGACAATGGCAGCGTATGATATATTTACCAAGATAGACAACGGATTGATGGAGCCCCTTACAAGGGTAATGGATAACACCATTGGAAATCTCTCATCGTCTTTATCTACTCCGCTTAAAGCATCTTGTACAATCTACATTATATTTATAGGGTACAATATTATCTATGGGCGTTCTTCCATGCCTTTGTGGGACTTTATAGCAACAATTTTCAAACTTGGCATCATTGTTTCACTCGCCACAAACGCCGCTCTTTATAATGCGTGGGTTAGGGATATATTTTTCAATGATCTGCCGAATGCCATTGCAAATGTCACCCAAGGAGCACACTCGGATAAAAATGTATGGGATAATATGATACAAACTGCTGCTGGACACGTTTTTGATGCAGCAAACAACGAAAATGGATTTACGTTTGTTGTTTACTGGCTTGCTGGCCTTGTCTGCTTAGTAATTTCTGCTTTCTTTTGTGCTATTGGTTTTTTCGTCTCAATATTTGCTAAAATTGGTTTATTTCTCGTTATATCAGTGGGGCCCCTCTTTATAAGCCTTTATATGTTTTCCTCAACAAGAAGGTTTACAGAGGCATGGTTAAATCAAACAGCAAACTTCATCATTTTGCAGGTATTAGTAGTTATAGTTGGTGGTCTATATGTTGATCTTTCAACAACCATCCTTTCAGGTAGTGTTCTAGATATGATAATTTCCTTAGTCCAATTCTTCTCTATTGCCAGTTGCGGCATTTTGATTTTCCTCAAATTACCTGATATAGCATCAGCTTTAGCTTCTGGTGGAGCTTCCCTCACAGGCTCAACAAAATTAGGTGTAGGTGCAGGACAAATTGCTGGAAAAGGAGCTTTCCGTGCCGCTAAAGAAGCTGGTCACCTTGCTAATGTAGGTGGTAAAGCCGCTCTTCATGGTCTACAAAAACTCATCTCGAAAATAAGGGAGCACTAAGTTCAAATGCGGGAATTTAAAAAAATTGGGATTATCTTGCCGTTTCTCTTTCTCAGTGGCTGTGTGTCTTCACCAAACACACTGAAGTCACTCCCAAAGTGTGATGGATATTCTAAACGTCCACTCAACAGATCAATGTGGAATTGGGAAGGGAAAAAACCCACGCCCACACCCATTATCATCAGTAACAACACCCCTTCACCCGTAGAAGGTAAGCTGGAAATGCTTCTGGCACAAAAATTAACGGATGAAGAAATCAAATCTTACAAAAATTGCGGGCAAAAAGCATGAAAGAAAAAGACATAGAACAATACATTGCTGAAGCGCGCTCGTTTGATCAAGATCGCATGCTCGCCTCACGCCGCACCACCCGCGTCTCGCTTGCCATTGCCGGCATCGCCGTTGCTGTTGCAATACTGTCTTCTCTCGCGGTCATCACCCTCACGCCCCTTAAAACCGTGGAACCTTTTGTCATCCGTGTAGACAATTCAACCGGCATCACTGAAGTTGTGGAAGCCTTAAAAGAAGGTCCCACCAATGTCGACGAAGCAATCACACGCTACTTTGCTGCAAAATATGTCCGCTCCCGTGAAGGCTTCACCACAGAAGAAACACAACACAACTTCCAAACCGTCTCCCTCCTCTCTTCTTCTGAAGAACAGGAAAGATTTGCCAGCTGGTATGGAGCAAGAAATCCCCAAAGTCCTCAAATTCTCTATAAACACGCCGCTGTTACAATAACAATAAAATCAATCTCCTTTATCAATGACGATGTTGCCCAAGTGCGTTACTACAGAACCATTCATGACAACGACAACAACAAAGAATTCATCACCCACTGGGTTGCAACACTTACCTTTGAATACATCAATGCCCCTATCTCTGTCCAAAACCGTTTGATAAATCCTCTAGGGTTTATTGTTAGTGAATATAGAACCGATCCGGAAGTGGTCAACTGATCATGACAAAAAAAATTCTTTTTTTCATTCTTAACATCGCTATTACCCTTTCTTTAACGCCTAGCCATGCCAGTATTTTTCCCACTCGTGCGCCAAGCGATAGCCGCATTCGCTTTATCAACTATGATGCCTATAATGTCACAAAAATTATTGGCTCCATACGCTCATCGGTACAAATAGAATTTTCTCCCAATGAAGAAATTGCCCATGTGGCGATTGGCAACAGCGTTGCATGGGAAGTCGCCCCCGCTGGTAATATTCTTTTCCTCAAAGCGCGAGAAGTCCAACCCATTACCAATCTCCAAGTCGTCACCACAAAGCTTGATGGCTCAAAGCGCTCTTATCAATTTGAACTCATGGTCAAAGATGGAGAAATTTCCTCTGGACAAGAAACATATTTCCTTGTGAAATTTCGCTACCCACAAGAGGAAGCAGAACAAAGAAGACTCGCAGCCCTTATGCGACAAGAAAAACAACAAGCCCAGCGTATCGATAATGTCTTCAACGCTTCTGAAACCTATGGACCACGCAATTGGGCTTACACCGCTCAAGGCTCTATCACTCTTGAACCCTCCTCTGTTTATGACAATGGCAAAACAACAACATTTACATTTCCCGACAACCAAGAAATCCCTGCCATTTATATTGTCAGCAATGACGGTACAGAATCACTGGTTCCCAAAACCACAAGAGGCAACATGGTGATTGTCCATGCCATTAGCGCACGCTTCACCCTAAGACAGGGAAAAAATGTCCTATGCGTCTTTAATGAAGCCTACCAACCCAAAGGCGTTAATCCAGAAACCGGAACCACCTCACCATCTGTTGAACGTAAAATTGCATCAGATCTTTAAATAAGCGGGAATTGAAGGGGACAACACATGAGTGATAAATCAATCATCGAAGATCGCGGATCTATTGGGGATGGCAAAAACAATAGCGCCAAAAGCGCTGGCAAAAAAATAGTTGTCGCAATAGCCTGTATAGGAATCTGCGGCTATGTGCTCTGGAACATCTTATCCTCCCCCACAGAACAAAAAGACACCGCAAAAGCTCATAAAAAACAAGAAAAAAGCTTTCACAATTCCCTCGCCCCTTTAGAGCTTGCGCCCTCTGACCCGCGTGCCAACATAGCACCAATAACCTTACCACCCCCACAACCACTCGCACAAGAACCCAAAAAAGATGACCCACTACTTGATGCCGCAAGACGCGCCCCTGTTTTAGCTTTTGCCAAAGGTTCTAAATCTCAATTAAAAGACATCGTCAACACGACTCTCAACCCCCTTGAAAAATTCCATGCCCTTGAAAATCTCGCGAATGCGCAAAATTCTCCTGCCCTTCAAGACACACAAAATTTTGCAACCCTATTAAAGCCTACCAAAACAGAAGAAGCAAAAGCAAAAGCAAAACTCATCGGCAATAGAAACTTTATCATCGCCATGGGAACCTCTATTCCCTGTATCTTAGAAACCGCATTAAACAGTGAGCAACCAGGCTTTGCAAGCTGCATCATCAACCGTGATATCCTCTCTGACAATGGGCGCGTTGTTTTGCTTGATAAAGGAACCCAAGTGATTGGCGAATACCGCGGAGGAATAAAACAAGGTCAATCTCGCCTCTTTGTACTCTGGACAAGAGCAAAAACCCCAACCGGTGTCATCATCGACCTTGCCTCACCCGCAACCGACAGTTTAGGCAGAGCCGGTTTTGATGGCAACATCAACACCCATTGGTGGGAACGCTTTGGCTCTTCCCTTTTACTCACCGTTATTGATGGTGCCACAACAGTTTTAACAAATAAAATAGTAGGCAATTCCAATAAAGAAGGTTCAAACAACTCTGGAGGCGGCGGTTTTGAAGGCGCAAACAACACTGGAAAAGATGCCGCCAGTATTGCTCTTGAAAATCAAATCAACATCCCTCCTACCCTAGAAAAATTTCAAGGCGAACTCGTCAACATCTTTGTAGCAAGAGATCTCGATTTTTCATCTGTCTATAAACTAGTCGTAAAGAGCAAAAGAAACCGCTCTACTCCCAGCTATTCCTTTTTTCATTAAGCCAATAAAGTCACATTATGCCATCAGCAAAAAATGCAGAACGCGCCTCCATCGTCTTAACAAAATTAAAGATCTTAGATGACTTCCTCAATGATGAAAATTTATTTGAAATTGTTATCAATCGCCCTGGCGAAGTAATCGTTGAGGGTCCCAATGGTTGGCAAACCCACATCTTAAAAGAACTAACCTACAGCGAACTAGAAGGGATTGCAAAAGTTGTTGCTGCCTACACAACACAAAAAATCAGTGTAGAAAACCCCGTTCTCTCCGCAACACTGCCAAACAACGAACGCATACAAATTGTTATGCCTCCAGCAGTTGCAGCCAATACCATTAGCATGACCATTCGTAAACCTTCATCACGCACTTTTTCTCTTGAAAGTTTACATGAAAACAATCTGTTTTCTGTCGCCCAAAACACCAGTTTCACACCTACGCAACAAATGACAGAACGGTTATCCGAACTCTCTGATACAGACAAAGAGCTAACAGATCTCTTTATCGCCAAAGATTTTTGCACCTTTTTAGAAAGAGCCGTTATTACACAACAAAATATCTTAATATCGGGCAAAACCGGTTCTGGTAAAACAACCCTCTCCAAAGCTTTGATTGCAAAAATCCCTGACTATGAACGAATTCTCACCATTGAAGACACGCCAGAACTTGTCGTTCCGCACGCCAACAAAGTCCAACTTTTTTATTCAAAAGATAACCAAGGCTTAGCAAAAGCAGGCGCAAAAGAACTGCTTGAATCTGGCTTACGCATGCGCCCCGACAGAATCCTTCTACAAGAGCTGCGTGATGGTACAGCCTTTTACTACATCCGTAATGTCAATTCTGGTCACCCCGGCTCCATTACCACCGTCCACGCCTCAACAGCACTTGCAGCCTTCGAACAAATGACCCTTTTAGTCAAAGAAAGTGACGGTGGTGGTAATTTAGCGCGCGATGATATCCGCGGCTTATTAATCTCGATGATAGATGTCATCATCCAATGCAAACGCCTTGAAGGAAAATTTCGTGTAACAGAAATCTATTACGACCCCTTCAAACGCCGTGATGCCTTTTAAAAACTATCGAAATCACTTAAATAAATCATTCATATCTTTCGCAAAATATACATCTTATCCTTTTGCACTCTTTTCAAAAGTTTTAAGCGTTTCCGCATTAGAAATAGACATATCAAACGGCAATCCTCTTTCATCAACAACTTTTGTCAAAGCAATCCGGATAAATCAGACACCGTAAGTCCTAAACTTGCTAATATTTCACCAGCTTCTTTTTTAATGTCCTATCTATGCGGGCTCGTACAACGTCTTTTGTCACACTCATATTAAACCTCTTTTGATTACCTCTCTTTTACCATATGGCTTAATAGGGCTTATACAGCATAAGGCTTTATTCTTGCCCTTACCGTATCATATCTATTGATCTTGCACGCGCTATTGCGTTGATTTTCTCCTGTTGTCTCTGTTGCAAAAACTTAACTGCCATTTGAAATTCTTTTATGTGTTCTTTATTATAAGACTGTTCTTTGGGGATTGCTTTTGATAAATCAAAGTCTTGTTTATGAATGGCATCCTGTCCAAAACGTTTATCTAAAGCACTTTGTAGCTTTAAAAACTCTTGATTAACCTGCTCTGGTATCTTTGAATAACTATCACGACCAGCTTCAACATTTTTCATAAAAGTCACTGCTTCTTGTGAAAGCGAAGGTACTTCAACTTTCAATCGCTCACGCTCCCGTACAACCCTATTTACATGTGTCTCATAAGAATTCTTATAAAAGGCTTGAAGCTTTTTAATAGAAGAAAGTGCACGAGGAACATGAGAAAGCGCTTCTTTTCGTTCTTTTCCTGTAGATTTGAGTTTATCGATTAAACGATCTGACCCACGCAGTTCACCCGCTCTATCAGGTTCCCTTTCCAAAATATCAGGCAATTTATCGCCTTTACCTGCTAAAATCGTCTGCTCAATCTTGAGTGCGGCAGCTTGCGGATCTTTATAAATAGATGCTAAACGACTGTTTAACTCCTTAAACATATTAACATAAGATTTTTCATTCCTAAGAGCGCTAAGCGCTTTCTGTTCTAAATTAGAATTATCTATATAAGCCGCAAGGTATGGCTCTCGTTCTATTGCTTTTGCAACAACATTCAAATCATTTTGTAATTGTTCAAGTTCTTCTTTTTGACGTTTAGCAAAACTTGTCTTTTCTCTATCCCAAGGAGTTTCAATCTTCTCTTTTTGTTGTTCGAAGCACTCTTTATTAAGATCAACGCCAAAAGCAATATTTTTGCCAATACCTTGAGAAACATCATCCCTTTTATTTTCTGTAAACTTGGTAAGGTTCTTATAGATGAGTGCAGACAGATATTCTGAATTACCAAAATGTGCTTCAATTGACGCACGTGTCATTTCTTGTCGCTCAATACCCTTCCAGTTGATATGATAACCAGCTTCACGAGCCAGTTGCACCATAAATTCACGCTGAGTACGCCCATTCCCCTCTCGAAACGGATGCAACGCATTCAACTCGCCCATGTAATATCCAGCCCTTTGGCTAAAGTCATAAGCGCCAAGACCACGCAGATACTGTTCTTTTGCAAGCTTTTGTGTAATCTTCGGTGCATAACTTTCAATCTGATTATAACTAGCAAATATACTATTACCTTTGGCAATATCCACTAAACGAATTTGTCCCGCCCATTCATATATGTCGCCAAACAGTCTTCTATGGATCTCTTTCATGTAATCCAGATCAAACTTACCACCAATAGGAGTATGTACAAATTCGAAAGATTTTACATAAGTAATAGTAGATTCTACACGCTGCAGTGTGGCTTTGTCTTTAATACCAAGCCGATTATACATCACACCAGTTTCAGGATCAGTATAAGAATCGCCGCTCCCCTTATACTTCTCCACGTTTTACACGCTCCATATAATCTTTGATGATATCACTTATTTCAAGTTCACCTATAATATAACGCTCTACTTGAGCAACAACCAGCGGATCTGGTTCTAATCCCTCTAAACGTTGGCTTGCCAATGCATTTTCAGCAGCAATGCGACGCAGCTTAATTTCCTCTTCACTCAACATATAAAACCCTCATTTGCTTACATTTATTATAGCCAAACAGACTATAGAAACAAGATTTTATTCCTTGTCTTACCCCGCCGTCACATCTTTTGACCTTGTACGCTCATACGCATGATTTAGCTCTTGTATACGTCTCTGTTGCAAAAACTTAACCGCCGTTTGAAACTCTTTTATGCAATCTTTATCATAAGACTGTTGTTAAGGAATTTTTTTGATAGATCATAATTTGTTTGCATAACAAGCCAAGCACGTGCTGTGCTTACACCAAACATTTCAAGCCTAATAGCAAAGATTAACTCTCATAGCGCGGCTTTTTCATTTAAAACTCTAGAAAGTGCTACACGAGATATACCAAGCCACTCTGCTGCTTCATTAAAGGATAAACCAAGCTCTTTGATCACATCTTCACGCAATAATTCACCGGGATGTGAAGGATTCTTCATCATTGTTTAGATCTCCTTTTTGATGATAATCCAGATAATCAACCATTTCGACATCTATGCTATCAAAGCGAAATATTACGCGACAATTTCCATTTACAGTAATTGACCAATAATCCTTGAAATCACCCTTTAGCAGATGTAATCAAAAGGATGGATAACTCAAAATCTTTTGGCGATACATCTACTTCAAGAGCACTTAGAATACGCTTTAATTTTTGAGCATGGGCGGTTCTAATCCCTTCAGTCGTACCAGTATTATAGAAGGCTTCAATCCTTTTATGTTTAAATCTTAAAATGATAAATGAATATAGAGTGTACCCCTCCAAGATACAAAAAATGTTCATTATTTTTACATCACATAGCTTTTTTTACTTTATAAACATTAGAACTATCGTGAAAAAAATTGATCATTCCCATCTCTTTCTCATTATTCTACTAATTATTGGAAAAGTATAAGTTCATAATTAGGAGGAGCTAAACGTAATAGGAGCGTATCATATCTCCAATTGGCAGCGGCACTTAGAAACATCAAGATGATATAACCACAATGACCATTGCTGTTTGATGTTCATGGGGCGCTGCACCCGCTGGATATCCAGTAAAAAGAATGAATAATACTAATAAACTCTCCCCCCTACAAACTCTGTTAAACTAATAACCGGTTTACGAATAAGTAAAAGAAAAAGGAAAATCAAAAAAAGGCATATTTTTCATATCTTACGAAATATAGAGAAATCTATACGCATTGTAGTTATTAGAATTGGACTTTTCCCTTTTTTATTTAATTTGTTCGTAGATAGAGTATCCATTACCGTTATTACATCACTGAGTTAATAATCATACCTTTTGTAATTGCCAAAATCCCACATTATAATAATATCTTTATCAAAAGATGATCTGATAATTTTCTCAAAAAATTCAAGATTCCTCAAGTGCAGTACCCATGCGTACATCATGATGAATAATAACATCCATCAACTCTGTCACAACAGTGTCCAATACTTCTCGTGCATCGCCTTCAGCCATAAGGCGGATAACCGGTTCCGTTCCAGAAGCGCGGATCACCAGCCGTGCCTCTTTTCCCAACCGTTTCTCTGCTTGATCAATGGCCGTTTTGACGGGATTTTTTTTCAGGACATTTTTATTTTTAATCGTTACATTTTTTAAAATTTGCGGTACAGGTTCAAACCGTTTACACAATTGGCTCATAGGGCTTTGACTTTCCTTCATACAGGCTAAAATCTGCAATGCAGCCACCAAACCATCACCCGTTGTACCAAAATCACTGAGCACGATATGGCCAGAAGCCTCACCACCAACATTATATCCCTTTTGGCGCATGGCATCGACAACATAACGATCTCCAACTTTTGTCCTTACAAGGTGCAATCCTTTGCTATTCAAGAAACGCTCTAGTCCAAGATTTGACATAATCGTTGTGACAACACCATTGCACCGTAATCGTCCCATTTTATGCCAATTTTCAGCAATTACAGCAATCAACTGATCTCCATCAACCGTTTGTGCTTTTTCATCAACAATGAGAACACGATCTCCATCTCCATCAAGAGCAATCCCCACATCAGCACGCACTTCATGCACTTTTCGTTTTAAAGAGCTTAAATCGGTTGATCCACATTTTTGATTAATATTGGTCCCATTGGGCTCATCATGAATAGCAAAAACCTCAGCCCCCAATTCCCATAAAGCACGGGGAGCCGCTTTATAAGCAGCCCCATTGGCACAATCCACAACAATACGCACAGTATCTAAGCGAACATCACGCGGCAAAGTTCGTTTGGCATATTCAATATAACGATAAATATCTCCCTCAACCCGTTTTGCATAACCAATTTCGGCAGAACTTGCTAAAGACTTTGAAAGATCTGTATCGATCAATTGTTCAATTTTCGCTTCCATATCATCTGAAAGTTTAAAACCATCAGGACCAAAAAGTTTAATTCCATTATCATAGAACGGATTATGAGAAGCAGAAATCATCACCCCAAGATCTGCGCGCAAAGAGCGGCAAAGCATTGCAACAGCAGGTGTTGGCACTGGACCCAATAAAAAAGCTTCCATCCCCGCAGCAGTCAATCCTGAAACCAAAGCGTTTTCCAACATATAGCCAGATAATCGTGTATCCTTGCCAATCACCACACGATGAGATTGATGTTGTGAGCGAAATAAAACCCCTACCGCCATCCCCACCTTCATGGCAAAATCGGGTGTCATAGGAAATGAATTGGCTTTCCCCCGAATTCCATCTGTACCAAAATATTTTTGCACCATGCCTCTTTCCTTTAATATATAATTCTTCCCTTGGCTTTTCCTTAAAACCCTAACAAGCCCCCTTGGTACAATAGTCCTCCTCTCCCCGTATAAAATCAGATCATTGATCTTAAACCTTCATGCATTTAGACAATCAAGCCCCCTATTCACCATCTACACATCTAAACCACTCTCAAGCAATTATGTTTACACCCTTACACATAAAAGCAATATTATCTCCTCAAAATGCTCTATACATCCCTTTAACACAACCAACGGATAATCTCACACACTTGCTAAATCCGTAAAGAAACCCAGCACCAAACCTCATACCCTACCAAATCAGCAAGGAAATCTATCGCCTAACCTTACAACCCCTACCACATTAGAAAAGCAACAGTCCACCTCGCCTTGTAGCATGCTAAAGCCGTCATCATACAACGGCTTTGCTTAATTTTTTGCTTCCATATTTTTGCAAATATTACAAGAAAAGCGCAAACAAAACTTGCGCCTTTCTCAAAGAATTTAGAAGTTTTCCTAAAACATCGTCACTCAAGCGATATTAAACAGTTCTTATTTTTCTTTATCATGTCCCGCAGTATTGGACTTCTTTTCAGCATTACTTTTAGAGCGGTTGACTGATTTTGTGGTACCTTTTGTGCTTTGCGCTTTTTTCTCAGTCTCATCCGATTGCACTTCTTTAGACTGAGCCTCCTTAGGCTCAACATTACCGGATTTTGCTGTTTTTTTCCCAACAGCTACCTCTGCTTTACCTGCCTTGCCTTTATCGGTCTCTTCTTTATGAGGCACTGTTTTAGGGGCTGCTTCAGCATCTTTTTCATCTACCACTGTTATCTCTGCTCTGACCGTTCCAGTTTTTGGAACAGAAGCCCCCCGTGGCGCAGCACCCTCATCTTTCTGTGTGCGTGAAGGAGGCTTTCCTGCAATAACTTCGTTAATTTCAGCTCCCGTTAAAGTCTCATATTCCAACAAACCTTGTGCCAAAGCAAACCATTCTTTTCTTTTTGTTTTCAAAATGTTTGTCGCATTTTTATAGGCATCATCAATAAGCTTACGCACTTCCATATCAATCATGCGCGCTGTTTCTTCAGAAACATTTTGTGTTCGCGCAACAGAATGACCCAAAAAGACTTCATCTTGGTTATCGCCATAAGCTACATTTCCAAGCAGATCAGAAAATCCCCACCGTGTGATCATCGCGCGTGCTAATTTCGTCGCTTGCTCAATATCAGAAGAAGCACCGGAGGTGATATTTTCCTTTCCAAACTTTAATTCTTCAGCCACACGTCCACCCATCATAATGGCCAGACGAGAAATCATCCAGCGATAACTCATAGAATAGCGATCGCCTTCAGGCAATTGCATCACCATTCCCAATGCTCTTCCCCTTGGAACGATTGTTGCTTTGTGGACAGGATCAGCAACCGGCACATTAAGAGCCACAATAGCATGTCCTGCTTCATGATAAGCAGTGAGTTCTTTTTCCTCTTGTGTCATAGCGGTTGAACGACGTTCAGCCCCCATCATCACCTTATCTTTGGCATCTTCAAATTCTTGCATCGTGACAACTCTTTTATTACGGCTTGCAGCCATAAGAGCAGCTTCATTGACCAGATTCATCAGGTCCGCACCAGAAAATCCTGGTGTTCCTCTTGCCAAAATTTTCAAATCAACGTTGGGGGCTAAAGGCACATTGCGCACATGCACTTTCAAGATTTGTTCACGCCCAGAAACATCAGGGTTTGGCACAACAACTTGTCGGTCAAAACGCCCTGGTCTTAACAAAGCGGGATCAAGCACATCGGGACGGTTTGTTGCGGCAATAAGAATAATACTTTCATTGGGCTCAAACCCATCCATTTCGACAAGCAACTGGTTTAAGGTCTGTTCACGTTCATCGTTTCCACCGCCAAGACCAGCCCCCCTATGGCGTCCAACAGCATCAATTTCATCGATAAAGATAATACAAGGTGCATTTTTTTTAGCCTGTTCGAACATATCGCGCACACGGCTTGCCCCAACACCAACGAACATTTCAACAAAATCAGACCCTGAAATGGTAAAGAATGGCACATTGGCTTCACCGGCCACAGAACGTGCTAGCAAAGTTTTACCGGTTCCTGGAGGACCAACAAGCAAAACACCGCGTGGGATACGCCCCCCTAAGCGTTGAAATTTTTGTGGTTCGCGTAAAAATTCAACAATTTCTTGAAGATCTTGCTTTGCTTCTTCAACGCCAGCAACATCTTTAAAGGTAATACGTCCTTGCGCTTCATTAAGCAATCTTGCTTTCGATTTCCCAAATCCCATTGCACCGCGTGACCCATTTTGCATTTGCCGCATAAAAAAGACCCACGCCCCCACGATAATAATAACAGGCAATAAGGAAAAGAGGAGATTGAGGAAAATGCTATTTCCAGAGCTTTCAGGAATAGCTTTAACATTAACGTTTTTGCTTTCCAATTTTTGTATCAAACCTGGATCGCGAGGAGCATAGGTTGAAATAGCTCTATGTTCAATGGTTTTTCCTGTTAATTTTTGACCTTGAATGGTCACAGATTTCAACTCATTATTCTCAACTTTTTGCAAAAATTCAGAATAGGAGACTTCTCCACCACCAGAACGTTGGCTATCTCCATTAAAGAGAGAAAACGACACAATCAAAATCAAGGCAATAACTCCCCAAATAAGGAGAGAGCGGTAATTGGAATTCATATTCAGCCCACTTAATCAAATATAGATTTCAAACAGTTCCCCTTAACATATAACCTTGTCAGCCCCTTGCCAAGGGATGAGAAGCTGTTTATTTTCTTTTAAAGTAATTTTCCTTTATCTTTTCACCTCAATATTAAAAAAAGGTTCCACAACATTCACCAAGGCAGCATCTTCTCGTGAGGAAAGCCAATCGAAAGGTGCCATAATCCGCTTGACGATAACATGTTTATGAACAACTGCTTGAGAAAGCAACTCTGGAATATCATACCCTTTATGATTTGAGATCATCAGCAGCGATTGTAAAGAGGGAAAATGAGGCTTTTCAAGCTCAAAATCGCTATTTTTTAATAAAAATTTCAGCTGTTCTAAATTTGCGGCTCCAACCTTTATAGCCTCATATCCATGATTTGTGATATGATAGCGCCCATCCCATATAAAAGTTTTATCTGGCTCAATGATAGCCTCTTTCATATTTCGCCCTTCACGCCACAAAGAAATTCCCTGCTTGTTATATTCAATAACAGAGCCCGCATAAGTAAAACGCTTCTTTTCTGGAGAATCGAGACAGAGTTTTTGAACAAGCATGCTTAATTTCTGATTGGGGAGCAAATAAAATCCCCCTCCCATCAGCACAGCAAAGAGCCCCACCACGAAAGGAAAACTGGAATGTTTCTGTAAAAATAGCGCAGGCTTTGCTATGAAACAACGCCCATGTTGGACAGTAATATCCAGCGCTAAGATCAAATCAGCAATATTTTTTGCTTGTTGACGACGCTGCAATGCGGCTTCATTTATTTTTTGAACAATATAAGCCAATTTTTGTGAAGAAAGAGATTGACGCACGCGCACACGTTCAAAATTGCGATCTTCATTGGTTGGATCATCAATCCATGTTTGTCCTTGTAAACGTAAATAATTCCGTAATGTTTGGCGTTTTACACCAAGGAGTGGACGAATCAAACGCACTTTTCTATGCAACAACGCCTCACGCGGAATACAAGATAAACCACGTTCATAGAGGGGACCATAGTTTTTTTCGGCAATATTTTTTCTTGTTTGTCTGGTATGATCCTCATCACGTATACCCTCGGCTTCACCGCGCAAAAAACCGGCAAAACCGCCCGCAGAAACTCCATCACGCATAACAGCTTCACTATATAAAGCACCTCTATTCTTTTGGAGACGTTGATACCGCATTTGATAGGTTTCAACCTGATCATTGAGTGTATGGCCCGTCATAATAACTGATGCGCCATGTTTTTGTGCTTCTTTAACCAAGAGATTATAGCGTGCAACACGCGCGCTAGAAGCAATATGCGTCTTTGGCTTTTCGCCTTCCCATCGCACAGTGATATGTTGAATATCATGGACACGACAAATTTTCGCAACAGTTTCTGCCTCACGCATCGATTCTTTACGCAATTGATGATCAACCGTGACAACAATCATTTCTGGAGGAAATACGAGAGTTTCCAAATGCTCTTTGACCAAAAACATCAAAGCCAAAGAATCACTTCCCCCTGAGACGGCAAGAATCAACTTCTGACATTGAATAAAATCCGATGTTTTAAAGAGATTTCTTGCCAGTCTAACGCACACCGAAAACGACCTCGCTGTTTATTTTGCAGGTTTACAAAAAACAGATGCTAATGTTTGTTGACGTTTTGATTTTTTCACAAAATGAGCACAATCGTCTTTATTTGGCTCAAGAGCGACCATACTTCTTGCTAATTTCAGCAAAATCTCGGAGGTATAGAGCTTCTTTTTATCTGCATACCATGCGGTAAGATAAACTTGTGCTGCTTCATGATAGCGTTTTTGCCCCAACAAAGATTCAGCCAACCAAAATAAAGCGTCATCACTCAAAGAATCTTTTTTGTAACGATTTTGAAAAGCGCAAAAGCTTTTTTCAGCATCAACATAGTTAGCAGAACGAATAAAATCATACCCTTCCTTATACAAAGCTTTAGAAGAAGAAAGATTGTCACTCTGATGTGCTTCAATTGGAGCACTTACTTCATGCGCTTTGTTAAAAGGTTGACTGTTTTCATGGTCATGGCTCTCCACCTTAGCTTCTACAGCAGCAACCTTTGTCTGATCACCTGTACTATGGTCCTGCTCCATCTCTTCTTTTACAGTCTGAGATTTTTCATCTACAGCAGACTTTTCAAAAGAACAAGAATAAACAGAAGAGGCTTCTGTATCAAAAAGCTCGTGAAACTGCTTGTTAACATTTTTTAAACTGTTATGCTCAAGCACCATTCGTATCTTATGCAAAAGCTTATCTAAATCATAATCTTTAAATAAAGCCTGTTGATTCTCTAAAATAATCCCTTGGTGCTCCGCAACACTAGTAGCTTTTTCCACCACATCAGATGCTTCTTTATCGGCTGCTTCAGGTGCTTTCTTCATAGCATCGACAGCCTTATTAACAGCGTCAGTGGCTTTTTCCGCTGCATCAGATGCTGCTTTATCGGCTGCTTCAGGTGCTTCCTTCACAGCATCGACAGCCTTATTAACAGCGTCAGTGGCTTTTTCCGCTGCATCAGATGCTGCTTTATCAGCTGCTTCAGGTGCTTCCTTCACAGCATCGACAGCCTTATTAACAGCGTCAGTGGCTTTTTCCGCTGCATCAGATGCTGCTTTATCGGCTGCTTCAGGTGCTTTCTTCACAGCATCGACAGCCTTATTAACAGCGTCAGTGGCTTTTTCCGCTGCATCAGATGCTGCTTTATCAGCTGCTTCAGGTGCTTCCTTCACAGCATCGACAGCCTTATTAACAGCGTCAGTGGCTTTTTCCGCTGCATCAGATGCTGCTTTATCAGCTGCTTCAGGTGCTTCCTTCACAGCATCGACAGCCTTATTAACAGCGTCAGTGGCTTTTTCCGCTGCATCAGATGCTGCTTTATCGGCTGCTTCAGGTGCTTTCTTCACAGCATCGACAGCCTTATTAACAGCGTCAGTGGCTTTTTCCGCTGCATCAGATGCTGCTTTATCAGCTGCTTCAGGTGCTTCCTTCACAGCATCGACAGCCTTATCAACAGCGTCAGTGGCTTTTTCCACCACGCTAGACGCTGCTTTATCGGCTGCTTCAGGTGCTTTCTTCACGTCATCAGTTGCCTTATCAACTGCATCAACTTTATCCGTATCATGTGTAGGATATTCGGAAGCCTTTCGTGCCGCACTTTGAACAAGTGAAGTAGAACAAGCTATGAAAACCCCCATATAAAAGAGTGTTTTCCAATTGATTTTACGATACATTCTTTTTTCCCCTTAAGAGCTTATTGAATAGTTGAAACAAACAATCTTCTTTTTAATGACTATTCATGTCACTCAACGTTGTCACAGCACGTCGATTTTGATTCCAACAGGAAATATCATCACATACTGCTACAGGTCTTTCTTTTCCGTAAGAAATTGTTTGAATCCGTTGTGCGGACACACCAAGAGACACCAAATAGTTTCGCACAGCAACAGCACGGCGCTGTCCAAGTGCCAAGTTATATTCACGTGTTCCCCTCTCATCAGCATGACCTTCGATCATAATAGAATAATAAGGATAATGAAGCAACCATTCTGCTTGGCGCGTTAAAATACGTTCAGCATCAGCATCAAGTGAAGAAGAATCGAGACTAAAAAACACGCGATCACCCACATTAACCGTAAATTCTTGTCCTGAGCCTGGTGACACCTGATTCAAACCAGCATCATTCATATAAGCGCCATTCATACCGTTAAGTGCACCAACATTTTTTTTGCCACACCCACCCAGGCATAGTGAGAAAAGAAAGAGGATAGCTAAGGAATGAGAGATGGTTTTTTTGGTAGAGCGCATAATCCGTTTCTCCTTGAATTTCGTAAAGAAGGGTCAATTCTTAAAAATATTTTTAAGAATAACCGTTAATTCCTAATGAAGAAGAAATTTTTTCTGTTTTTTCGTCCTCATTTTTACTTTTAAGTCTCTGCCAATTTTTCTTCTCTTCAGCCATTCCTCTAACATTTCCATAAGAAATGTTTCCCTTATGCGTCATGGCTTTTTATGCATCATCTTGATCTTGACGATTTTTTTGCAGCGCGTTCAGCTTTGCAAAAACTTTATCAGCGTCAAAAGTCTTATGCAGATTGTCTTCACTCTCATTTTCCTCTAGAGCAGCGTTTTCCGTCACAGAAGCGGGAAGCAACGACCTATCTTCTTCTGCAGCAACAGGGCGATTTTTCGCCGCACGCTGGAGCTCAAAATCTAAATCGATTTGCGAACACAAACCAAGCCCTACAGGATCAAGAGGAACCAAATTTGCACTATTCCAATGGGTTCTAAGGCGGATTTGTTCAATTGTCGCTTTTGTTGTCCCAATCAACCGTGCAATTTGTGCATCTTTCAACTCGGGATGGTTTGTAACCAACCATAGGATACCATTGGGACGATCTTGGCGTCGAGAAAGAGGGATATAGCGCGCCCCTTTACGTTTTTTTTCAGGAATATGCACCCTCGATTGAGAAATTTTCAAGCGTGCGTTTTGATCAGCCTCCACCCGTGCAATTTCACTGCGCGTCAATTGCCCAGAACTAATCGGATCTAAACCTTTAATACCATAAGCCGCATCACCATCGGCAATAGCTTTTACTTCCAAGACATGCAATTTACAAAATTCTGCAATCTGATCAAAAGAAAGAGCTGTATTATCAACCAACCAAACAGCTGTTGCTTTGGGCATCAAAAGTTGCGTTGCCATTTTTATAAATCCTCTTCTGCGCCTCTTCTATGAGGCAGGTTACCGCCCACTCAAGAGCACTGGAACTTTTTTATATATTTAGGTCTCTCCAACCACTCCTAAAACAAAGCGCGGCATGGAATAAACCATTTTGCTATGAGCTTACATTCTGTTATAGCGTTATTTTTGCTTAACGACAAGAGATCTCTCTTGTAATGATCCTCAACTAAGGTGTCTTTACCTTTAAGATGAATTTTCTTATAAAGGGTTTATTCGATTATTTCACCTCATGCTGTGGCACATTTATTCTGGTGGGATGCGTGCTTTATCGCCTTAAATTCTAAAGAGTATCCAACTGGCAAAAAAGCCCTCAAATAGGAAGGAAAACTATGGCAGGACATTCACAATTTAAAAATATTATGCACCGTAAAGGGCGTCAAGATGCAATGCGCTCGAAAATATTTTCTAAGCTTGCGCGCGAAATTACCGTAGCAGCAAAACAAGGTGCTCCTGATCCAGCCATGAATCCACGTTTAAGGCTGGCTGTTCAAAATGCCAAAGCACAATCGATGCCGAAAGATAATATTGAACGCGCAATTAAAAAAGCGTCAGGCGCCGATGTCGAAAATTATGATGAAGTACGCTATGAGGGCTATGGACCAGGCGGCGTTGCCGTCATTGTTGAAGCTTTAACTGATAACCGCAACCGCACCGCTTCAAATGTGCGCGCCGCCTTCACAAAATCAGGAGGAGCCTTAGGGGAAACAGGATCGGTCAGTTTCATGTTTAATCGGATTGGTGAAATAATCTATAAGCCAGAAGCAGGAAAAGCCGATAACATCATGGATGCAGCAATTGAAGCCGGTGCCGAAGATGTGCAATCAGAAGAAACCGGACATCATATTACCTGCGCATTTGAAGATATTGGTGAAGTTTCCAAAACACTTGAAGCAAAACTTGGTGAAGCAGAATCGATTAAAACGATTTGGAAAGCCACCACCCTTGCACCAATAGATGAAGAAAAAGCTTTGTCCGTTTTACGACTAATTTCAACATTAGAAGAAGATGATGATGTGCAAAATGTTTATGCAAATTTTGATGTCAGTGATGAGATTTTGGCAAAATTGTCTGTATAATTCCCATCATTTGCATAAGCCCTCTCTTCATTCATGAGGGCTTCAAAAGCATCTGTCACCCCTCCTCTTTATCCGCACATATAAAAGCCCCGCATCAATCGCGGGGTAAGCCATTGATGCAACAAAAAACCACAATCAATCGCAGAAAACATAATCCCAAAAAGAAAGCATACAAAACTCTGTAGCCTTACGCCTTTCTTACATGCCCCAAAGATTATCCCTATATTCCTCTCTATTTGATCTTTTTGTTCTTTAAGATTAACCTCCTCTCCCCACCCTCAAGTAATGAAATGATCTAGCCTCTAAACAATTGGGGTTTTCTTGACGTATTCCTATGACGAATCACTCATGAAATTCACTTGAAACTTAAGGCTCAACAAACATGCATTCCCCTAAATATTCGCTACGCACTTAAAAAACACTTAGAATATATCAAGGAGGTTTATACGCCCTATATCCCCACACCTCAAAGGGCAGTGTTTTTACAACATCACAGAATAAAAATAAGCAAATGGAAAGCCAGAGCTGATTTTTTAGCAAAGTATTGTACAAAAAGCCGGTACATCTCTCTAATCCGTTGCAGATAAATTTTTGACTTTATGGCATTAACTTTATGGCATCGTATATTTCTAAAATAACGTCATTTATCTTAAAAATCTGTCCTTTTGCTCTTACCGATCAATCAATATTCAGACCTAAAACAACCGCGTACTTGAATAAAACACATCAGAGAGCAACAGCCCCCCCTGACAAGAGTCCGGACTCTTCACAAACAAAATCGAAGAGGAAGTTTAAAAAAATATAGCGACACTTTGAATAAAAAGTTGAACTCTAGAGACCTCAGAATTTTCGACTCTATTTTTCAAGGTCTTATTTTGAATTTTTTTAAGCATTTTCCCCAAGGAAATTCCATTATCGATCAACAACCATAGATGATAGATGAAATCTACATAACTCCCCATGCCCATTATAATCAATTCCTTCTTTTAAATAATTTAAAAACTATTGAGATTGTGTAAACTTGAGACTGTATTCCTTCTATATTCTGTTTTTAAGCATTTTGTTTTACTGTACATTGAGCAAAGGCGACCATGCTGGATCTGAAGCATCATTGGGGGTAGGGAGTTGTCGTTCATTGCGTCCCGTAATATCAATCGTATAAATTTTTGGTCCCATACCGGGATTTTTGCGAAAGAACATCAGTACACGACCATTGGGGGCCCACGTTGGTCCTTCATTGTGAAACCCTGTGGTTAAAATTCGTTCTCCTTGTCCATCAGGGCGCATAACACCGATAGAAAATTGTCCGCTTAATTGTTTTGTAAAGGCGATATAGTCACCCCGTGGAGACCAAATAGGTGTTGAATAACTCCCATCGTTTGAAGAAATACGTTGAATATCACTCCCATCCGCATTCATTTTATAGATTTGCGGCTTTCCACTACGATCTGAAGAAAAGACAATTTGTTTTCCATCCGGTGAATAAGAAGCAGAAGTATCAATAGCAGAAGTTGTTGTAAGTCGCGTCATCGTACGGGTTCGTAAATCCATAGTGTAAAGATTGGCACTCCCATCATTTTGTAACAAACTCATGATAACTTTTTGTCCATCAGAAGAAAAACGTGGAGCAATTGTCATGTTATTAAACGTTCCGATCAACTCTCTTTGCCCCATTTCAATTTGTTGGAGATAAACATGAGGTACTTGATTGTCCTCATAAGCCATATAGGTCATTTCTTGTCTTTTTGGGGAAAAACGCGGTGTAAGCACCAATTCACTTCCATCAGACATATAAATCAAATTTGCGCCATCTTGATCCATCATTGCTAAGCGTTTAATGCGTGCATTTTGGGGGCCTGTTTCATCGATAAAAACAATTCGTGTATCAAAATAACCACTTTCTCCTGTCATTTCACTATAGATCTCATCTGCGATCATATGTGCCACACGCCGCCAACGTTCTGTCGCGGTATAAAAACGCCGTCCTTTCAATTGTCTTTGTCCAAACACATCCCATAAACGAAAATCGACCCTCAAACGTCCATCGATTTCTCTCATGACTTGCCCAGTAACTAAACCTTGTGCTTTTATTTTCTGCCAAGAAGCAAAATGCGGTTGTTTATTAGGATTAGAAATGTTTTCAAAAAAATTTGCTTTATCAAGCGGTAAAAAAAGCCCCGACCGTTCAAGATCGGCTGTCACCACAGCAGATATTTTCAACCCAATCGAATCATTGGAAATAAAGTCTGTAATTGCAATGGGAATGGGATTAAAATCAGCGCTCGAAATAGTTCCTTTCAATTGCGCATAACCCGATGAAATATTTGAAAGCCACAACCCACAAGTGACAATAAACCAAGCAAAAACTTTATGTCTCGTTATAGTCATCATGGAATGTGTCCTTTCGTTAAGCGCTTTTTTCTCGTTTATCATCTTATTTCTTGGAGGGGATCAACATTAAAGTCAAAACCTTGCCCCCATAGATCATATTGATCACGTGGGAGATCTGCATAAGGTTGGCATGAAAAGACAGCAGCATACACCTGCCTTATCATAATAGCTTGTTGACTCTCAAGGCCGCTTACGGGATCAATGATAGGGTCGCCCACAACCATCCCTTCACGGTCTAAGTAAAATCGCAACCGCACGACCGGACGATTTTTTAAATCGCCGCCAAGCGCCACAAGTTTAAGCTTCTGTTGAATACATCCCCCCGCAATATTGACCAATGTTTGTGCCATTTTTGTGGTATCATTAATATTTTTTCTTGCACCCAAAGCTTCTGGTATATGAGAACGTTTTGCTCCCCCTCCTTGTGACCGCGCACGATTGAGCAAATTATTTTCCTCCAGAGCTAAAATATCTTCAATGGTCTGTTTCTCTTGGTTTTTCTTGTTAAGCTTTGGCGTCTTTTGATTCAGTGCAGCCTCATTCTTCTTTGGAAATTCTCCGTCAAACTTTGGTTTAAACTGTGGAAGAAGAGATTTTTCTGGAAGTACAATTTTGGGCGCTTGATGAACAATCTGCTCTGCTGGTACTTTTGGGACCGTTGGAGCCAATTCTTTTGGCGATATCATTTCTTCATTTTTGTGCGCAGGCTTGAGCGCAACCTTAGAGGCATCCTCCGGTGCCTCCAAAGGCATCTCAGGCACAACCTTGGGCGCATCCTCCGGTGCCTCCAAAGGCATCTCAGGCGCAACCTTAGGCGCATCCTCCGGCGCTCTCAAAGGCGTCTCAGGCACAACCTTGGGTGCATCCTCCGGTGCCTCCAAAGGCATCTCAGGCACAACCTTGGGTGCATCCTCCGGTGCCTCCAAAGGCATCTCAGGTGCAACCTTGGGTGCATCCTCTGTTTTTGCTTCTAATAATTCTGGTTTTGTAAGTTCGGGTGCAAATGTTTCTGATGTGTTCTCGCTTGATGGTGGCGATGCTGTTTCAACGGGACGCAGCTTTTCCTTTGGTTGAAACGGTGCCAGACTATCTATTTGTCCCTCTCCAATATGGCGTGCATCTTCTTTCTCTTGTGGTTGCATAGTTGGTTTTATGGCAGGGATTGCACGGATAGGAGCCTTCACGGCTCCTTGTTGAGAAGAAAACTCGCCCACTAAAGGAGCAAGAGTGATGGGAATTGCTTCCAATGGTTGTGGTAAAGAGACAGAGCTTGTAAACTGAATAGCTCCCCAACTGAGAAAAATGACATGGACCACAAGGGATAAAGCCAAGCCTCGTTTCATACTATGATAAGAGTCTTTGTTCATTCTTTATGCCTTACTTATGCCTTACATTTTTTCATTTTTAATCACTCTATGCTCTTTTAAAAACATCTTAAAAACAACCGTTTATGCACAATTTTATTACTTATTATTTATTGTTCTAAACTTGCTAACGCAACTTGAGAAAACCCCGCTTTTTGAATATCCGCCAGCAGTTTTAATACTTGTTGATATTCAACAGTTTTGGCAACCCGCACAAAAACCCGTTGATCTTTTTGTGTAGCATCTGCTTCCAGAAGAGTTTTCAGGTGTGCAATCAGTGCCTGTGACGTTTCATAATAATCTTGATTAATGGCAAAGCGCCCTTGCGCGTCAAGTGAAACCGTAAGGGGTGTTTTTTGAGCTCGTACGGGACCCGCTTGACTACGAGGCAAATCTAGAGGAACACCGTTCACTAAAAGGGGAGCAGAGACCATAAAAATAATCAACAAGACCAGCATGACATCCACAAAAGGAGTGACATTGATCTCACTCATCAGTTGGCTTCGTGAATGATGC
Source organism: Bartonella sp. AA83SXKL (assembly GCF_042196965.1). Taxonomy (NCBI): domain Bacteria; kingdom Pseudomonadati; phylum Pseudomonadota; class Alphaproteobacteria; order Hyphomicrobiales; family Bartonellaceae; genus Bartonella; species Bartonella sp. AA83SXKL. Next base: position 34,700 of record NZ_JBHIRG010000004.1, read on the forward strand.
CGCCTACGTGTATTTTTGCGAGAAGAAGAAGAAGCAACAGAAACGCCCATGGGATAAGATCCTTTTTATAAAGAGGAAGGTGCTGTGCGTGTTTCATCAATACGCCGCGATACAATTGTTGAAAATTCATCGGCAAAATTTTCTATTTGTGCAATGATGCGCGCACTTTCATGAGTCAACTTGTTATAAGCAATAACAGCTGGAATTGCTGCAAACAAACCAATAGCGGTTGCCAAAAGCGCTTCTGCAATCCCTGGCGCGACAATAGCAAGTGATGTATTTTGAGAAGCTGAAATAGAAAGAAAAGACTCCATAATACCAATAACTGTTCCAAAAAGTCCGATAAAAGGTCCCGCAGATCCTAGTGTCGCAAGAAAACTTAATTTTGATTCTATTTTTTCACTTTCACGTCCCAGCGTCAAATCCATAGCCTTATCAATTCTGCTCTGCAAACTTTTCGATGTATGGGTCCCTTTTTCAAGAGATTTTTTCCATTCAACCATTGCTGCCATAAAAACTGCGGATATACTATTGGTACGTTGACTTTTGCATGATGCATAAAGATCTTCTAGCGCTTTGCCAGACCAAAATGTGCGTTCAAACTGCTTTATTTCACGCCGTATTCTCCGATACGTAAAAATTTTATCAAAAATAATTGCCCAACTCCAGATAGAAGCGAGCAGCAACCCGATCATAACACCTTTCACGATCCAACTCGCTTGCATAAACAAATGCAACATTCCAATTGTTTCTGGATTCGTTAGTTCTACATGCGGCATAATTTTTGTCCCTCTAAATGAAAGATGCATTTTTTAAAATTTTATAAAACAGATTATTTTATAGTTTCTAAATTTAAGTAAAGACTCTAGTCTCACATAAATCCATGCGCTAAAACAAGACTTGTTTCTTAAATTTCCTTAAAAAGTGATGACGAGAGACATCCCTCAATGCACGCCCCCCTCATTTCACAACAGCATTTATGAAAAATATAACGATAAGGACTTATCCATAAATGCTATAAAAATAAAAGATATAAAAATGCATAATATAAAATCTATTATGCACCACCATCTTTACGTTTCTGAAAAGAACGCTAAATCATCATACGCGTTTCTAGCTTAAAATGCTGCAATAAGTCTTAGCACTTGAAAAGATTCGTAAGAGGTATTTTATTCCTTTCTTAAGTGTTTTTGTATCCACTCACCAACTCCGCTTGTGACATGTAAGAAAATGTTTTTGATTAATTCGCGGCAATAGAGCTTGAAAAGAAAAAGTTTTACAAGTTTCAGAATTATCTGAAAGTGACAACGCAATGAATTATCATTGTAAATAAATATGTTATCATCATAAAAGATGACGCTTTGCCTCAAGCTATTATTTCTCTCATTTTCCATCGAATTGAATACGAGGTACACCATCGGGCACAAAAAACGACAATAAACCACCATAAAATGCCTCACAACAATGCGCCTCACCCATACACCCCTATTATAAGTCCTATATAATCTAGTGTAAGTCTCATGTAATCTCATTGTGTTGTGAATTTACCCCTTTCAATCCCTATCATCTCTCTGGCATCATGGTGTAACGTACAAGCTTCTGTGATATGAAAAAAGCCTTTTCACATCTTTACTTTATGAAAACCGGCTTCTTCGCTCTCTTTGCTCACTTGCGATATTTGATCGTTATTGCATTGAGAATGATCCATAAGGAACATTTTTACAATTTTTTTCAATAATTTATATTGCTCTCTTATGATGTGTAAGCAAATGATTTTAATTGTTTCAACATGAACAGATTTGAAATGAAAGTATTTTATTCTATTCCTCTATTAGGGTTTGTGCCCGTAAGAAGTGATAATTTATCTTTCTAAGTCAATATATTATATAGAATAATATGCTTTTGAAACTTTAAATGCAAGAATGCATTTCTGCTTTGCATACATTGATCTCTCACTCATTCACTACGTTTAGAAGCGCACATAAATCGCGCATTATAGCACATAAAGTCATGCATGATGGATAGAAATGGATGAAACACGCGCTTTTGTGATGCCAAATGATAATCCAGTAAAAAAACAAATCAAATTGCTTAAAAACACCCTTTAGGTGTTTTGAGACAATTTTCGACCTAATAGCTTATTATCACTTTATTGCAATATTGTGCTGGGTATGTGCATTTTTATAAAAATAAATCTTAATCCATTTTTATTTTTTTATATTTTGTACTTTTTCGCTGCTTTCTGATACCAAAAAACCTTTCTTCAAAAGAAAGAAAAATATCTTGAGTTTATAGCAGAAAATGGATGAGGCGACATTGATTTTGAATCATAACATGGATAAGGCGTGTTTAATTTTGTGAGATATCATCTTCAATTTATTGTAGTTATTGTAGCAGAGGTGCTTTCTTTTGCTGTATCGTGTAACCTTATTGGAAAACATTTAGGCTATGATAAATGTATAATCTTAGATTGTAGATTACTTTATATCTGCTGATCTTTCCTGAAACTGCTAATTCAATGAATAACACTTTTAACCAAGCATTTTTGCAAAAAGTTCTTTGGGTAAACGTCGCGGTTTTGCCTCCTCATTAATCAGAGCAATTTCAACTTTGGCTGTTACCAACGTGGTCATCTCATGCAAAATAGATTGCTCCATAAAAAAGCGGGCCCCTTGGATATGAGTAACACGTGTTTTAACGACTAAAAGATGATCAATTTTAGCTGGTCTTGAAAAATTAATTTCCATATGACGAACAACAAAAAACAGTTTTTCCCCCTCACCCCCTGCTGCTAACATCTTATTATTAAAACCGGTATCCCGTAAAAACTCTGAACGTCCTCGTTCAAAAAACTCAAGATAACGCGCATGATAAACTACACCGGAAAAATCTGTATCCGCAACATAAACGCGGACCTGAAAATTATGAAAAGCGTTTGTATGATTGCTCTTAAAAGGTGTTATTTCTGTCATCGACTTCATATCCCATAAAATCATCTAATATAGCAAATTATCTATCAATCAAAAGATTGAACACATTTTTGTGTTGAAGTTGTGAAAAGCAAAAAATTTTTAATAGTGCCAAACCTTTTTAGCCAGAATATGCTAAAAGAAGGCACGTCTCTTGTATTTTATGACCTTGCTATAAAATATTCACATAGTTTCTTTTAATAAAGAGAATGTCTTAATCATCTTCCCCATCCCATAAAGATGTCTGAAATGATGAATTCTCTTGAGCCTCAGAAAGTTGAGAACGCCTTTGTATAGACGTTGTAGAGGCTGGAGCAGAAAGCCCTAAATGGCTCCAAGCCTTTTCAGTTAGAATGCGTCCACGAGCGGTTCTATGAATAAACCCTTGTTGGAGCAAATACGGTTCAACAATATCTTCAATGGCATCGCGTGGTTCTGATAAAGCAGCAGCAATTGTTTCAATCCCCACCGGTCCCCCTAAAAAAGTTTCCGCAATCAGGAGCAAGTAGCGACGATCAAGCGGATCAAGACCAAGATGATCAACCTCAAGGCGCGAAAGCGCTTCATCGGCGATTTTTTGGTCAATTTGTTTTGCTTGTTTAACCAAAGCAAAATCACAAACACGCCGTAAAAGCCGTCCGGCAATACGAGGGGTCCCCCGTGCTCGGCGTGCAATTTCATGAGCACCATCATCACTGATCTTGACGGCAAAAAGTCGTGCATTACGCTGCACAATATATTCCAATTCTTCTATAGTATAAAAATTGAGACGAATTGGGATGCCAAAACGGTCTCTCAGCGGCGTGGTCAAAAGCCCCAAACGTGTGGTTGCCGCTACCAAAGTAAATTTAGCCAGATCAATTTTCACCGAGCGTGCGGCCGGCCCCTCCCCAATGATCAAATCAAGTTGATAATCTTCCATGGCTGGATAAAGAATTTCCTCAATCGCCGGATTTAAGCGATGAATTTCATCAATAAACAAGACATCACGTTCTTCAAGATTGGTCAAGAGAGCGGCTAAATCCCCTGCTTTAGCGATGACCGGCCCTGAAGTAGAGCGAAAATTAACGCCTAATTCTTTTGCCATAATCTGTGAAAGCGTTGTTTTTCCTAACCCCGGTGGTCCTACAAACAAAACGTGATCCAGCGCTTCTTGCCGTGTTTTTGCTGCTTCAATAAATATTTTTAAATTAGCCCGTGCCGCTTCTTGACCAATAAAGTCATCGAGAACTTGTGGCCTCAAGGAACGATCTGGATCGTTAGGAAGGGGGGCGGAACCCAGAAGGCGTTTATCTTCATCTTTATGCATTGTTACCTTGATTTTAAGTAGGAGAAGAAAGCAATTTGAGACTATGGCGGATCAGCAGGGCAGAAGAAACAGTTTCCCCCTCAAGAGCATTCATCGCAAGAGCAAGAGCACGGGATGCATGTTCCCGTTCAAACCCTAGCTTCATCAACGCGGAAAGCGCATCATGCGCAGGTTGATTGGTCATATCACGCTGAGGCACCGAAACAGTCTTGACCACTTGTTCAAAGGGGAGTGTTTTACTTTTCAGTTCACCCACAATTCTTTCACTGACTTTTTTACCAACGCCTGGCGCTCGACTAATCATCGCAACATCATTTAAAGCAATAGCCTGTGCAAGTTCATCTGGCGATAAAGTACCCAAAATTGCCAAAGCAACCTTTGCCCCTACTCCAGGAACATTTTGTAGAAGACAAAACCACTCCTGTTCAGCTCTTGTAGCAAAACCAAAAAGGCGGATTGCATCTTCCCGAACATGCGTTTCAATAAAAAGGCTTAACGCCTCTCCAACCGAGGGTAAAGAAGGACGCAGACGATTTGACACAAAAACAACATACCCCACACCGTGAACATCAAGAAGGATATGATCATCAAAGATATGTTCAAGAGTGCCCTTTAATTTGCCAATCATGCTTTCACCCCAATCATATCGCCATCCTTGCCTGATAAGATCGGTCAACACTCTTACGATGCATACTATGACAAAGAGCAAGAGCAAGAGCATCAGCTGCATCACTGCTATCAAATTCAGCCCGTGGGAGGAGAACTTTGACCATCATATGGATTTGTTCTTTAGCCCCATGTCCAACACCAATAACCGATTTTTTCACTTTGTTGGGCGCATATTCAAAAACAGGAAGAGTTGCTTGCGCAGGAACCAGCAATGCAATTGCACGCGCTTGCCCAAGTTTTAAAGTTGCTGTAGCATCTTTGTTGACAAACACATGTTCTACAGCAGCTTCATGGGGCATAAATTGATGCACAACCTCTGAAAGACCTTTGTGGATCTGACATAGCCTGGAAGCCAGCTCACACTGTACATCAGAAGAAACCGTCCCTGCTGCAATAAACTGAAGACGATTACCCACAACATCGATAACGCCCCACCCTGTACGCCGTAATCCGGGATCAATGCCTATAATACGAATCGTCTCTGCCATAAACTACAGTCTATACACTTTTCCCCCTTATGAATAAAGATGTGAATAAAGACAAGACCACAAAGAAAACAACAACCCAAGACAAAACCAGTAAAAAGATAATCATACCCCCAAATTTATACAATTATAACACACAACGAACAGCATCTTTATGGAATACACTTTATGAAGCATAACTGAAATCAATCAAAACCATTCACACATTACAAGCAAACACCCTCTAAAGCATAAAAATTCCCTTTCTATATCATACTAATGCCATAACGGTTAAACATCGCAAGCGAGCAAATAGAGAGTGCTGGATTGTACATTCATTAAGTGTAAAGAGGCTATGCAATGGATGGTACACACTTTGCGAAAACTTTTTACATTATAGCATGACGCTAGCATTATAAATCAACGCATTGGTTTATAAAGATAATTAATTATTTTGTATGTTGCATAAGAATCCCGAATATCCTAAGATTTTCTCATTACAAATCTGTTTATCTTGAAGCAATCAAAACCATTCTCTTACATATGAAACGTGGGATTGCCGTATAGAGTGAAACTGTACAAGAAAGGACTAAAAATGCCTCTAATGAATTGACTCAAGTGCCAAAGGCTGTTGCAACATTGGGGACTGGCAAAGATGATGATAGTGCCGGCTTTCTCCTTTGCAAACGTAAAGATGAGGAGAGCTCAACGGATATGAATAAGAACTGAGAAGTGTTTTTGAATATACCCATCACACCACAATGACATTACGTAAAGAGGAACATTGCATAGAGAGGGACATTGCATGGGGGTACAAGGAACCCATGGGACATTCATTATATGGCACTTTGATTTTGGATATTTTATTTTACGCGAGGGAAATAACTTCCATTCAAAACAAAAGAAGCCCCAAAACTGCAACAATGTGTATTATCCTCATTAACACACACTTTACAGCAGCTTTATAGGCATAAATTATAGAGCATAAATAAATTGATGTACAAGCCCCAGCTCTATCTAGCGCCTGATCATTATCATAGCCAAAACAAAATCACACGATATATCAACAGAAAGTGTTCCAGCTGCAATCAACCAAAGCCGATTTCCACAAGACCAACCATACCCTATTCCATGCCATAATTCGAAATCAATACCTCTCAGCTATAAGCTCAAGATATTTCCTACGCTCAAATAGAAATTAGGCAGAAAAAAGCACTCTAAATTGGTTTTAGTTGTGACATTTTGGTCGTAAAAAATGGGTAGATTGCTCTAAATATCGCAAGAAAGAAGCAAGGAGCTATTTTTCTCAGAACGCCCAAAAGCTGTTTTCAGTAATTCGATTTATTTTCCCACTGGATTATCATCGTTCAAAATATAGCCGCCGCTTATTGACCAAAGCGCTTAAACTACAGCAGCATCTCTAAATGAAACAAAATGCACGCTTCTAAACGTAATGAATGAGAACAAATTGACGGAAAATTTCTGGCAATTCATGCCAATGAGGGGGTTCAAGTTCCAATGTCGGTGTATGAAGTGACACTTTTACAATTGCTTTTTTATTTGTTCTGATGACATTTCCCCTTCGCGCAAAGCAAGGGAATACCTCTAAGAACGCCCAAAGGCTGTTTTGAGCAATTCGATTTGTTTTCCTACAGGGTTATCATCTTCTAAGGCACAAGAGGCTGCAGTTTCCCACCCAGCACGCATATACTGTATCCGCGCTTCTAAACGCAATGAATGAGAAACAAATTGGCGAAAAATTTCTGGCAATTCATGCCAATGAGGGGTTTCAAGTTCCAATGTCGGTGTATGAAGTGACACTTTTACAATTTCTTTTTTTATTTGTTCTGATGACATTTCCCCTTCACGCTCTGCGCGAAGAAGAAGGAGTTGAGAAGCGATTTGCATAAGTCGTGTACTTAAATACATAGCCTCTTTCGCATAGACTGCAGAAACCTCTGCCGAAAGAGAGCGTGCCACTAATTTCCCTTCTGAGTCAATATACGCTGCGGTTTTTTCAATCAGCGCCATTGTTTCTTCGTAGAGACGATTAAAAGCATTTTCAAAAGCATTATGCTCAATCATGATAATAGGTTCATCATATGGACGTTTATGTACACTCACGCTTTTATACTCCAAGTATCAGCACAAAATCATACCCCTCAACGAACAGAGTATTAAAAAGTTTCTTTTGTTGCTGTATAGAACGCTTTTTTTTTAAAACTGCTACCTCTTTTAATTTTTTTGCGCAACGCACTTTTTATACTAAGGTTAACGTGCCCAACAAACACTATAGGAATGTTTTTTATAAACGGATCATTTTCCTTGAAAAGGACCACTGCCAAGATTGCCGTTTTTCACAATAATAAGCGACTCCAAATTGCAAAGCAATACCCGTTATTATTAAGAAGGTATCGGAAAAAACCGTTTCTGTCATCACTGTTTTTATAATTTGTCCAAACATCGCAAAAATGGTTCCCGTTACAAAGACCGGTAAACTATGTTTTCCTAAAATTGCTAAAGGATGTTTCTGAGAAACATAAAACCATTTATTGACATGCGGCAAAGAAAGAATGAGAAAGGCTAATGCAAGAACATGGAGTAAACGTGGCAAGCTTAAAAAGGTTTTATTAAAGTTCACCAACGGGGAAGACCAGCCAAGCCACCCCAAAATGCCCCACCAGTTTAAGCGAACCCATAACAGCGCCAACAAGAGATACGCTGCCGCACAAACAATCCAAAAAGACTGAAAAGCGATTTTTTTTCCTTGTTTAAGCGCTAAAGTACTGGTCAATCCTATGACGAATAAGAATTGCCAAGACAAAGGGTTTAAAAACCACTTTCCCTCTAAAGGATAAGAAGGAGGAGCAATTTTATAAAATCCGCAGATAAGATACAGTGTAAAGGAGCCCAAAAGCAGCCATTTTGTCTGCTTACAACTCAAATAAAGGATAAAAGGCGCAAAAAACATCAAAACGATATAAAGAGGAAGAATATTATTATATCCCAATTGATGCCCAAAGCTTAAGGTACTCAAAAATGCGATACCAGGCTCTTTAAAAAAGAGTCCTACATTGTTCATTGATAAAAGTTTTTCTGTTCGCCATAAGAAAAATGCCCCTAAAAAAAGGCTTAACGTGACAAAAGTCGTAAAAAGATATGCACCATAGAGCTGCAGAGCTCTGTACCAAAGTTTTCGGATAATAAAAGCAAAGGATTTTTGCTGTAACCGCGCATGAAAGCTTAACCCAAGAGCAATCCCTGAAAGCAAAACAAATACTTCTGCACAATCAGAAAAACCGAAATTTCTATGAGTAAAAGACTCATAGAGAGTTCCGGGAATATGGTTGATGAAAATCGTCAATAAGGCTAAAGAACGAAAAACATCAATACGTGTATCACGATGAGAAGGTTGAGTATTATGCTCAAGAATACCTTGGTATTTCATCAGTGGACTCCCACACGTCACAAACCCCTTGAAGTCCCATAAAAATGGTGCTTACCCTTATTGCCAACAAGCATGAACAAGATGAAATTTTAATTTTTTAAGTGTCAAGTTTCATTTTAAGCGTTTATTTTTTTAAAAGCAAAAGTTTTTTAAAGGCAAAAGAACGAAAAGCATCCATACGTGTATCACAACAAAAAGGCGACATATTATGCTTAAAAACACTCTCATTTCTCATAAACAGGCTTCCACACACCCACAAATCCTTTAAATTAGGTGAAAATGGTGGTCAGTTTCATCGCAAATAAGCATAATAGAATGAAACTTTAATTTTTAAGCGTTATTTTTTCTAAGAAACAGGGATTTGACATGACACAACAAAAAAATAAACCAATTGATCCACCTCTTTTCCCTCAGTTGATTTTAACACTTGATGTTCGGCGCAACACCCCACACGCATTATTGCAGCAAATTTTGCAAACAAAGTCTTTTGCATGCGTCATCCTCTATGATTCTGAAAAATTGAAAGATGATAGCTCTTTTTTACAACAACAAGCGCAAACTTACGCAGAAGATATTCAACATCATGACGCAGCCCTTCTCATCGCTGATGACAGCCGCATTGCTGGGCGCATAAAGGCTGATGGATTGCACATAGAAGATGATCTTAACGCTCTTGAAAGCTTCAAAAATCAGCAAAAGGAACAAAAAATCATAGGCTTTGGCAATCTACGCAATCGCCATAGTGCTATGCTTGCAGCGGAAACAGGTGTTGATTACCTGTTCTTTGGAAAACTCGGTGCTGATAAAAAAAACCAAGCGCACCCCCGCAATCTCCAGTTAGCAACATGGTGGGCAGAAATTATGGAAATCCCTGCTGTTGTGCAAGCAGGAAGCGATTTTTCAACCTTTGATGAAGTCTTAAAGACTGGATGTGAATTCATTGCTGTAGAAGAAGTCATTTTGGGAAACGACAACCCCTTAATACTGCTTAAAACAATGCAAGAAAAATGTGAAAACACCCCCTTGTAATACAGGAGGAGAATTTATAAATAAAGCGTTAATAAAAATCCAAATACTCACCACTATATTACTTATATAGAACACACAATAACAGATAAAGAGGATACCTCGAAACTCAATAAAATTGCTTAATAATTCAATCAAATTGATGAAAAATCTATCGTCTTGTTTTCATATAATATATAGAAAAAAGGATCATAAAAACTTTCTCGTTCGATGTCTTATAAAGACAAAGCATTATGATTGGGGAAAATGGTCATTTTCAATATTGGTACTGAATACCAATAGCTGACGATACAAATATGCAGGGGACATAAAAATGCAATATAGCGGAACACTTGAAGATCTTACAAACATAATTTGCAAAGCTGGATATCAAATCATAGAAAGTAAATTACTAAAACATGATTCCCCTGAAATATATCAGATCAAAACCTCCGAAGGAGGCATTATTAATTGGTATAAAAGCACAAGAAAACTTCAAGTTCAAGGCAAAGAAAACATAAAACAAAAGTTAATAGAAGATTTAGCAAAGCATATAGAAGAAACATCAACGATTCCTTCCTCAAAAACTGCCTCCAATACCTCAAATAAAAAAATCTTTATCGTTCATGGTCATGATTGTTATGCCTTAAAGGAGCTTGAAAATGCTCTTCTCAAGCTTGATCTCGAACCATACATTTTACAAAATACGAGTGGTAATGGTTTAACCATCATTCAAACTTTGAAAAAAGAAATTTGTAACGGTTCTATAAAATTTGGTATTGTACTCCTCACGCATGATGACATGGGTTATGCTATATCTCAAGATGAAGAAAAAATTCAACCCCGTGCACGACAAAAGGTTGAAGAAAAAATTCAACCCCGTGCACGACAAAACGTTATTTTCGAAATGGGCATGTTAGCTGCCGCGCTTCCTCTTGAGAGGATTGCTATTCTACAAAAAGAAGGCATTGAAATGCCTTCAGATGTTGGTGGAGTTTACTACCTTTCTTTTAAAGAGCAGGTAAAAGAAACATTTCCCAAACTTATTAAGCGCTTACAAGAAGCTGATTTCTCTTTTAATATAAATGAAATTACTCATGCATTAAATTAAATTTGAATAATGCTTCCCTTTAACTTTTAAAGCGCACGCCCAAAACCAAAAGACACCCCACCACATTCCACAGACACACACATCCTATAGGCTCAAAGAAACGATCCACCCCCCACCCTTCTTCAAACAGCAAGCGATTGTGCAAATTTTAGTGAAGAGACCGCGTGTGTATTCATTACCGTGAAAGAAATCATTTTAGTCCCTTTAATAAACACGGGGATGTTGTCATGATTTTGGTAATCGTTCCAGAAAGGTTTAAGAGGCAGATAGCCTCTGATTAGATTAAAGAAAAATAGGAAATTCACGTCGGGCATGTACTACAGCTACAATTTCGATTTGATTTGCAGCTACTTGATACAATATAAGGTAATTTGGATGCGCTACAATTTCTCGTAATCCTAATACCTTCTCACTCTGTCTGTATAAATATAGATGTTCAGCCAATGGCAGTACGGATGCTTCCAAAAACCTTTTCATTCGGCGCGCAGCAGATGGATTTTCGCGAGCAATATAAGTTAAAATCTGACGCAAATCGTCGCGCGCCGAAGACAACCAAACAACCGGAAGCATCACTTTTCCTGTTCAGCTTCAAGCTGACTGATTATAACTTCCATTTCAGCCATAACCTCATCATGCGGAATAGGAGGATATGGATTTGCAAGACTGCTCGCTACCTTATCGCGCAGCCATGCAGTGTAGCTGCTTTCCTGTTCAATGGTTTCGAACTCTGAAATTAGCAGAGAAAGGGTGATCTTTATAACATATGTCCTTTCTATTCCTGAATATTGAAGATAATTACTCTTGGCTATGTTGTCAATACTAGCGAATTGAAAATGTTTAACTTTTAAGCGTCCAAAGTTCTTTTGATCTTAAAACTTAAGGCTTTTTAACCCTCTCAAAAAACACGGGGGCTGTTGTCATGATTTTGGTAATCATTCCAGAGAGGTTTAAGAGGCAGATAGCCTCTCATTAAAAAACAAATTTTGTAAGTAAAAAACTATTTTTATTGTAAATTTCCTGAAATTACTTTATGAATTAAAAGATGTTTTGGTCGCATACGCAACGACCAAGAGGGTCTTGAAAGCCCGAAAATCTAAACATGAATTTACCCCACTTTGTGGGTATCCCGGAATTCCGGGAGTTTTTGCTATGTCCAGGTGCTTTAAGCACTAAAAGCAAAAAAAGCTGATTAGATTTCAGTACTTTCAAGCTCCCGGAATACTCATGCGAGGGCGCTCGCGACCGGCGGGGGGCTTTAAAATGCAAACCAAAGATCTTGATAACGACATTTTCATTGGCAAAAAAATTCGTTTGAGACGAAAAATGTTGAAGATGTCTCAAAAAACATTAGGTCAGCACTTAGGTGTCACTTTCCAACAAATCCAGAAATATGAAAACGGCTTAAATCGTGTCAGCGCAGGGCGTTTAATGGAAATTTCTGATATTTTGAATGTTCCCATTGCCTTTTTTTATGCCGATATCATTACAAAACAACAGCCCGCATACCACCATGATGAAATCGCATCAAGCACAGAGGAATATCTGCTGCTCAAAAGATTTAGAACTCTCACAACGGTAAAAAAGAAAGCCTTTTTACAACTGATCTCTGAAGAGAATGCAAGCTAATATAACGCGATAGCGTGCACTATTCAAAGTCCCCTTTGTAACACTTTATTGCTTGAATGCAAAACATACCACCCCTCCATTTTAAAAAACGACACGTTAAGAGACACTATTTTAATTTTTATTGTAAATTTTTTGAAATTACTTTATGAATTAAAAGATGTTTTGGTCGCATACGCAACGACCAATAGGGATTAAAAGCCTGAAAAACTCAAACATGAATTTACCCACTCCTGTGGGTATCCCGGAATTCCGGGAGATTTTGCTATGTCCAAGTGCTTCTCAGCACTAAAAGCAAAATGCTGATTTGAGTTCAGTGCTTTTAACTCCCGGAATACTCATGCGAGGGCGCTCGCAACCGGCGGGGAAAAATGCAATCTCAAAATCTTAATATTGATCTTTTTATTGGCAAAAAAATTCGTTTGAGACGAAAAATGCTAAAAATGTCTCAAAAAACATTGGGTCAACATTTAGGTGTTACTTTCCAACAAATCCAGAAATATGAAAACGGCTTAAATCGTGTCAGCGCAGGGCGATTAAAAGAAATTTCTGATATCTTGAATGTTCCACTTTCCTTTTTTTATGCCGATATCTTAACAAAACAACAGCCCGCATACCTTCATGATGAAATCGCATCAAGCACAGAGGAATACCTGCTGCTCAAAAGATTTAGAACTCTCACAACGGTAAAAAAGAAAGCCTTTTTACAGCTGATCTCTGATGAGAATGCAAGCTAACATCACACGGATAGCGCACTATTCATAAGCATTCATACGTATTTTAAAAAGCAACCTCCATTGTAAGCATTTTTTCATTTTAAGAGGAGAAGCCCTTGATATAATAGAAGATAAGCATCTTTATATACGATAACCCTTCATCATTATTATTTTTAACAGAACTATTTTAAACAGTCTGTCTCTCGTCGACATTTATGCTACTTTTTTAACTTACCCAACCCTACCTTGAACCAAGACGAAAAACTGAGAGATAAAAAGTAATATAGAAATGAAATTCTTATACGGCTTGTAATGATGAAAAAAAAATGTGAAAATTCTGATCGGTAATGAGGAGAAAACACCATGATCAAGAGAAGCGTGAAGCTGCTTATCTTAGGCGTGATTGGGCTTGCAAGTTCTGCTGTAAGTTCAGCGGGAAACACTGAAGAAATCTCAAATTCTGAAAGCTCTTTCAATACGATTCAAGAAGCTTCAAACACTCAAGAACCTTTTCAGCCCTTAAAAGCTGGAGACTATGACCAAGCCTATGACTATTACATCCAAGGTTATTATTTAAAAGCTTTTCGTGAAGCACTCCGACGTGCTGAAAAAAATGATCCTTTTGCACAAACTCTTCTTGCCCGAATTTATATGGAAGGATGTGCTGTTCCTATTGACGGTGCGCGTGCTGCTTTATGGTTTGAACGCGCCGCAAAACAGGGGGAACCCCAAGCACAACTACGCTATGGACTTATGTTGTTTGATGGTCACTTTATAAAACAAAATCAAGAACTTGGTGCGCAATTCATTCAAAAAGCTGTCAAAGCAGGCGTCAAGGAAGCCTATTTTTATTATGGACAACTGCTTCTTTATAAAGCCTCACAGGAAAAACAAGCTCTCCCTGGTGTTTCTTCCCAAAGTCGTGAAAATGAAGCAATAGAGCAAGCCTTAAAATGGTACTTAAAAGGTGCTGCTCTTGGGGATGCTGAAGCGGCTTTTTCTGCTGCAAAAATTCTTTCCTTAGGCACATTAAAACGACCAAAAGATGATCACAATGCCCGCAAGCTCATGGAAGTAGCAGCTCAAAACAACCACTTAAAAGCTCAACTTCATTTAGCACAATGGCTTGTACAAGGGCGTGGAGGAGAAACAGATTTTCAGCGTGCTTTTCATTTACTTCACAGAAATGCCGTCAACATGATTGCACCAGCACAGATTTCCCTTGCAAGGCTTTATCGAGATGGCACAGGAACAAAAGGCGATATAATAATGGCAGCGGCATGGTATATGCTTGCAAAGGAGGCAAAAATGCAAGCTCCTGATCTTGAAATAATGCTCCAAGGCATGGACAAGACACAACTAGAAAAAGCGCACAAAGAAGCAATAAAGCTCCTTCCTGTTTTTTAAAATACTCCTCTCTGCTTCAAAAAGATAAAATTTATAGAAATTCCGGGAGATTTTGCTCTGTCCAGGTGCTTTAAGCACTAAAAGCAAAAAGGCTGATTCGGACTCAGTGTTTTTAACTCCCGGAATACCAACGCGAGGGCGCTCGCAACCGGCGGGGGCTTTAAAATGCGAGCCAAAAATCTTGATAACGACATTTTCATTGGCAAAAAAATTCGTTTGAGACGAAAAATGCTAAAAATGTCTCAAAAAACATTAGGTCAACATTTAGGTGTTACTTTCCAACAAATCCAGAAATATGAAAACGGCTTAAATCGTGTCAGCGCAGGGCGTTTAAAAGAAATTGCCGATATCTTAAATGTTCCACTTGTCTTTTTCTATGCGGACACCTCAGCAAAACAACAGCCCCCATACCCTCATGATGAAATCGCATCAAGTACAGAAGAATACCTGCTGCTCAAAAGATTTAGAGTTCTAACCTCGATAAAACAGAAAGCCTTTTTACAGCTGATCTCTGATGAGAATGCAAGCTAACATCACGCGATAGCGTACGCTATTCAAAGCCCCCTTGTGAACACTTTATTGCTTAAATGCAAAACATGCCACCCCTCCATTTTAAGAAACGACACGTTAAGAGACGCTATTTTAATTTTTATTGTAAATTTCCTGAAATTACTTTATGAATTAAAAGATGTTTTGGTCGCATACGCAACGACCAAAAGGGGCCTTGAAAACCCTAAGTTCTAGCGTAAAGATGAACCCACTTTGTGGGTATCCCGGAATTCCGGGAGATTTTGCTATGTCCAGGTGCTTTCAGCACTAAAAGCAAAAAGGCTGACTAGAACTCAGTATTTTCAAGCTCCCGGAATACTCATGCGAGGGCGCTCGCAACCGGCGGCGGCTTTAAAATGCGAGCCAAAAATCTTGATAATGACATTTTCATTGGCAAAAAGATTCGTTTGAGACGAAAAATGCTAAAAATGTCTCAAAAAACATTAGGTCAACATTTAGGTGTTACTTTCCAACAAATCCAGAAATATGAAAACGGCTTAAATCGTGTCAGCGCAGGGCGTTTAAAAGAAATTGCCGATATCTTAAATGTTCCACTTGTCTTTTTCTATGCGGATATCTTAACAAAACAACAGCCCCCGTACTCTCATGATGAAATCGCATCAAGTACAGAGGAATACCTACTGCTCAAAAGATTTAGAGTTCTAACCTCGATAAAACAAAGAGCCATTTTACAATTACTCTCTGATCAAAATGAAAGCTTTTAACATCATAATATAGGGCGCTACACTCTCTATTCTTGACTTGCCTCCCACCCCTCAAAGGACAGAAGCCCCTTCCCTATCCAGTTGGGAAACAATCCGTCTTCTCAGAACAGAACTCTTTTAGCTTCCCATTTTATGTGGTTCATTTCACAAGATTATCCGGACAAACTCTCCCTCAAATATTCACCACACACTCTCATAAAAACATCACATGTACAAAATTTGATGCCTTACAAACACCACACCTCAAACGATAGTATTTAAAAAAACAGAATAAACATTCATACGTATTTAAAAAAAGATAGCCCTTAAAAAGCAATGCTTGAAAATTTTTTTGGTCGATCTGGAACAGCACCTAACGCATCATTTTATAATAGTGATCGAGGATATGATCTTAACATGCAAACGCAAAAAATTGCTTTTTTATCATAATCACTAAAAGCAGCTGTTTATTAAAATATACGCCACCAGAAGCACTTCAAGCAGCCTTTACAGCTGAAACCATTATTCATCGATTAATTAACCGATTGATTAGATACCGATATGTTGTTAATGTGCTATAAGTAAAGTTGCTCTTATTTCTGGAAGAGGAGCTTCGCAAATAAAGAGCAACAATAAGTAAGGGGAATTAAAGATGTTAAAATATTTATTGCTGTCACCGGTTGTGTTGGTGGCTGGTTGCGCATCTGTAGGCAATTATTCATCAAATTATGTTGATCAAAGTCTTACAAAGCGTCAGGCACAATTAGTTGCTAACAAATTTATTAGCGGTAACAAAGGGTTTTTACCACCAGCTACAACCACACTTCTTATAAAGAAAAATAATACAGCAGATAACTTTACTCCTTTATTTATCAATCTGTTGCGACGGAATGGATATAATGTGATCTATACAGATCAACCTCAAAAGCAACAAAACATGGGTGTGAATTTGAGTTATAGAATAAGATTAAATAGTAGCACTATAGTGTCTCTTTTTCAGTATAGTGTGAACGGAGAGCCGCGTTCTTATATAAATACTCAGCCCAGATGAACCCGCTATTTAATGTAAACATACTCTATATTTTACACGTAAAGACTTAAAAGCTCTTGCGAAAGGCAAAGAGATTTGCACCTCAATAAAAAACCTCATTTTTAGCCAGAGTGGATAAATTTTATTATAGATTGTGACAATACAAAATAGTGTAAATTATAGCTTTGAGATTTAAGAAAAGAAGAATACTAAAAATAATGAAAATGCCCCATACCCTAGTGAATTGTTACGCGAAGATGTAAATGCAAAACTTGGACTATCTGTGATTGAAGCAGCTGAATAGCTTTCTATATCCCGTGTAGCATTTTCTAGGGTATTGGTAAAAATCCTTATAACGACATTTTCAATGGCAAATTCATTGGCAAAAAAATTCGTTTGAGACGAAAAATGCTTAAAATGTCTTACAAAACATTAGGTCAACATTTAAGTGCCACTTTCCAACAAATCCAGAAATATGAAAACGGATTAAATCGTGTCAGCGCAGGGCGTTTAAAATAAATTGCCGCTATCTCAAATGTTCCACTTCTCTTTTTCTATGCTGATATCTTAACAAAACAACTGCCCCCGTACTCTCATGATGAAATCGCATCAAGTACAGAAAAATACCTGCTGCTCAAAAGATTTAGAGTTCTAACCTCGATAAAAAAGCCTTTTTACAGCTGATCTCTGATGAGAATACAAACGAACACCCTGTGACAACACACACCACGCTCTCTCCCATGAGACACTCATAATAAACTCCGTATTCACATATTCTTAATTAAAAACATCTCATGGTTTTAGGGAACTTATATCATTGCCATCA
The DNA here is from genome assembly GCF_042196965.1 of Bartonella sp. AA83SXKL. Lineage (NCBI taxonomy): Bacteria > Pseudomonadati > Pseudomonadota > Alphaproteobacteria > Hyphomicrobiales > Bartonellaceae > Bartonella > Bartonella sp. AA83SXKL. The sequence continues at coordinate 52,530 of NZ_JBHIRG010000004.1, forward strand.
ATTATATTATTGCCATCAATGATGATATTTTACGACACAACGGGATAAATTTCCCCAAAAATTCTAAAAAATTTTTGTGCAAATTTTTAAAAAGCTTGCGTCTGAGCGCTTTTTATGGTCTTGCAAAGAACTGAAAAGCAAAAATACATAAAGGTCCTTTTTTACTTAAGCTTTTCTCTTTGCAAAAAGCAGGAGAAAGCCCATAAAGAGCACACAGGACCATGAGAGAGCCGCAAGGTTAATCAAAGGGATTTTAGCCCGAAAATAACAAAAGAGCTTGACCGTTAAAGGCAGCAAAGAAAAGCGCCATAAAGACAACAAGAGAGTTCTTTTTGCAAGAATAGAATTGGATAGAAACGATGAAAATTAATGGCAATGAAATTCGCCCTGGTAATGTGATCGAACATCAAGGAAGCTTATGGGTTGCTGTTAAATGCAACGCTGTAAAACCAGGAAAAGGTGGTGCATTTAACCAAGTTGAAATGAAAAATTTGATTGATGGTACAAAACTTAATGAGCGATTTCGCGCTGCTGAGACGGTTGAACGCGTGCGCCTTGAACAAAAAGATTTCACCTTTCTTTATCAACAAGGGGATGCTTTGGTCTTTATGGATTCAGAATCTTATGAACAACTAGAACTTCAAAAGGATTTTGTTGGTGAACGTGCTGCTTTTCTCCAAGATGGGATGACAGTCACAGTTGAACTTTATCAAGAAAAGCCTATTGGCATCTCACTTCCTGATCAAGTTGCTGTCACGATTGCGGAAGCCGATCCTGCCATCAAAGGACAAACGGTTACCTCCTCTTATAAACCCGCCATTCTTGAAAACGGGATTCGTATTCTTGTTCCCCCCTTTATGAATGCTGGTGAACGTATCATTGTAGACACCAATGAGTTGATTTATTTGCGTCGCGCAAATGAAAAAGATAAATAAAGGAATAAAAAATGGCCCATTCTGCAGTCATGAATGTCATGGTGCAAGCTGCAATGAAAGCAGGACGCTCGTTGGTACGTGATTACGGTGAAGTGCAAAATTTGCAAGTGTCTTTGAAAGGACCAGCAGATTATGTCAGCCAAGCAGATCGCAAAGCGGAAAAAATTATTTTCAATGAATTAAGCAAAGCGCGCCCCAAATTTGGTTTTCTGATGGAAGAGTCAGAAGAAATCATTGGAGAAGATTCACAACACCGTTTTATTGTTGACCCTTTAGATGGCACCACAAATTTTCTCCATGGCATTCCTTTTTTTGCTGTTTCCATTGCCTTAGAAAGCCAAGGAAAAATCGTTGGTGGTGTCATTTACAATCCCGTGAGTGATGAACTCTTCACCGCAGAACGCGGGTGTGGTGCTTTTTTTAATGACCGCCGCTGTCGCGTTTCTGCTCGACGCAGACTAGAAGATTGTGTCATTGCCACAGGAATGCCTCATTTTGGTCGCCCAAATCATGGAACCTACCTTATTGAATTACGTAATGTGATGGCAGAGGTTGCCGGACTTCGCCGTTTTGGTGCTGCTGCTCTTGATTTAGCTTATGTGGCTGCTGGAAGAACCGATGGCTTTTGGGAAGATAACCTGCAAATTTGGGATATGGCTGCTGGAATACTGATGGTTCGTGAAGCCGGTGGTTTTGTCACCGATAAAGAAGGCGGCAACAATATATTTCGCAAAAAAAATATCATTGCCGGCAATGAACACATTCGCCTAAAATTAGAAAAAACCCTCAAAAAAGGCATTTAGACCTCAGAAAAAATCCAGCAGATGACCTCAGCCAAGCAGATCGCAAAGCGGAAAAAATTATTTTCAATGAATTAAGCAAAGCGCACCCCAAATTTGGTTTTCTGATGGAAGAGTCAGAAGAAATCATTGGAGAAGATTCACAACACCGTTTTATTGTTGACCCTTTAGATGGCACCACAAATTTTCTCCATGGCATTCCTTTTTTTGCTGTTTCCATTGCCTTAGAAAGCCAAGGAAAAATCGTTGGTGGTGTCATTTACAATCCCGTGAGTGATGAACTCTTCACCGCAGAACGCAGGTATGGTGCTTTTTTCAATAACCGCCGCTGTCGCGTTTCTGCTCGACGCAGACTAGAAGATTGTGTCATTGCTACAAGCATGCCTCATTTTGGTCGTCCAAATCATGGAGCCTATCTTATTGAATTACGCAATATAATGATGGAAGTTACTGGACTGCACTGTCTTAGCGCTGCTCTTGAGTTTATCTTATGGTACCGCGGGAAAAACCGATGGCTTTTGGGAAGACAATCTACAAATTTTTGATAGAACTACCGGCATACTAATGGTTCGCAAAACGGTGGTTTTGTCACCGATAAAGAAGGCGGCAGCGATATATTTCGCAAAAAAAATATCATTGCCGGCAATGAACATATTCGCATTAAACTATAAAAAAACTTCAAAAAAGGTATTTAACTCTTACAGTTTTTTACAAAACCTTTAGAACCTTAAACAAACACATAAAGAAAGAGTTTTTAATTTTCTTTACAGAAAACGATAGGAAATAACTGATTAGATAGTGACAAAAAACATCACCACGAACAAAAAATGTACTTGCTATAAGCCCCCACAAAAGCAATCCCCAATAGCTTACCTTATTGACGTTTCTGTTATTCAAATTCCCCTGCAAACAAACTGCAAAAGGCAATAAACACAAATCCCATCATAACCAAACGCCCCAAAAAGCAATTATCGCACCCAAAGCAAGAACACAATCCATTCCCTCTCTCAATATATGCTCTTTACAGTGCGCTATCCATTGATCGAAAAAACTCTCCTCTCTCATAAAAGCTGCCGCATATGTTTAAGAGTTTTCACGTCTTTTCCACCACTGCATAATAGCAGAGATTTCAGAAAAACCACTGATTCATAGGGCTGTTCTCTACCCCTTTATTCAACCGTTTTACAAATAGTTTATCAAATGCCGACGACATTTATAATAATGAAAGTCTTTGTTTTCCAAAATTGCTTTCTGCATTTCACTTGCAAGCTGTTCTTTATCTTTTTCAACAGCCTCTTTCAGTGCCTTTACCTTCTTATCCCCAAAAATAACTTTTAATTTTTCTTTTAACTTTTTTTCCTCAACAAGCTTCTCCCAAAAGATCAACCGGTTATCGCATTTCTCATTTGCCGCTTTTATCCATTCTCTGGCTCCTAATTTATAAATTTTTTCAAATGTTGGATTCCCTTCAGCAATGGAAAGATCTTTTACTTTGTGTCATTCTCTTTTAAAATATTGATTACATCTCTAACTGTGAAATAATGGCAACCATTATCAAAGGCAACATAGCCTTTTTTCACTGTTTTAATAAGCTTCTTATAGTAAATGAAAGTTTCTCTCGCCACTTCATAATGACTGGAAAAATCACATAACAACAACAACACTTTCTTTTTACAATATAATAATAAAGTACACTCACCAGACCAAGATTCCGAAAGCTTTAGCATTTCCTCTATCTCTTCATGTTCTATACTTATAGATATGTTGTCCCACAAAGTATCTGTAAATTTTTTCTTTTCATCCTCCCCTTTAGAGTTTTCCTTTTGGTGCTGTTTGCATTCAGCTATAATCATATCATCAAGAACATATAACCACCAATGAAGTAATAACATCGTAGGTTGAATCCGTTTTTTGTTCGTAAGAGGATCTACAAACTTTTGCAGAGTTATTCCATTCTTTCTCATTAATCGCACTGCTTTTACAAAAAATTTCCTAAAATACGAGGTATCCAAGAGACTACATATTTTTTTGTAATGTTCATAAGTAAGTTTTTTTCCAAGTGCTTGCTTGTACAATAAACGCACTTTGTGATCCCCTCGAACACAAATATCCTTTACCAATGGAAGCCGATCTCCACTGAATTTCATATCTTCCCTAGGATTTTTTATCCCCAGTACGTCTCTTTCCCATAGCCTTACTCCCTCATCCCATTGTTTCAACCATTCTTGCGATATTTTGAGTTTTTGCAAAAAGCCTCTGTTCCCCTTGTGCAATAATATCTTTATGTTCAGCGCACTCTTACTCTTTTTGCTCAAGTTGTTTAGTTAAATGCTTGTTCTGATAAATTGCCAATGCAAGCATTAAGCTTCCCCCACAACACACTATCATTGCAAACCCAAACAAAAATCTACTGAGTATCCCAAATACCACGACTTCCCCATCAATATGATGCAGAAAATCATAACGCCGAATCTCACACTCCCACATTCTTTCCCTCATTTCCAAATGACCTTAATTGTAGCTATTATGAAAGCTATTGCCCATTTTATGTCTTCTTCCATTCTTGCTCTCTTTTATTCTCACCAACATTTAACGCAGCTCTTTTATCGATTTCTCGATGTTGTATCATTATGTGTATATCTGATTTGAAAATCACTACATATTATATTTTAATAAAAACAATGCACAAAATATAGATATTTTTGTTGGCAAAAATAAAACAATTTGTATTTAATAGTGCTGTTTTAGTGATTTATGTACTTTAAAGAAAAACCTTATAAGCCCTCAAAATGCATGATCCATGAAATATTGATTTCCAAAGTAATAAAAACCTTAACTCAACCAAACAGCAAAACATGGCTGCGTGCTTACCTTGTTTTGTAAAATTGATAAAAAGCGTCTTTCTACTCATTTATCGGCTCTTTTTTAGTAAAGCGACATCATCATACACTTTCCTAACCCCTAATGTTACTACAGCCCCTAAAACTTGAGACGCTTCATGAGGTGGACTTATTCTTTCTAAAGTGTTTTATTCACGTGGGCTCTCTCTGCTTGCCACATACAAGAGACATAGTTTTGATTGATTTAATATAACTACATTTGGCATGAGAAAATCCTATGGTATTCATGTTCTCTCATATAAAACAATGAATTATCCTTATAAATCAACGTGACAGTGCTGTTATGAAGAGAACTCCTTGCTCATCTTAATAGTCCATAGCGATTTAACTGGGTATTATTTTATATTCTGTACACAGAAGTGTCTTTATAAAAATACTTCATCTCAGGCAAAAAAAGAACAGCCCGTTAAAAAAGAAAAACATCTCAATGCTTGCCTTTCTTTTTTCCATGAGAGTTTCAAATTGCTAAGCCTGTTTGAAAAGAGTGCTGTTTATGCCCTTAAAGATACTGCTCTTGTATCAAGATCACTTACTCAGATGAGAATTGCAGTTTAGCCAAATGCGCATAAACATTATTTTTTATAATGAGTTGTGTGTTCCTTCTTCCACAAAAGCGCCTTTATCTATCACGAGAATACGATTAGCTTTTAAAATTGTTGCCAAACGATGTGCAATGACCAGGATTTAGGATTTTGCATCAATCCTTCTAAGGTATCTTGCACCAACTTTTCACTGTTTGAATCTAAAGCAAATGTTACTTCATCAAGTAGCAACATTTTGATTTATAATAATAATTCATTGTTTTATATGTTGAATGAGTATCCCGAATACCGTAGGATTCTCTCATTTCAAACCATGTTCCATGGTGAACCAATCAAAACCATGCCTTTTGCACTTTACAAGTGGGGAGAGCTCGCGTGAATAAAAAAACTATTAAGAAAGGACTTAAAATGCCTATAATAAATTATCTCAAGTGCCAAGGGCTGTAGCAACATCCACGAGTTGGCAAATATAATGACGGTGCCGGCTTGCAACAAGAGGGCTGCATTTCTTAAAATCGCCAGTGCAATACCAATGCGTTGTTTTTGCCCCCCAGAAAGCATGGTACCACGTTCCCCTACTTGCGTATCCAAGCCATCTGGTAAAGCTTGAATAAATTCAAATGCATTGGCAGCTTTAAAAGCGGAAAATACTTCCTCTCCATGGATATGTTCAGTTCCAAAAAAAGAAGAAAAGTTTGCAATTATTTTATTTCAAGTCTTTATACTCTAGGAAAGAAAGGATTTATGCGTATATTTCAAAATGATTTTTGAATTTAAAAAACGCAACCACAATGATTTATAAGTGTTTAAGACCCATCTGTTTATGTCGGATGCGTTTTTGAATTAATATTTAAAGTGCACTCTTTGATAGGATAAAAAATCCATCCATTTGCAATCGATTTGTTTAAAACCCTTGTTCCCCATAAAAGGAGGCTTTTACATGCCAATATTACCAAAACGATTTTTGAATTTAGAAAGACGACCACCGCGATCTACGAGTGTTTGGGAGCCACCTGTCCATGCCGGATGCGTTCTTGGATCAATATCTAGATTAAGAGTATCGCCTTCTTTTCCCCAAGTAGAGCGCGTCGTATATTGGGTTCCATCCGTCATAACAACGGTAATTTTATGATAATTGGGGTGAATATTCGCTTTCATGCGTCAAACCTTTTGCGTTTATAGAATGAAATAGCACTTGCTTGTTTTTTTAAGTGCACTTCCTTTGTCTTTTTGATACATTGATTAAAGTATTTATTCCTATAACTGAGCACGCATCAAAAAACAAGTGTTCAAGATACATCATTGTATCAAGTGTTACAAATCCAATACAGTGAGCAAAATTTTATGACATTACGTTCTCGTTCAGAAAAATCGACAAAGTCTTCCCCTAAGAAATCTTCATTCTCTTCGCTTGCAATTTTTTTTCCTTATCTTTTGCGCTATCGTTGGTTGTTTATCTTTGCTTTTCTAGCGTTATCTGTTGCTGCTCTAGTCACATTAGCTTTGCCTGTGGCTATCCGCCAAATGTTTGATCATGGGTTTTCTACTTCAAGCCATGGACATATCAATTTTTACTTTGGAATTTTGTTTATCTTAGCCTTGTTTCTCGCATTTGCTTCAGCAGCCCGTTATTACTGTGTTATCACCTTAGGAGAACGGATTGTTGCCGATTTACGGCGTGATGTGTTTGTCCATATTATGAAACTTTCTCCTGCTTTTTTTGATCGATCACATTCAGGAGAGATTGTTTCAAGGCTTCTAACAGATACCACACAAATAAAATTAGCTGTGGGCTCTACCGCCTCTACCGCCTTGCGTCAGCTGATTATCGTGATCGGAGCCGTCGTAATGATGGTGATCACCAATGCTAAATTGTCTTTGTTGGTTTTAGCTGCTATTCCTGTTGTGGCCATTCCCTTGGTAGTCTTTGGACGTAAAGTTCGCTCTCGCACCCGCGCGGCGCAAGATCGTCTCGCAGATGCCAATGCTGTTGCTACAGAGCAGGTAAGTGCTATTCGCACTGTGCAAGCTTTTACCGCTGAAAAACTCGTTACAATACGTTTTTCACAATTGATAGAACGTGCTTTTCAAACAGCACGTGCTTCTGTAATCTTGCGCTCCTTTTTTACGGGGTTTGCAATTTTTTTGGTTTTTAGCAGTGTGGTTGCTGTTTTATGGATTGGATCGCGTGATGTTTTGAATGGAACGATGACAGGGGGAACCTTAGGGCAATTTGTCCTTTATGCGGTTTTTGGAGCTTCTACTTTTGCGCAATTATCGGAACTGGGAGCAGAATTAATCCAAGCAGCAGGCGCTGCTGAACGGCTTGCCGAATTGTTACAAGAACAACCTACTATTGTAGCTCCTAAAAATGCTTTATCATTGGCGCAACCTGTTCGAGGTGAACTTGTTTTTGATCAGGTTGATTTTACCTATCCTTCTAGACCACAAGAGAAAGTTTTACGCTCGCTTTCATTTTCTGTAAAAGCAGGCGAAACGGTTGCTTTTGTTGGGGCTTCCGGAGCAGGAAAAAGCAGTATTTTTTCTTTGATCCTTCGTTTTTATGATCCAATAAGTGGAACAATTCGGTTGGATGGCATGGAAATTAATCGCCTTTCTTTACAAGATTTACGCAGTGCAATTTCCTATGTTCCACAAGATGTCGCCATTTTTGATGGAACATTGCGTGATAATATTATTTTTGGAACTGAAAATACCCATGAAGAGGAAATCCTTGTTGCCGCTAAAGCGGCTAATGCACTTGAATTTATTCAAGCTTTACCAGATGGCTTGAATACGCAAGTAGGAGAACGCGGTACCATGCTTTCTGGGGGACAAAAACAACGCATTGGTATTGCGCGGGCAATTTTAAGAAATGCACCCCTCTTGCTGCTTGATGAAGCAACATCTGCTTTAGATGCAAACAGTGAAAAGTTGGTGCAAGACGCTTTAGAAGGATTGATGCAAAATCGTACAACCTTGGTCATTGCACATCGTTTAGCAACAATTTTAAAAGCAGATCGTATTCTTGTGATGGATAAAGGCGCCCTTGTTGAAGAAGGAACGCATGCTGAACTTGTGGCAAAAAATGGCGTTTATGCTTACCTCGCAAAACTCCAATTTTCACCTGAGTAAGTGATCATGATACAAGAGCCGTATCTTTAAAGGCATAAACAGCACTTTTTTCAGACAGGCTTATCAATTTAAATCTCTCATGGAAAAAAGAAAGGCAAGCATTGAGATGTTTTTCTTTTTTCTGCGCAAGATAGAGCATTTTTATAAAGACACTTCTGTGTACAGAATGTAAAATGATACCAAGTTAATCTCTATGGACTATTAAGATGAGCAAGGAGTTCTCTTCATAACAGCGCCATAACGGTGATTTATAAGGATAATTCATTGTTTTTCATGAAAGATCATAAATACCATAGGATTTTCTCATGTCAAACCCTCATAGTAAGTCAAACAAAATCTCTTGCTTGCTCATCACAAGCAGAGTTGGCGTGTGAAGTGAAACGGTACAAGAAAGGAATAAAATACCTCTCTTGCCCCTTACGTTCTAAGGGCTGTCAAAACATTGGGGCGCTGACAAAAGAGTATACGCTGGCAAAAAGTATAATAGGTGCTCGCTTGCTTGAGACCCTTATGCGGCTCACACTTGATAGGGTTCTAGGGACACAAGCTCTATCCTAAAGACTGACCACACTCTTTAAAAAAACTGAATATTAAAAATTTGCCCTCTCTCACCGCTCTAAACAATAGTGTTTACCGAAAATCATGACAAATTGTAATTCACAAATACACTTCTCTATTGCAAGAGTATCCTTTTATTCTCTTTCAAAAACACGAACACTTTTTGAATATTGTTTACAGATCCGTCTTATTGAAAAAGAGCAAAGATTTTTTTAGCACTTTTGGGCTTCTTATAACTTTTGTGTGAGAGCACATGAGAAACAGCGTTTATAATAAACTGGCTTTTGGCAAAATCGTAAAATTTTATCAAATTTATTGTTTGTAAATATCACCACGACCACTGTTCTGCTCTTGCAGACACGCAACCTCAAAACGACGTTCTCTTTACTCACAAATCGTCTCTCCAGCTCTCTCTTTCAGTCATAGCCCATAAAAATAAGGATAGAGTACTTCGATTAAACACCATCTTCTCACCCCCTCCAAGCCCCATATATTTTACAGCTCTCAATTTTATAGCACCCCCTGTCGTGCTTTAAGAAGGCATTTTAACGATGATAAGAACATGTACAAAGAGGATATATCTTTAGGGTCTTTATGTTTTAAAGCTTGCACTAAATCATAATTTTTTTGTATAGCGAGCTAAGCGTATGCAGAACTGACACCCTAACCATTTCAAACCATTCAGCTGTTTCAGGAACAGATAAGCCAAGTTTTACGATTATATCTTCAACCACGAATTCACCGAAGTACGGAGGATTTTCATCATTTTTTAGCGCTCCCTCTTCAGTGATCCTCTAGATAATTAACTCATTCAGCATCTATACCAGAAAAGCGAAATATTACATGCTAATTTTCCTTTACATTCATTAGCCAAGCCCCCTCAAAATAACCTTTTAGTGAATAGAGCTAAAAGGATAAGTCTTCAAAACCATTTGGTGATATAGCTATATCAAGAGCACCTAAAATACGACTTAGTTGCTCAATATAGGCGATTTTCCCCTTTTTATCGTATCAGTCTTGTAGAAGACTTTAAGTCTTTTATGCTTAAATCAAAAAATTATAATTGGATTATATTGCATAAAGATGCTTTTTCTCATTTTTCCATTTAACACACGATAAGTTACCATTTAGGCATGATGAGAAGCTTTCCCCTTATATCATACATGTTAAAAACAAAATAAGCCGTTTGGGTATCTTAAGGTCAAGGATGCAGTTAGGCGCAACTTGTAAAGGGTTGCCTTGAGGCTTAAGGACCCAAGGCTTGTTAGTCCCTTCATTAAAAGCGGGTCTGATGTCATTATTTTGGAGAGCGATTATTAAGAATTTGAGAGGCAGACAGCCTCTCATTTTGATTTGTATGCAAACAAAATGCACTCTATTTATTCAGGAAGAATAAGAATATACCCAGGAGGTGCTAAACGGAATAAGAGAGCGTCGTAACCCCACGCAGCAGACAGGAAGCAAATAGAAGAAACGCCTTCAAGAATTGTTAAGAATAATGCGTACGATATAGCGGCTTCATCTGCTGCTTCGCGGCGTTCTATAAGATATCCGAAAAAAAATAAAAAGCACCCTATTCCACTCACCGACCCAAAGACTTTTAATGCGGTATGAACCGGCCCACGTATGTTGAGCAAGATAATAAAAATTATGAAAGTAAATACTGTAAAGATCCCTTCGAATACCCCACGCACCATATTGCACAATTTTCGCATCATAATTGCAGAAAAGCTCTGTTCTGCGTATCGATTTTTTCTTTTGATGCTTGTATTCTTAGAAGATATACTGTTATTCTTAGAAGATATACCGTCCACAACTCCCCCCGTTTTAAGCCAAGATGCTATGAAGTTAGTTACTTTCAATTATATCATCAAAAAATACAAGAAAAATTTATCCATTTTAACGAAAAAATAGGTGTTTTATTGAGGTGCAAATCTATTTTCTTTCGCAAGAGTTATTCAATTCGTTCGCCAATAGAAAACTACCCCCATTGAAGAGGAAGCTATCCTGACGCAGAAAAGCTTCATAATCTGTATTCCAATCCGCTCAGAAATCGCAACTTTCTAATCTACCCGCTTAATCCACCTTTGAAACTGCAATAAAATAAATTCTGCTGATGACAAGTAATGATAACATGAAAAAGAGAAAATATCACAATATCAAACTCTTCAATACAGTATGAGCTTTATGATTTTCACTCAAGAAGTAAGTGCCCACCCATGAACGACACCATACTAAAGTGCTGTGCATTCACAAATTTCCTAGCATTATCTCCCCTTCTCGAAATTGCACCTCTCCCGCAATCTTATCTCTCGATAGCACCCATTAAAGACTTTTAAAAGGTCCAAGGAAAAAACTCTCTGAGAAAGCTTTCAAGCCTAAAATGTCCCCGCCATTCTTATCATGATGAGGGCGCAAAAAATCACGCAGAAACATGAAAAATCTCTCCGCATTTAAAAACAGAGCTTGTCCTTCAAGCGCACGCTTTTTCTTGTTCTTTTGTCCATTGTCCCAAAGCCGCAAGATGGTTCATCCGAGCGCGATGACGAAATGCCTTCTGTGCAACAGCAATATTTTCATCTTTTCCTGCCCATGCTTTTAAGGCAGCTGCTTGCAGTGCTCGCCCATAGGAAAAGGTCAATTTCCAAGGCAATACGCCCAAAGAATTCATGGCAGATAAATGCGCCGTTGCTTCCTGATCAGACTGCCCTCCAGAAAGAAAAGCAATTCCGGGAACAGCGGCAGGAACAGTCTGTTTAAGCACTTGGATGGTCTTTTCAGCAACTTCTTCAACAGAAGCCTTGCGAGCATCCTTTCCATCAATCACCATATTGGGCTTTAAAATCATCCCCTCCAAAAGAACACGAGCTTCAAACAATTCTTTAAAGACAGCCTGCAAAACAGTGCGTGTCACCTCAAAGCAGCGTGTAATTGAATGCCCACACGATGGTCCATCCATCAACACTTCCGGCTCAACAATGGGCACAATATTGAACTCCTGACATAAGGCAGCATAGCGTGCAAGAGCTTGTGCATTTTGTCTTATGGCGCCTCTTGTTGGCAAAGTGTGTTCATCAATAGCAATTACCGCACGCCATTTAGCAAAACGTGCTCCCAAAGCATAATAGTCTTTTAGCCGCTCACGAAGACCATCCAACCCTTCGGTAATTGTCTCTTGGGGAAAAGCAGCCAAGGGTTTTGCACCGGTATCAACTTTAATCCCTGGCAAAGCGCCTGAATCCCGAATAAGATCCGTCAACATTTTCCCAGTAGATGCTTTTTGCCGAATGGTTTCATCAAATAAAATAACCCCAGAGATGGCGTTTTCCATCGCTTCTTTTGTACTAAAAAGCATTTCACGATAAGCACGGCGCTTATCTTCATTGGATTCAACACCAATGCTTTCAAAACGCTTTCCAATGGTCGCCGTACTTTCATCTGCCGCCAAAATACCTTTACCCGCATGCACCAAAGCAAGTGCAATATCTTCAAGCCGTTCATTCATAAAAAATTCCTCTTTATTTTGTCTTAATTTCTAAAAATGCGCAACACTATCAAAACACTCTACACGACCGTATAGTTTTTCTTTAACCTTCCCCTTCAAAGAAGCCCTTTAAGCCTGCATAAGGGCAAGAATACCAGGAAGGGTCTTTCCTTCCATCCATTCCAAAAAAGCTCCTCCAGCAGTCGAAAGATAAGTAAAATCATTGGCAACACCGGCATGATTAAGGGCAAAAACCGTATCGCCCCCTCCCGCAATTGAAACCAACTTTCCCGTCAAACTACGTTCTGCTGCATGGCGTGCAACGGCAATGGTTCCCTTATCAAAGGGAGACATCTCAAAAACACCAAGGGGTCCATTCCACACAAGAGTAGCAGCTTCATCTATCGCAGCATTGATATGCGCAATAGAGCGCGTCCCAATATCCAATATCATGCCATCTTGTGGAATATCTTCAATGTCATAAAGACGATGCGGTGCATCTTTTTCAAAGCGAAATCCAACGACAGCATCCTGAGGAAGCAGAAGGGTACAGTGACACTCTTGCGCTTTTTTAATGATTTTTTTTATCGTTTCCATCAATGCATGTTCACACAGTGACTTACCAACAGACACACCTTGCGCTGCTAAAAAACTGTTAGCCATGCCCCCACCAATCACGAGATGATCAACCTTTTCCACCAAATGATTGAGCACAAAAAGCTTGCTGGAAACTTTCGCTCCTCCTACAAGGGCAACCACAGGACGTGCTGGATTGCCAAGTCCTTTTTCTAACGCCTGCATCTCACCTTGCAAAGAGCGCCCTGCATAAGAAGGCAACAAATGCGTTATTCCCTCCACCGAAGCATGGGCACGATGAGAAACTGAAAAAGCATCATTAACATAGAGATCTCCATTATGAGCCAAAGCTTCTGCAAAAGAACAATCATTCTTTTCTTCACCAGCATAAAAACGAACATTTTCAAGCAGTAAAACACCACCATTTTGTAATGACTCAACTGCAACCTGCACCGCCGAACCGATACAGTCAGGAGCAAAAGCAACCGGCTGATTAATGATCTTTTCCAGCACTTGCACAACAGGACGGAGTGAAAACTCTTGCTCTACCTTTCCTTTGGGGCGACCACAATGAGAAAGCAGAATAAGTTTAGCACCACACTTTTGCAGCTCAACGAGTGTCTCTTTATGCCGCTCTAAGCGTGTCGTATCACAGACCTTACCCTGCGCCATTGGCACATTAAAATCCACCCGCACAAGAACACGTTTTCCAGTGACATCAACATCATCAAGTGTACGAAACCCCATCACTGCTTCCTCTTCACTTTCCATTGTTTCAAATAAAAACGCATCCAACAACCCTGCCCACTTTTCTTTCCACTTATCCCCTCTTTGCTTTTACAAGAGACCCACGACAGCCCATCTCTCACCCTCTGTTTGAAAAGCCAAAGCTTTCATCATCAAATGTACAAAAGCCCACCATTGCTCTTAATCTTCATATTCCATTGTGGCAAACAAATGCATTGGCTCAATTTGATCTCTATTAAAGCTTCCTTTTACTTCTAGGCAAAAGAGTTTACATCTCCTGTTTCCTAACATTTTCTCAAAGGGTATCTCGTTCAGATCTTACTTTTTCAAAGTTTACTCTTTCATTCATCTTTTAAAACCACGTATTGACCCAGTATTAAAACAAAACACATCATCAATATTTCAATAGCCTCTTCTCTCTAGCGCATGAGAACAACAGCCTCTATCTGTTTTTCTCAAAATTGCACAAAAATGAGACTTTTCCCTATAAAAAGGAGGACCCTGAGGTCCTCTTATATTGTCTTAGCAAAAGCCACTGCCGTATCACTCATACGGTTGGAAAAGCCCCATTCATTATCATACCAAACCAAAACGCGACAGAGCTTACCATCAATCACTTTTGTTTGATCATTGTGGAAAATAGCTGAATGAGGATTATGATTAAAATCACAACTCACGAGTTTCTCTTCTGTATAATCCAAAATGCCCTTCAAAGGACCTTGTGCAGCAATAGCAATGGCTGTATTAATTTCTTCGATTGTTGTGGAACGCTTAGCAATAAATGTCAAATCAACCACAGAAACATTAGGGGTTGGAACACGAATCGATACACCATCAAGCAATCCCTTTAATTCTGGCAAGACCAATCCCACAGCTTTTGCCGCTCCTGTTGAGGTAGGAATCATAGAAAGAGCTGCCGCACGTGCACGATAAAGGTCCCGATGCATTGTATCCAACACAGGTTGATCACCCGTATAAGAATGGATTGTTGTCATAAAGCCCTTTTCAATGCCCACTGTGTTGTGTAAAACTTGTGCAACAGGCGCCAAACAATTGGTTGTACAAGAAGCATTTGAAACAACGCGATGCTCGCTGCTTAAAGATTGATGATTAACCCCATAGACGACCGTAAGATCTGCTCCTTCAGAAGGCGCAGAAATAAGAACACGCTTTGCCCCCGCATCTAAATGAGCACTTGCTTTATCACGCGCAGTAAAAATACCCGTACATTCCAAAGCAATATCGATATCCAAATCTTTCCAAGGCAATTGAGCAGGATCACGCTCTGCGCATACCTTTATTAAACCACCTCCCACATCAATAGCATCCCCTATCACCTTAACGATATCAGGAAAACGCCCATGAACTGAATCATAGCGTAATAAATGGGCATTTGTTTCCACCGATCCCAAATCATTAATTGCAACCACTTCAATATCTTGTCGTCCACTTTCCACAAGTGCACGTAAAATATTGCGACCAATACGACCAAACCCATTAATTGCAACACGAACTGTCATTTCACATGTTTCCTCATAAATTTTTTAAGCACAACATTTAAAACACAATAAATGGGTATTTTACCAATCCCAAATCATTAATTCCCACATTGTCAATATCTTGATCACTCACTTATCCACAATAATGCACAAAATATGATGCCCTAAAACCACCCCATTCATGACAACACAAGCTGTCACTTTGTCTTTTCTTCTTTGATCTTTTCCAGCTCTTTTTCAACGGTGGCAACGACATTTTCCCAAGTAATACCAAAATGCGCATAAAGGGCATCAATTGTTCCACTTGCCCCAAAGCCCTTCATACCAATAAACACACCATCACAGCCAATAAAACGGTCCCATCCTTGGGCGACGGCAGCTTCAATGGCAACTTTAATCGGTGCATCTCCAATGAGAGCACGCTGATAGGAGAGAGATTGTTGAGAAAAAAGTTCAAAACAAGGCACAGAAACCACACGCGTTGGGATGCCTTTTTCTTCTAACACCGCATGTGCCTCCACTGCAATTTGCAATTCTGAACCAGAAGAAAACAGCGTCACTTGTGCATCATCGCTAGCTGTTAGGAATTCATAAGCACCAAGCATACAGAGATTTTCTTCTTCATACTCCTGACGCAAAAGCGGTAGATTTTGTCGACTCAAAGCCAAGGTAGAAGGTGTCCCGCGTGCTTTCAAAGCCAATTGCCAACACTCGACTGTCTCCATAGCATCGGCAGGACGGAACACAAAATGATTAGGCATTGCACGCAGGCAAGCCAAATGCTCCACGGGTTGATGGGTCGGACCATCCTCACCAAGACCAATAGAATCATGAGTCATGACATAAATCACCCGCAACCCCATGAGAGAAGACAAACGCATAGCAGGACGCATATAGTCAGAAAAGCATAAAAAGGTTCCCCCATAAGGAATAAAGCCGCCATAAAGGGCAAGACCATTCATCACAGCTCCCATTACATGTTCGCGAATTCCATAATGCAGATAGCGCCCTGAAAAATCTTCAGCAGAGATACTTTTCATCTGGCTGCTTTTTGTATTATTAGATCCGGTTAAATCAGCCGAACCACCAATAGTTTCAGTAACGACTTCATTGATCACTTCAAGAGCCATTTCCGAAGCTTTACGCGTAGCAACAACGGGGCGCTCTTCAACCAATTTCTGTTTATAAGTATCAATAGCGCCATCAAATCCGCCCACGAGATCGCCCCGCATCAATCTTTCAAACTCCACACGCTCTGAGACAGGAAGATCAGCAAATTTTTCTTCCCATTTTTGGCGTTTTTTAGCAGCATTGAGACTAGCCAAGCGCCAATTATCGAGAATATCGGCTGGAATAACGAAAGGCTCAGCATCCCACCCTAACGCGATACGGGTTTCAGTGATTTCTCGTGCGCCCAAAGGGGCTCCGTGAACTTTATTGGTACCCGCTTTATTGGGTGCTCCAAAGCCAATTGTTGTTTTACAAGCGATCAAAGTTGGTTTATCGGAATTTTGTGCCGCCTCAATAGCCCGCGCAATTGCTGCTTGATCATGCCCATTGACTTTATGTGTCTCCCAACCAGATGCCTTAAAACGCGCAATCTGATCTGTACTGTCAGCAAGGGAAATCTCTCCATCGATAGAAATATTATTATCGTCCCACAACACAATAAGCTTATTGAGTTTCAAATGACCAGCAAGGGAAAGTGCTTCTTGAGATATCCCTTCCATAAGGCATCCATCGCCCACCAACGCATAAGTGTAATGGTTGATAAGATCACCAAAACGGGCATTTTGCAAACGCTCTCCAAGAGCCATCCCCACGGCATTAGCCAACCCTTGTCCAAGAGGACCAGTCGTTGTTTCGATTCCTGCCACATGCCCATATTCTGGATGCCCGGCAAGCTTTGCTCCTAATTGGCGAAAATTTTTGAGATCTTCAATGCCAATATCTTCATAACCAGAAAGATACAAGAGAGCATAAAGCAACATAGACCCATGTCCTGCTGATAACACAAAACGATCACGGTTAGGCCAGCGAGGTTTTTTGGGGTCGTGAGCAAGAAATTTTGTGTAAAGAACCGTAGCAATATCGGCTGCTCCCATTGGCAAGCCCGGATGACCAGAATTTGCTTTTTCAATCGCATCAATAGCAAGAAAACGGATAGCATTGGCCATCTGATTCTGTTGGTGGGTGTTTGTCATGAATAATCGACCATTTCGTTAAATACGTTATTCTGTTGCTTTTTCCGTATTCTCTTAAAATTCTCAAGAAATACTATTTTCTAACCATTAGCGTGAGACTTTTTGCCACCACTTCAATAATATTAATAACATTCCCCTCACGCGTTCTGTATATCCATGTCATTTATGCCAATACGCGCAAAAAATCCAGCTTTTAATTTATATCTATCCCCTGCTTTGCTTGCTAAAATATCCTACATACTTAAAAATAAAATGCACACAACACAAGAGTGAAAGTGATTCGTTTTTGCATAACACATTGATAAAGGATACAATTACCCAAAGGATAAAGGCAATGAACCAAGAGACTACAGTTCTACAAGATGCTTTAGAGCACCTAGAAAAGGCACTTAGAACTTTAGAGATTACCATAATAAACCGCAATGCCGTTATTAATAAAAATAACGAATGGGAAGAAGAAATCCAACGAATGAATGCTGACCGCAGCCATCTTGCCCAAGCGCTTGACAAAGCTGAAGCCCAAATTGAACGCTTAGAGTCCGTAAACAAAGAAGTTTCCAAACGTCTTATTAAAGCAATGGAAACAATTCGTGTTGTCATTGATAGATAAAGGTTTGAATGTATGGAAACTGTTTCCGTTACCATTGATGGTAAAGTTTATCGCATGGCTTGTGACAAAGGACAAGAACGTCGTCTTATTGCGCTTGCTGCTCAATTGGATCAATATATCACACATTTAAAGAACAATTTTGGTGAAATTGGCGACCATCGTTTATCGGTTATGGCTGGCATAATGATTATCGATGAAATGGAAGAAATAAAACGAGAAAATAAAAAATTACAAGAAGACTACAATACTCTTTTACGACTCCACAACGAAAGAGACCGCACCATGGGGAAAATTATGCGTGACACCACACAACGCATTGAAAATCTCACCAACCAATTGCTCAAAGATGATCAAAACTGCACAAACATTCAAGAACAAGAACAGGAAGATTTCTAAAAAGTACATCAGCGCGTAATAAACCAGAGGTTTGACTTGTCCGCCACATCTCACAGGATAAAAATTCTTAAACCCACACCAGTGTGTAAACAGTCTGGTTTTTTATAGGAAGGATTCCAGCTACTCACGACTTATGGGATTAACTTAAACCTCAACGAGAAAGCCCTACCCTGAATATTTCACCTCCGCACAAACACTTCCTATATCAAGGAAGCTGCCTTATATCACCACATTTCAAATGAGATGTCTTTTAACCGCGCAATAAGATAACAAAACCAACATCATTGTAAAAAAATCATATAAATGACAACAGCAACAAACAAATAAAGCACCCTTCGAAAAAAAGAGCTATATTCATGTTCCCTATGAATGCATGCCAAAAAATTCTTTCCCCTAGATAATATCAAGCATATTCAATATATATTAAAAAATAACCTTATCTATTATACCGTAAAACACCGCCACTTGATAATACAAGCACCATGGAGTCTTTGCACCTGAAATGTCCATCCGATGAAACCCACCGAAAAGAACCGTATCATTTATAAACCAGCGTGAATTAAGTATTTTCATCCTTTAGAGCAGGAAAAAAGTCAAACTCGAAGAGTATGTTAATCTCATACAAGCTCAAACATTATAAACAACAATAATAGCTCTTGAAAACATTCTCTACCGACATCTTTATCCTTATAACAAACAAACAATTCATCCATACCTCTCTCCCCACCCCTCAAAATCTCCAAGCTTAATAAAAGAAAGAGCAAATCGGCATCATCATTATAGTCAGCCCTCAATATTGCGATAGCCCCCTTGGCTCGTAAAACGATTCATAAGAGGCATTTTTGTACACTTTTTACCCACATGCCCCACCCGCTTGTGACGTGCAAACAAAGAGTTATGATTAACAAAACATAAATAAATTGAAGAGAATTTTACGGAATTCGGGGTTCTAATTCAAGTTTAATAACGATAAATTATCATTATAAATCAATATTTTGCAAATGCTTCGACAAAGCATATTTTAAAAACACATTCACCCATCACTTTTTCTCATAACATACCAGTACGATTTTTTAGGCACATAATTTTAACTTTATTCAATTCTGTTGGCAAAAGTTTAAAATGAGAACAATTTCAAGGCTCTTATCCAAAAAGAAAAAGAATAAATTCTCATTATCAATAAACATCTCGCTCGTATAAACATCAATAAAGCAATCCCCAATATGCCTCAATGAAATAAAAGGAGGAGCTCCCATTAAATGCCTACCGTAAAAGCAGCTTCCTCAGAACTAAAACAAAATCAACAGACAACATCACCGCATCTGCTCCCATCCCCAAACTGGACGACCTAACGCAATACCTTTCTATCTTACGATAGGAGATAAAAGAATAATGGGTCTATGGAGGCATTCACAAGAGGCGCACACCCGTTGTTTTTAAAGCCTGTTCAAAGGCGCATGAAAAAACACCATGCGTAAACGGCTCAAATCCCTTTCGTTCCATCTTGGGAGACAGAGGCAATACGCAAGAGATTTGTCGCACCGGGCGTTCCAAGGGGAACCCCAGCTGTCACAAGGAAGCGATCTCCCCCTTTGCAAAAACCTTCCTGAAATGCAATGGCTGCTGCACGATCAACCATATCCTCTAAACTCCGTGCATCTTGCGTGACCACACAATGAAGCCCCCAAACTAAAGCCAAACGCCTTGCTGTTTCCACAATGGGAGATAAAGCAATAATGGGTCTATTAGGGCGTTCACGAGAGGCACGCACCCCGGTGGTTCCTGAAGCCGTATAAGCAATAATAGCGGATAGCGCAAGTGTTTCAGCAATCTGACGTGCAGCAAGAGAAATCGCATCCGTTCCTGTTGATTCTGGTGCTGGATGTTGTGCTCCAACCTGAGCGGCATAAGTATGATCTTGTTCGATTTGTCGCGCGATTCGGTCCATCATAAGCACAGCTTCTTCAGGATAGCGACCAGAAGCAGATTCAGCAGACAACATCACCGCATCTGTTCCTGCATAAACTGCTGTAGCAACATCCGACACTTCTGCGCGTGTCGGAACAGGAGATGTAATCATTGATTCAAGCATCTGTGTTGCCACCACAACAGGCTTTCCTGCTAAACGACAAGCTTTTATGAGCTCCATCTGAAGTGCAGGGACCTTTTCCAAAGGCATTTCCACTCCAAGATCACCCCGTGCAATCATAATACCATCGGATACCTCAATAATTTTCTCTATATGCTCCAAGGCTTGAGGCTTTTCGATTTTAGCCATCAAAGACACCTTGCTTTTCGTCAACTGACGCACCGCCATAATATCTTCTGGACGTTGAATAAAAGAAAGAGCAACCCAATCAACAGGCTGCTGTAAAAGAGCCTGAAGATCCTCCTTATCTTTTGACGTCATTGAATCAAAAGGCAAAATTGTATCGGGAAAACTGACACCCTTTCGATCAGAAATACGGGTTCCAGCAACCACGCGACACTGTACAGAATGACCATCACAAACTTGCGCACGCAATTCCAGTTTTCCATCATCAATCAACAACCGATCCCCTGGTTTAATCGCCGAAAATACATCCTCATGAGGGAAAAAAACACGCTGTGCATCACCAAGAACATCGCGATTATCTAATGTAAAGCTTTGTCCAACACGCAAATCTTCTTGACCCTTAGCAAAACGCCCCACACGCAGTTTTGGCCCCTGAAGATCCACTAAAATACCAATGGGGCGTCGAACTGTTTTTTCAACTTCTCGTATAGACTTGACCAAATCACCCATCATATCACGATCAGTATGGCTCATATTAAGACGAAAAACGTCTGCTCCTGCCCTAAAAAGCTTCTCAATCATTTCACTAGAAAAAGAAGAAGGACCAAGAGTTGCAATAATTTTCACTTTACGAGCACGTTTCACGGTGGAGAGTTTCCTGAAAGAGAAGGGATAACTGAATTGTTTAACAAAGACTCATCCGTCAACTGGATCATCCAACTGGTTTGATTTCCGGTATCGATTTCTTTAAATTCAGCCTTTTGATATCCTCGAGGGAAACAATCATGAACCCCTTGAATGGTAAATTGGCTATCTTGCACACACATGGTTACAGAGCCTGCCCAGTTCCCTTTTTTTTGTGCCCCTTCCGCATAAAAATAATAAAACCGTGAAGCAAGAGGCCCCTCAATTAAGGTTTTACACTCCGTCACGGGTACCGTCCACCAACCTTCGCTCACCCATCCTGAAAATGTACGATATCCAAGAGCAACCCCTACAGACTGTTGGGTTGTATTACAAACCCTAAAGTCAGCTTTTGCAAAAACAACAAGGGGAAACAAGAGCAAAATGCTCAAGAAAAAAACTTTTAATCCTTTCTGAAGCACCCAATATCGCTTTTTTAAAATCACAAAACTTCCTCTATAATGCCAAATTCTCAAAACAAATTACACACTTCTTTTTTTAAAGCTTTTCAAATCTAAAACGTATATTTTTATATTTTTCTTTTTATAGCCCTTTTATCAATGCATATATCTTAAAAATTTTACAAAATATTTAAAGTCAATTTATAAAAAAACAGTGTAGCTTGATTTACTTTTTGTTTTTCAAGCTTTTTCAACATAAATTCGTCGTCGAAAAACAACTTGAAATATAACTTGGAGAAAAATACAATGAACGATACAGTAACCGATCAAACACACGCTATATCCGTAAACCAATTACGCTCTTTTATCGAACGTATTGAACGACTAGAAGAAGAGAAAAAAACCATTTCTGATGATATTAAAGACGTTTACACTGAACTTAAAGGCTCTGGTTTTGATAGTAAAGCTGTTCGAAGCATTATACGGCTGCGTAAAAAAGAAGAGCATGAAAGAATGGAAGAAGAAGCAATCATTGAACTTTATAAAAATGCGCTTGGTATGAATTAAAACCATTGATAACATTGGAAATTTTCTTAAGAAAAGAAAATACAAAAAACAAATGGCAAAAAACAAATGAATGTATAAAAATTTCACCCAAACAATAAGCCGTTTGTGTAACTTGTAACGAGACTATCGATCACAGAATACACAATATTGCAACAGCCCTCACATTTAAAAGGATTTATACAGAGAATTTTTATTCTTGTTCTTCAATCATTTTTATCCACATAAACCCTCACTTGTATGCCAACCTATGCCAACCCAGTTTGTGATGTGCAAGAGAGGTGTTTTTATGATTAAACATCAATAGATTTGAAATGAGAAAGTCTTACGATATTGAGGACTCTCTTCCTTCAAATTGAAAAAATGAATTATGATGATAAATCAATTCATTATCTACAAAAAGAAACATATAAAGTGGTCAGCAGTTGAAATCCGCTAAATGAGAGTCTGAGCTGTTTACAAAAGAAGAGCTGGTTAAGGATCTTTATCTTTTAGGATAGGCAGAAATTCGGCATATTTACACATTTGATAAAAAGCCCCTTGATAGAACTTTTAATAAAACTTTATTCGAATCTATTAACCGACTCATACAGATCATTGATTCGAGAAGTTAGAATGTGGTCTCTCCATTTTCCAGAAATCATCAAATAGTCTTTGGCATAGCCTTCTTTTTCAAAATGAAGGCGTTTTAATAAACGTTCGCTTTTTATGTTCTCAGGTCTATAATTTGCCATCACTCTATGCAGATGATAAACATGAAAGATATGGCGTATTAGAGCCGATAAACTCTCAAACATAAGACCTTTGCCTTGTTGTTTTTCATCAAGAGAAAAACCAAGATGACAAGCTTGAAAAACACCCCGAACCACATTTGTAAAATTCACAACACCAATGACTGTTTTTTCATTTTTTAATCGTACGGCATATCGGTATGCTTGTCCTTGTGCACTTTCATAAGCAAATGCATTAGCTCGTGTTTCCCAAGCTGTTAGGCTGTGGTAACCATCAGATCTAACAGGTTCAAAAGGACGCAGATGATTCGCATTACGGAGGGAATAAGAAGACAGTTCAGCTGCATCTTCTAAACCGATCAATGTAGAAATTGTTCGCTTTGTTTTAATTGCTATCATTTTCTCCTCCTAGAAAGGTTACAATAACACGTTGATTTATCCTAACAAATCATCATTTTTAAACTTAAATCATAACGTCGAATACAGTAAGCTTTCCTCATCACAACACTTCTCACGTTAGAATCAATGAAGATCATTTGCTTTTCCGTCATAAGCGGGGGTGGTATGTTTAAAGCATAAGGTAAAGACAAGGGCATGTTTCTTACGAATGCTCTCAAATTCCAAAGGAGTTGCAAGCAACATTGGGGACTGGCAAGGTATGCAATGGAATTGGCGTACTTCCATATACGAAATTTTGAAAAAACTCACGGCAAAGGTAGTTTTGTTTCTTTGCCTTGTAAACGAAGAGCATGCTTGTTTTGCGCTATCATATCACTGCTCCCCCGTATAGAAATCCCAATGACCATCACCTTGAAATGCTATATGTTACAGTGCAATCTAAAAAGTCTCTGCCATAACTCGTCAACAGCACTGTTCCCGCTAAATCAGCCACAAACTCTTGTAACAAATCAAAGAAAAGCGATGATGCAATACAAATCTTTTAAAGTTTTTTAGATATTATCGTGAACACGCTTCCATTTCTTCGCGTAAAATTTCAAGTTCTAGCCATTCTTCTTGCTTTTGTGTGCAAGTATTTCTCTTTTTTTCCAACGCTGTTGATAAACGCTCAAAACGTTCTTTATCGCGGCAATAAAGGGTTGGATCAGAGAGCTCTTGCTCAATTTTTTTGATTTCGTCCTGTAAAACAGCAATTTCTTCAGGCAATTTTTCCAATGCATAAACCTGCTTATAAGACAATTTACTTCGTGTTTTTTTCTCTCGCCCTATCAAGCTATGATCTATTGATGTATCCTGTTTTGAAAGCTCTCCCACATGAGATTTTAAAGGTTCTTTACGCTGCGATAATTCTGTTTTTTTGCGTTGTAAACTCAGAGCATGCTGGTTTTGCGCCATCATATCACTGTAGCCGCCCGCATACAAAACCCAATGACCATCACCTTGAGGTGCCAACATATGCGTTACAGTACGATCTAAAAAGTCTCTGTCATGGCTGACCAACAATACTGTTCCCGCAAAATCAGCAATAAATTCTTGCAACAAATCCAAAGTTTCCATATCCAAATCATTGGTCGGTTCATCAAGAATCAAAAAGTTTGCAGGACGTGAAAGAAGTCGTGCAAGCATGAGGCGTGCTCTTTCTCCCCCCGAAAATTCTTTAAGGGGGGTGCGTGCTTGTTCAGGCAAAAATAAAAAGTCTTTCATATAAGAAACTACATGCCGCTCTTGTCCATTGATCACAAGAGTATCACCTCTTCCTCCCGTTAAATAATGCGCTAAAGTTTCTTCTTCATTTAAAATACGTTGCTGATCAAGCAATGCCATAGAGAGGTTATAGCCATGCCTCACCGTTCCACCATCCACGGCTTCTTGCCCAATTAATGCAGAAAGGAGCGTTGTCTTTCCGATACCATTTGGTCCTACCAACCCGATTCGATCACCACGCTGAATGCGCAAAGAGAAATCTTTCACGATAATGCGATCACCATAGGATTTTGAAATTTTCTTTGCTTCAAGCACCAATTGCCCAGACTCATGACTTTTCGCTGCTGTCAAAAGTGCATTTCCAGGCTGCCCTTTATAGGTTTGATGACGCTGTCTTAAGTTTTTTAATTCGCCTAAACGCCGTACGTTACGCTTACGCCGTGCACTTACGCCATAACGTAACCATTGCTCTTCACGGGCAATTTGGCGCCCCAATTTATGCTGCTCAATGGCTTCTTCTTGCAACGCCCTATCACGCCAACTTTCAAATTCTGAAAAACGCTTTTCCAGTCTTTTGGTTGTGCCACGATCAAGCCATACCGTTGACCGCGTAACATTTTCTAAAAATCGCCGATCATGGGAAATCACCACAATCGCTGAACGCAAAGAAGATAAAACAGCTTCCAGCCATTCAATGGTTGGTAAATCAAGATGATTGGTTGGTTCATCTAAGAACAAAATATCGGGTTTTGCAGCAATGGCCTGTAACAATGAAACACGCCGCTTTTCGCCTCCCGAAAGCGTTTCCAATTTTTCCGCCCCCGAAAACCCTAAATTTGTGCGAAGCGTATTGATCCACTGGACATCAGATATATCGTCTAGCCCCGCTTCCATATAAGCGTTAATATCTTCAAATCCTGAACAATCCGGATTTTGTGAAACATAACGGAGCGTCACTCGCGGGTGGCGAAAAATTTCTCCACCATGAGGCTCTAATATTCCTGCGGCAATTTTTAACAGAGTTGATTTTCCACAACCATTACGGCCAACCAAAGCAACACGCGCCCCCTGCTCAACCGATAAAGAAGCTTGATTGAGCAAAGGCGTTTTTCCAAAATTTAAAAAAATGCGGTCAAGCCGCAGAAGCGGCACCGCCATTAACGAACGCGGCGCGGACAAGGTGCTTTATACATCACCCCTCTTGCATCACGGTAAGCACACAATTGCCGTACAGGAACTCTCTGTCCACAAGGTGCTTGGTAAACATGCCCTCTACGACCGCGATACGTGCACAATTGTGATGCCTGTCTTTGTTGTTTTCTTTGATTTGCAGCTGCACCTGTTACTGTTCCAGCCAAAGCACCAAATGCTGCACCGGTAAGTGCTGCTCCAGGCGTACTTCCAGCAATAGCAGTTCCAGCCAAAGCACCGATTGCTGCTCCTCCTACGCCGTAACGTGCAACGCGTTCATCGTTTGTGGTACAAGCAACTGAACTGAAACCAATGGCTGAAACAACTGCCACTTTAAAAATTGATTTTAACATATCAAAACCTTTCCTTCTCAAGATCAATACATAATATATCGTTTATGTCGGCACTTATAATCACTAGTCCTCCCCCTGCCTTATTCAAAATATATTGGAAGAGCTTTATGGAATAGGCACAGACGCTAACAATATAGCTTTTCCAGAACCTAAATGGCAAGAAAAGGTTCCACAAATACGGTTAGAAAGTGTTAAAGAAGAGCCAAATGACACTTTTTTGTCACAAACTGGCCATTTCACCCCTTTAAGAGTTAAACCTTTTAAATCAGAAAAACCGATAATACTAAACAAACATCCCTTAGGCAAATCATACGAACAAGGTTTTGACAAAACCGGCCAACCTTCTTCCAAACCGCTTGTCAACAACACTGAAATACCCCTTTCAGCCATCATCAACGCTTGCGTCATATGAGAAAGGCTATGATCACTTCGCTCCCCTCCCAAAGCACCGCACAAAATAAGCTTTTTAGCGCCATTTTGCAAAGCTCTTTCACATGCCAGAGCACTATCTGTCATATCTTTATCAGAGGGAAAAACTTCACGCGGAACATGACTATATTGACGTATTAAGTTCTCATCTGATGAATCAAAGTCCCCTAACCACAACTCAGGCGTCACATTAAGCGCTGCCGCATGACGCATACCACCATCAGCAGCAATTACCCGACTGTTTTGAATTTGATTAAGCAAACGATCAGTGATATGAACATCCCCATTTAATAATATCGTAAATGTTGTCATGCCATACTTTGCCTTTCACAAAATTTTCTTTACAGTGCATCTTTTTATAAGTGAGAGTCATTTTTTATAAACAAAAAGCGTGATATAGCCAAACGAATCCTTATCCCTAATGCCTTTCTTAAAGAAACATACGATATAAAGATACAAATGCAATTTGCCAAATTACTCCGCAGAAATAATGTGCACCATGGTCCAACGCACCCCATTTTTCACCGCAATTTTCTTTTTCGCTCTTGCCTGTATAAAGCAACTTTCATAAGTTTAACGTTTCTCCTTTCAGCTTGTCATACACCCTTTTCTCAAAATGATAGGTTTTCTTCCACTTCTTCTAAAACGATCAAACGTACCAACAACCACAATATCTATGTCACATTAAGCGCTCTGCAACACCCACGTATTTTGCAAATGTATGGTGGCGCTTATCATGATGCAAAACTTGAACACCTTTTAGCAAAGATTGTCCGTAAACTGGCAGTTGCATCACATAGTTCTCATCAAAGCTATTCTGTAACAATTTTAAACTCAGAAACTATCAACGCTTTTGCGCTCCCCAACGGCTCGATCTACATCACTCGTGGTATGCTGGCATTAGCCAATGATTCTTCAGAAGTTGCAGCCATTTTAGCCCATGAGATAGCACATATCAGAGCCAATCATGGCATTTTACGCCTGCAAAAAGAAGCCCAATTAAAGATGACAAATCACATGTCTTCACGTCTTCTTTCTTCTATTGGCAAAAAACTTCATAACCCTATGCAAAACAAGCAACAACTCGCGCAATTTTCCCGCAATCAAGAGCTGGAAGCTGATTCCATTGCGCTCGAAATGCTCCAACAATCAGGATATGATCCTTTTGCTTCACCACGCTTTCTTCAAACAATGGAAGCCTATAGTGCTTTTCGTAATATCTCTGGCTCCCAAAATGCCTCTCTAGATTTTCTAGCCTCTCACCCAACTACCCCTCAACGCATTCGGCTTGCGATAAAAAAAGCGGGTAAAATCAGTAAAGGGAATAGTAAAATATCCGATCACGATTCTTTTCTCAAAAGCATTGATGGCATAATTTTTGGAGGAGGCTTTTATACAGGTTTTGTACGAGGCAACCAATTTATTCACCCACAATTGCGCATAGCTTTTTCTGTTCCAAACAATTTTACAATAGAACATTCAGCACATACTGTTTGGGCCAGTGGACCAGATAAAATTGCGATTCGTTTTGACGCTATTCCACATCCTGCTGAAATATCTGCGAGTGATTATTTGAAAAGTGGCTGGATTATCGGTCTAGACCAATCATCTATCCGCCCCATCACAATTCAAGGGCTCCCCAATCAAGAATTTATGCGTCAAGAATCCCAAAGCCAAAATTTACTTGGAGCAAGGGCCCATGCTACCAATGATCAATGGCAATTTGATGTGGTTGTCATTCCATTCAACAACCACATCTTTCGTTTTTTGACGGCCGCTCCACATAATTCTCGAAATTTTGCAGAGGTTGCCCAAAAAACGCTACAAAGCTTTCATTCTCTTTCATCTTCACAGTTAAAAAAATTGCAGCCCTTAAAAATCCGTGTTGTCCGTGTTAAACAAGGAGAAACCGTTGCAAATCTTGCAGATAAAATGCAATACACACCATATAAAGAAAAACTCTTTCGCATCCTCAACGCCCTCTCACCAACGCAAACTTTACCCGCAGGTACAAAAGTGAAAATTATTACAGAATAAGCCTTTCTTCTCATCTGTTACAGTTTTGATTCTTTTCTGTCTGTATCACGCCCTCCCTCTTAAAGCATATTCGAAAATAAAAAGGAACACTTTAAAATCCAACTTCATCATACCTTTATAGGTCTCCGTTTGATATATATTTCCTCCAACTAACAGCCCCCTATCTTCCTCTGTAGTAGCGCTCCCAAGGAGGCATATTTCTAAACAAATCCGGACATCCCCTAAAACTGACTTTATCATATTCTCATATGCCCCCACTTAATATATTCTCTTTCCTCCCCCCCCAAAAGCCTTTCACTGCTTATATATCGTAAGCATCTTCTGAATGAATCGTAAGGAGAGCAGAACGCAATTTTTGCAAAGCCCTAGCTTCAATTTGACGCACGCGCTCTTTCGAGATTCCTAACTTTTCACCCAAAACTTCGAGAGTCGCACCCTCTTCATTTAAGCGACGAAAGCGAATAATTTCCAACTCCCGTTCGTTGAGAATTTGCAACGCATCGTAAAGCCATTGTGTACGCCGTTGACCATCAATGACTTGCTCAATTAAAGCATCAGGAAGAGGACTATCATCCACCAAAACATCCATCTTAGCAATGGGATTATCACTGTTCTCAGAAACAGAAACACTCAAGGAATTATCAGAACTGGAAAAACGAAAATCCATCGTTTCAACATCGCGCACGGAAACACCGAGTTTTTCAGCGATTGTGCGAAAAATATCCTGTTTTGACAAAGCACTATCATCTTGTATCAGTTTTGCACGCAAACGCCGAAGATTAAAGAAAAGTGCTTTTTGCGAAGAACTCGTTCCCCCTCGAACGATTGACCAATTTCGCAAAATATAATCTTGAATAGAAGCGCGTATCCACCACGTTGCATATGTTGAAAAACGCACTTCCCGATCAGGTTCAAAACGTGCAGCTGCTTCCAATAGTCCCACATACCCTTCTTGTACCAAATCCCCCAATGGCATTTTGAAACGTTTAAAGCGATTAGCAATAGCAATCACTAAACGCATATGAGCCGCTGCAATTTGATGCATGGCGTCATCATCACGTTTGTCTTTCCACCGCAGAGCCAAATCATGCTCTTTTTGTCGTTCAAGATAAGGTGCTTGCATAGCAGAACGCATCATATTACGTCCTAAGCTTTTGTCTGCATCGCTATAATTTTTGCTGCTTTTATAAACAGCATTTGAAAGATTACCCATAATAACCCCTTGCGATTAAAATTATCAAAATTGATTTGGCAACGACATCATTGTTCTTCGCTTAAAAAGAACGCAAAAGTTGTTAACTTCTGTGACCACTACTTTAACGTGTAATTTTATAATCGCAATTGTTTTTTTTACTGTCATGGTAAAACTTCTTGTCATAAGACACAATTTCACCTGCAAAATGCCTTTACAATATGCCTTTTAGCCTATGAAATATTTGAAAAAACTTTCTCTTCACTTTTCATGACAAAACAGCAAAAAAATTAAAGTGATCATGCAAAAGAAATGCCGTTTTTTGATAATCGGTTCCGTTTCCTTTTAAATCGAAGAATTTATTTATGCTTTTAGCTTTACAATACAACTAATAAGTGTAATTTGCAATTATAAAGCATCCAAACTGAATGAAAACTGAATGAAAAAAGAATCATTCAAGTTTTAAAGGCGCAAAGAAACAGCAAAAAATGACAAGAGTGATTGAAGCAAACGCAACAAACGTGTTAAAGAAAGAGCACCATTATGAAATTGTCGCAAAAAGCTTTTGACCAGTGTCACACTGAGAAAGAAAATGATCATGGATAGCAAGATTGTTCAACAGAATGAGATTCTTCAAGATGATATTCTCATTGAAAAACACGGAAGGGGTAAATTTGAAGGTTTTCGTTTTTATGCCAACAAAAACAGTACCGATCAAATAGCTGAGAAGCAAATTTCAACAGAGAATGAGAATTTGATTCTTGCTTTTTCCAAACGCGCGACACGTTTTTGTGCTTGTGCAAATGGAGATTTTACCCTCAGTTCTGATGGAATTGTGCGCTGGATTGGTCAACCCGTAGGACAACTTGTAGCAACAGAAGATTTTTTCAAACCAAAACTGATTGTTTTAGCAGATGAACAACTCACGGAAGAATCCCGCAATAACGTTGTGAAACGATTAGAACGCTTTGTCACCTTTCATTTTGAAACGACTTTAAAACCCCTGTTTGATTTGCGCAATGCTGATAATTTAACAGATTCAACAAACAGTCTTGCTTTACAACTTTTTAACTCTTTAGGGATTTTACCACGCCGCGAAGTCTTAGACATTGTCAAAAACCTTGCGCAAGAATCACGTGCCGTTCTTCGGCGTCTAGGCGTGCGTTTTGGCGCTTTTCATATCTATGTTGCCGGAATGCTTAAACCTGCTCCGGTTCAAGCCATTACTCTCCTGTGGAATCTTCAAAATGCGGGACAAGATCAAACTGGTTTGGGTGAAATTTTTTCAGCATTATCTGCTGGTCGAACCTCTTTGATGGTTGACTCTACCTATAACCGCCAATTTTATCAATTAGCCGGCTACCGAATCTTAGGACAACGTGCTGTACGGATTGATATTTTAGAACGTCTTGCCAATCTCATCCGTCCCGCACTTCATTGGAAACAAGGAAGTGATCCCAAACCAGATGGCGCCTATGATGGAAAAAGTTTTTTTGTTACACCAGCCATGATGTCCATTCTTGGGGCCAATGGAAATGATATGGAAGAAATCCTCAAAGGACTTGGTTATCAATCGTACAGCATAAGCAATACTGTTTTTGAACAAAATCTCCTTGCACACCAAGCCTCTTCCCCTGTCAATGAGACAATGCAAGATGTTCCCGCAGCAGAATGCGTTGGAAGTCAATGGCAAACAATAAGCGATTTAGAAACAACACGAGAAGAAAAAAATATCTCATACCCAAACATTTCATCCTCTGGTATTGAAAAACATCTCCATAAAACCAATCGTTTACCAGAAGCTGAACCTATTGGGAATTTTGCCAAATCCCCTCGCTCTACAGAAGAAGATAAAGTTATTTTATTATGGCATTATAAGCATCAATTTCCCCACCATGCACAAAAAAAACGTGATAAATTAGGAAATAAATGGCAAAATAAATCGAAGAACGCTGTAAAAAAAGCGGAATACAAAAATGAAAATTCCCCTCAAAAAGCACCATCACAAGCAAAACGCTCTCATAAGTTCCACAAATCCCAAGGAAAACATGCAAATCATAAGCCCTTTCAAAAAGAAAAGCGCCTTAATCCTGATTCACCTTTTGCGAAACTAGCTGTACTACGCGATCAACTCACCAATCATAAAAACACGCACACACTTTCCTCTAAAGAGAATTAAAGTAACAAATGGAGTTCGATCTTGACCCACGTAGTAACCGACAACTGCATTCACTGCAAATATACGGATTGCGTTGAAGTCTGCCCAGTTGATTGTTTTTATGAAGGGGAAAATATGCTTGTTATTCACCCCGATGAATGCATCGATTGTGGTGTTTGCGTGCCAGAATGCCCAGCAGAAGCGATTTTACCTGATACAGAACCAGGGTTAGAAAAGTGGTTAGAACTCAATCTTCATTATGCAAACAAATGGCCTAATCTAACCACCCGAAAAGATCCTCTTCCTCAAGCAAAAGAAATGGATGGCGTTCCAAATAAATTAGAAAAGTATTTTTCAGAAAATCCAGGAAGTGGCGAAGAGTAATGATAAAGTGTACACTCTCCTCCTTCAACGATTGAAAGACTTCTCTTGTAAAAATAAAAAATCCTTAAGCGAAATGATTGATTCTTTTAAATTTTGATGTTAATGTTATTTTAACATGATCATCTTTCTAAGTATTTTTCTTTGCTTGTTATAGTAAAGCGGTGTATTTTTTTTTGATTTAAAAGTACTCGGCTTTTATGCTCACTTAATTGGTACAATATACTTGGTTAAAGAAAACTCAACCCTCAGGTTTATAACCTGTTTTCCGATACATTTGTTGATCATAAGGGAGTAAACTAAAATATGGCATCCCAACATGGAACGTCTTCCAAGACCAAAGAATTTGCAACCTCTGAATATATCGTCTACCCTACGCATGGAGTAGGACAAATTATAGCGATTGAAGATCAAGAAGTTGCAGGACATAAATTAAAACTTTTTGTCATTCATTTCGCGAAAGATAAGATGGATGTCAAAGTCCCCATTGCAAAAGCCCTTTCCGTTGGAATGCGTAAATTATCTGCTAGTGATTCTGTCGAACGTGCCTTAAAAGTTTTACGCGGAAAAGCACGCGTTAAACGGACCATGTGGTCACGTCGTGCACAAGAATATGATGCTAAAATCAACTCAGGAGATCTTATTTGTATCGCCGAAGTGGTCCGTGATCTTTTCCGCTCTAATCTACAGCCTGAACAATCTTACTCTGAGCGCCAACTTTATACAGCTGCTCTTGAAAGAATGGCCCGCGAAATTGCGGTTATTAATAGTCTTTCTGAAACAGAAGCTATCAATCTCATAGAGATGCATCTCTCCAACAAGCCGGAACGCGAGTTTAAAACTGAGAGAGAAGAAACAGATGAAAACAGTAAAGCTGTCTACGCTGCATAATACACTCTTTCATCATAATGATGATATTTCGATAAAACCAGCGAAAAGCTGGTTTTATTTTTTAACATCCTCTCTACCCTTAAGGACAAAGTTTCTTAACCAGTGCCAATCTATAAACAATCTAACTTTTCGACAAATTCCTCCTCCTTATTTTCTTTCTTCATAGATAACAAACTGATTAATCATCATAATCTAGCATTATTCATATTAAATTAGAATCTTGAATATGGTAAGATTTCTCATTTCAAATTTCTCTCATGTTGAATTAATCAAATCACTTGCTTGTCAACCACAAGCGGAGCTGATCTGTGGGTAAAAACTGTACAAAAAGAGCGAGACACTGTCTCAAGCACCAAAGGATATACCAACATTGGAATCTGGCAAGATGTGTAAGGGCGGGGCTTGCTTTTTTATTTAAGCGTAAAGATCATAGTGCCGTTTATACACTACACCGAAACTTTACCATTTATCCCCTTCTACAAAACCATTGTAACATTCAAAAACACCGTCATAAAATGGATGCCACAAATATTGAAAAATATTGCTTAAAAAAAATGCGTGACGGTACAACATAAGATATTTTGTCTTGGGCGCTCTATTTTGCATGAGAAGCATTCCCCATTAAAGAACGCGATAAAAAAAGCATGAACTAAAACCATCATCTCCATTCTGTAAAAGGCATTCCAAATACTTTTGAAAGCTGTAAAACTAACTTAAAAAATCACAATAAAAATGAACGTTGGCATTGCCCTTCCAATTTCATATTTTTCCCAAATGAGGTTTCTTATTTCAGAGGAGATATACGCAATATTCTTACTCCAATCGAACACAAAAAATCTAGAATGATTCGTAGAACTCTTAAAAGTCTTAATCTCTGTTTCAAACAGACTACTAAAGATTGGATATTCTCAGCAGGAATTGTCCAGTTATCATCTTCAATCTGATCTTCACGAATATGACGCAAAGGATTGCTACGAACGCCTGTCAGGATAAGCAAACGCAAAGCCAGTTGTGTTATGTTTTGTGTTTTACAGAGTAACTGAATAAAGGCAGGAACATCTTTCCAATCCATTGCAGGTCTATTAGTGGTTTTATGACGTTGTTTACCTAAGAGCGCGCGTGCTTTTTCTGTTGCTTGTAAATCAACATCTACCCCTAATGCAGCCGCATGTTTGAGACAAAGATTAAGACGATTTAGTGCTTTCTCTGCTGTTGCAGCTTTTGTATGCCAGATAGGAGCAAGGGTATTGCGTATCTCTGTTTGTGTAATCTCTGAAACGGGCAGACAGCCCAATTTAGGGAGAATATGAAGGCGTAATGGTAAAAACCAATCACAAGCTTTACCATCTCTTTTTAATTCAGCTTTACGGCTTTCAAAAGCATCTAAAGCAATGTTTTTTAAATAATGAAGATTACGCATTGCCTCACGCTTTTGTTTATCGCGTTCTTTAATGGAGTCACGCCCCTCACGTAAAACAGCACCCCACCCAATTGCCAATTCACGGGCTTGTTTTAAAGAAACATCTCTCAAGGCCCCATGCCCATTTCACATCGCCGACTATGAATGGTATAACGATAAATCCATTGAGCACCTCCATCTTTACGTTTGTGAAGAAGCAAGCCGGCACCATCATTATATTTTCCAGCTCGTGGATGTTACGACAGCCCTTGGCTCTTAAGACGATTTATAAGAACCATTTCTAGTCCTTTCTTATACAAATTTTATCCACACACTCATCCCACTTGTGACGTGCAAACGAGTGGTTTTGATTGATTCTAGATAGAGAGATTTGAAATAAGTAAATCTTACGTTATTCGGGGTTCTAATTCAATAGAAAAAAGTGAATTATATATATAAATCAATATGTTGTCTAGTTATGAACAGATAACAAAAAAATCATAAACTTAGGTAAGCAACACCATAAAATCATTCATAAACCAGCTATGAACTGGAGAATCGTACCGGCTTTGATAAAATACTTTGCTCACCCCCACACATAACATATTTGGTTTTAAGTTTACTTATTTTTACAAGCTGTTCGCAACAAATCCCTTATATTCACAAAAATAAGAAAAATACATAGACAATTCTTAGTTCAAAAACATAAAAAGACAGCGTGATATTCATAGAAAAGTCTCATGCACCTTTATCATAAAAAGCACTAAAGATTATTGAATGTGTACACCTTCTGTCTTGTAACGGTTTTCTCTTTTCTGCTCATAAGAAAGCGCGCTGGCATCAGCATACATTTAACCCCAATGTTACAACAATCCTTACATTTGAAAATATTCATTATAAACATTTTTTCCTTTTTTATAGAGTTTTTACCCACATGCCATTCCCATTTGTGACCGAAAAGCAAGTGATTATCATTGATTCAACATAGGAAAAAATTTGAAATGAGAAAATCCTACGATAGACCTTCCATTCAAGGCGCAAAACAACAAATGATCTTTATAAATCAATGTGATGTCGATCTCTATTTTTTTAAGGAGAATCACATGTCACAATATAAGCCTATAGACAAACCATTGCCTTAAATATTCTCATAAAAAACACCGGAAAACACCGATATGCTTAAATCCTTACATAGATCAACCGCCTTAAACGATGATATTTTACGGTCTAATAGGATTCTCTCTATAGTCAATAAAGATTAAGTGCGATACAAAATGATTCTATTACTGAGCTAACTTATATCAATACCCAAGCTCTTAACGAAGTCATCATAAAAGACACTGATACAAGTAGCCCTTTATAGCCTCTCAAGAAAACAAGAAAATCATCTCCCACAATAGAATCATTTCTCTACAGCACAACTTTATCCCACACATGTTCTCAAGAAAAAGTGAAAAACGCATCTTACCCAATGCATTCATTAATGAAACAAAAGAAGTTCACCACTGGAAAAGAAAGAAAACGCTAAAGTTTTAACCACTAAAACAGAACGTCCACGATACATTCCCTGTTCCACATCGATAGAAGACGATGCAAGAGAACCTCAACATTCATCTTAAAGCGAAAATGCACGCCCCAAGCGTGCATTGATCGATGCAATAAAAGAAGTTCACCTCTGGAAAAGAAAGAAAACGCTAAAGTTTTAACCACTAAAACGGAACGCCCACGATACATTCCCTTTTCCATATCAATAGAGGGCGACGCAAGGGAACCCCAACATTGATCTTAAAGCGAAAATGCACGCCCCAAGCGTGCATTGATCGACGAAATAAAAGAAGTTCACCACTGGAAAAGAAAGAAAACGCTCAGTCTTTAACCACTAAAACGGAACGCCCACGATACATTCCCGTTTTCAAATCAATGTGATGAGGACGACGTAATTCACCAGAATTTTTATCTTCGATATAAGTCGGCGCCTTCAGAGCATCAGCCGAACGGCGCATGCCCCTCTTCGCTGGAGAGGTTTTTCGTTTAGGTACAGCCATAAAAAGACACTCCAAATCCATTAAAACAGAAAAAGCAATGTCAAAAATGACAATGCTTCATTTAAAACACCATAAAATTTGAGGATATTATACACTGATAAAAAAGAAGAGGCAATGTCAAAATGATCCTCCTCTTACCAAAAATGACCTTCCTGTTATCAAAAATGGTGTCACAATAATCAAATGAATATCAAAAACACTGCAAAATTTAAGAATTTTATACACCAATGAAAGCTTTTTTATAAGCCCTTCATTCAATTTTTATTTGGTTTAAAAAGGGATTTGCGCATACAGTAGAGATACGGATAAAAAGAGAAGTTGATTTTTAATAAAAAACGACGCCAATTTATGAAAACAAGAAAAAGCGACAACCTTTCTCTTTAAACTTCATAATTTCATTTTTGTAAAAACAAAGGAAGCAAGAATGCACGAATTTACCACCCTTCTTGCAAAACATAGAGACACCGTTGAAAAACGGCTTGATACCCTGTTAAGTGATCAAATCCAAAATGGTGAAATTTCACGCCCTAAAAACTTAATCAAAGCCATGCGCTATGGTGTGCTGAACGGTGGAAAACGCTTGCGTCCTTTTCTTGTAATTCAAAGTGCTGCACTTTTTGACGTCCCTGTAGAACATTCTCTTGATGTTGCATGTGCCTTAGAATGTATCCATTGTTATTCGCTCATTCATGATGATCTTCCCGCTATGGATAACGATATACTCCGGCGTGGAAAACCCACTGTCCATGTAGCATTTGATGAAGCAACAGCAATTCTAGCAGGCAATGCCCTCTTAACATTTGCCTTTGAAATCATTGCCCATAAAGCTAGTAATCTATCTACAGATATTAGAATCAAGCTGATCACGTCTCTTGCACAATCGGCAGGGCTTGGCGGTATGTTAGGTGGACAAATGCTGGACCTTGAAGCTGAAAAAAGACCGCAAGAAAGTACTGACATCATCACTCTACAACACATGAAAACAGCAGCCCTGATAAGCTTTGCTTGCCAAGCAGGTGCCATCATTGGCAATGCATCTAAAGAATTAACCGAAAAGCTTACTGATTTTGGTACCTATCTTGGTTTAGCCTTTCAATTAACCGATGACCTTCTTGATGTCACCGCCAACACGCAAACCCTAGGAAAAACGGCTGGGAAAGATGAAACGGCACAAAAAGCCACTTTTGTTCATCTTTACGGCATTAAAGAAACCCAAAAAAAGCGAGATATACTCATCAGTAAAGCAGAAGCATTCTTACATCCTTTTGGCGCTAAAGCACTCCCCCTCCAACAAGCAGCACACTTTAGTGCAATACGCCAAAATTAAACTTCATCCACCCTATTGTACATAGTGTACACCGTCATATTTATTGAATGCATAATAGACTTTTCCAAGAAACGTTACTATTAATCTCCATTATAGTCCTTATCATGAAATGGGTACGACAAATCTTGAGAGGAATTTCATTAAAATAAGCCGCGTGAATTTATAACACAAATGCATTCTGGGTATCCTATTTTGCATGAAAAATGCCTTCCATTAAAGACTAAAAGAAACAAAATGTGAAAATGCGTAATCATCATGTTTTAAAAGATATTACAGTGGATGCTTTAAAGCCGATTCCACACATGCGATTCACTTAAACTAAAGACGCGATAAGCAAGACTTAAGAATATTCACCATGTACTTCTTAAAATACTTAATGTATCAAACAGGATACCTTCACCACCCCTCAAATGACAGTATGTTACGGCATAACAGGATAAATAAAGCCATTAATTTCAATAGAACGAAAGACCAAAGCAGTATTATTACTGATCTCTCTTTTCTTAAGCTGGAAAGATATAACACATTGATTTATAATGATAATTCTCGGTTGTTCAACTTGAATAAGAACCCTGAATACCGTAAGATTCTTTCATTTCAAATCTGTGTATATTGAATCAATAAAAATCACTTGCTTGCACCTCAAAAACAGAGAGAGCCGCGTAGGGCAAAACATCAAAGAAAAGACTAAAAAAATGCCTCTTATGAACCGTCTTAAAAGCCAAGGGCTGTCGCAACATTAGGGGCTAGCAAAGTGAATGATTGTGTCGGCATGCTCCTTCAAAAGCAGAAACATTTTTATTTACAAAAGTGTGTAATAACTTCAATTTAATAATAATCATGATCACTGTAGAACTTTAATTCATCACGCTCTTTATCTCGTTTATTCAATTCATCACACAAAAAGAGAATTGATAAGATTAAACAGAGAATGATCTTTGCAACAGAAAGATAAAAAAGTCCTTATTATTATTATATATAATAGCGCAATCTAATTTGTGATAAGTCGTTTTTTCAATCCAAGAGCAAATTTCCTCCTTTAAGTGCAATTTTCTTATTAAGATGAAAAGCATCATTGTAAGTGAACCTATGCCTGTTGCCAAAGCTAGAAAATATGTCCACCTTTTGAAGCCATAATAAAAAAACAAGCAACATGGCCAAGAAAATGCCGCAATTATCAAGAGTATTATAGCCAT
This sequence comes from Bartonella sp. AA83SXKL, assembly GCF_042196965.1. Lineage (NCBI taxonomy): Bacteria > Pseudomonadati > Pseudomonadota > Alphaproteobacteria > Hyphomicrobiales > Bartonellaceae > Bartonella > Bartonella sp. AA83SXKL. Next base: position 91,832 of record NZ_JBHIRG010000004.1, read on the forward strand.
TTAATACCCTTCGAGAGAATTTTTCTCATTACCCATTCAATATCATTTGTAAATTCCTCTTGGTTTCATCATATCATATATCGTGTGGAGTTCTCTGCAAAAACGCGCTATTTGTTTAGTATTGTCATCATGACCAGCTCTCATACTAGACACAAGGTCAATAATTTGTGTTGTTGGGCTAATACCATTTCCACTTGAAGAATTAAGAAATTTTTTCGCATAATCAATCATGGGGTCGGTAGAATTCATAGACATATTATAAGCCCAGATAAAATCGCTTTCTCTCCAATTATAGTCATAACGCAAACTGCTTATGACATTGGGTAGCATTGCCCATGACATCTCCTCATTATAATCACCGCGTAATAAATTAACAAAGCGTCCACATAAAACAATAAGTATGTGTCGATGCCATATAATATCAAATTTGGGCGCTATATTTTGATAACCACGGCTATAGACGAAATTTCTTGCTTGTTCCTGCTTTTGAAAATGTTCAAAAGCCTCGTATTTTTCACTTATATATTCTTCGTAAAGTTTATTGTACTGCTCTAAACTATCTACACGCGTACATCCCAACAATACCAATACAGAAAAAAGAGTTATAAATGTTACAACACACGTTATGGATAACGATTTCATCGCTTTACCTTTATAATAACCATAATTTGTACGGCTTAACAGATTCCTATCAAATATATCAATATGTGCTGGTTTCTTGTGGCTTATTTGTAGCAAATTGTACTCAACAATATTTCTGTACTTGGTTTTATTCCCTCTCAAAGAGGGGGGGGATGTCATTCAAAGTTTCCATAGATAAGTTTATTATCTGGATCAGAAATTTTCTAACATCAGAAAATACAGAGCTAACGCCATAATCAAAGAGAAAATACTCAAAAATGAGAATGTACAACGTAAAAAATTATCTCAACAAGATAATTGATATTTTAAAGAAAACAGCAATAAAACGCGTTAAATATATCAACAATAAAATCAGTCATGAGGAAAGCCTATTTGAACAGGCTATAAATTGTCCGACTGCTTAAATTAGCTCTAATGAGATAAAGTGTTACCAGTAAGGAACCAATGAAAATGAGAAAACTGCTCCATCACCATTCCTTAATAAGTATATAATCCGGCACAATCATGTTCTTTATCAGCGTCCAATCTTGTCAGCAACCCTTTGTGTAATATTCATGAGCAGCATTTTTATTTCTTTTGTAATGATTGTTATGCCATTTTAATGATTATTATGCCAAGCCCACTTATAACGTACAAGCAGATGACTTTGATTGCTTCAACATACATAGATTTTAAATAAGAATAACTGACTCTATTCAGCTTTCTCATTCAACATGCAAAAACAACGATGCGCCTTAATAAATCAAAGCCTTGCTCCACTATGAAACCCTATAAAACACGTATCGTAATAAGTTAATATTTTCACTGAACTTTTTTGAGAGTTCCTTCTAAAAAAAGTACTGACAACAAGTAAATCAATAAATAAATAGCAAAAATATAAACGAGTGAGAAAAAGCCAAATATATTGACCATATACGCACTCATGTAAAAAAATACCAATAAGCTAAATCTCCCAACGGTTGACAAGAAAGATTCATATGTAGCCCTGAAATGATCACTAATACTATCATGCAAAACAACTTCTACACGAAGATATGTATACTTAATGAGATAAAAAATCATACAGACTAAAATGACAGCCATTTCTTTTCTTGGTTCAAAGAAAGCAACGGTAAAAATCAGTGAAGCCGAAAGAAACAACAGTAAAATAAAATTCACTCTTTCACTTAGTTTTGTAAAGAGAAAACTAGCCAAGAGCTGAGAAAACAATATAAGTGAAAATGTCACACCAAGATCAAAATAAGTGACATTAATATTATGATCTTTAAATATCCACTGCCAATACTGCGAGAATATATTGAAAAAGATCAATGAAAAATAAAAGCATAAAGAGATATAAGGAACTTTAATAAAAATAGACAACATCTCCTTAGCTTCACAAATGAGAGAATTCGCTTTATTTGGTTTTTTCTCCCCCTTCAAGTCATCAAGAAAAAACAAACCAAATAGTGTCGTCATAAACATTAAAAACGCCGCGATATACCATATATATTGGCTAGAATAATCAGCAAAATATGCGCCGATTAAACTGAATATAAACATGCCGATATAATTATATTGAGAGCTGGAACCAAGCACTTTTTTAGTAGATGTCAATTTTGCTTTTGCATATTGAACAAGTAAAGCATTATAGGCTCCAGCAATTAATGTCAGCGATAAGGCATTAAAAGTTTCTGCCAAAAGAAAACCATAAAAGCTTGTAGAAAATCCCATGAGAAAGAGCCATGTGGCAGCAAAAGCCGCTGCCAAAACGATCGATATTTTATAACTTTTTCGATCAGCAAAATATCCCAGAGGAATATCGGTAACCATCATAATAAAAGCCTGAAACGACTTAATGACACCTATATCAATAAGCGTTAAGCCTTTTTCAAGCATATAAAAGACAATAAAGGCGCCGGTTAAAATCCTTATACCGTTAAATAAAAAGCCAAACGCTAATATACTTGTCATGCACTCCCCCAATAACGCCAAAAAAGGCACCCGTATACATCATTTTATATCAATATAAAAGCTTACATTTTACGACAAATAGGACTATAATCGCTATAAGGATTTCCAATCCTATCAATTTGATACCCCAAAAAATGCTGGGAAAATGCCTGAAAAATCAATAAACAATGTTCTTTCTATAATTTGATATTTGAAGAATCCGTTAAATATTTTACTGTCTCAAGAGCAGCCAAAAAACCAGCAACAACATTTACGGATCTATTAAAGTATTCATATCGTTTTGCTTAATAGTCTTAACACACTCAAACTCATTAATATCTTTCATAAGCTTCTGATTCTAAAACAGGCATATCATCTGGTTTTACCTAAAATAATAAGCAACCAACAACAGTATTGACCATAGCTAAAGCAGCAGCATACAACAGCGCCATCTTCACATTGAAGACAGCTTGTTAAAAAAAACGACACACCATTTTTACTTCAACCTTATGCGATTTTTACCTCAACCTTGCCCAAAGCGTGTATGAATATAATCACTCAAAAGTGCTTCAAATTCTTCAGCAATGTGATCACCCCGCAAAGTTTTTACCTTTTGTCCCTCAATAAAAACAGGTGCCGCAGGACTTTCCCCCACTCCAGGCAAAGATATTCCAATATCCGCATGCTTTGATTCCCCCGGTCCATTGACGATACATCCCATCACAGCAACCTTCAAACTTTCAACGCCAGGGTATTTTTTACGCCAAACAGGCATATTTTTGTATAAATCTGCTTCAATTTTTTGCGCCAATTGTTGAAAGACCGTTGAGGTTGTGCGCCCACAACCAGGACAAGCCGCAACAACAGGCAAAAATTGCCGAAAACCCATCACTTGCAAAAGTTCTTGCCCCACCTTTACTTCTCGTGTCCGATCACCACCAGGTTTTGGTGTTAAGGAAATTCGTATCGTATCGCCAATCCCTTGCTGTAATAAAATACCCAAAGCCACCGAAGAAGCAACAATGCCCTTTGTTCCCATCCCAGCTTCCGTTAACCCCAAATGAAGAGCATAATCACAACGCGCCGCCAAGGTGGTATAAACAGCAATAAGATCTTGGACATCACTCACTTTAGCAGAAAGAATAATTTTATCACGCCCCAACCCTAACTCTTCTGCTAAAGTAGCCGAAAGCAAAGCCGACTGCACAACAGTTTCCCGCATCACTTCAGCAACCGATAAAGGATTTTCTTGCTGTGCATTTTCATTCATAAGCCGTGTTAACAACGCATTATCAAGAGAGCCCCAATTCACGCCAATGCGAATAGGTTTATGATACCGACAAGCAATCTCAATAATTTCTGCAAATTGACGATCTTTTTTTGCGCCAAAACCAACATTTCCAGGATTGATGCGATATTTTGCAAGCGCTTCAGCACACGCAGGATGCTCAGATAAAAGCTTATGACCAATATAATGAAAATCCCCAACCAATGGTACAAAAAATCCTAACCTCTCCAATCGCTCCCGTATTTTTGGTACAGCCGCCGCCGCTTCATCGCGATCAACAGTAATTCGAACCAATTGTGAGCCAGCTTGCCAAAGAGCAGCTACTTGAGAAACAGTTGCATCAACATCAGCGGTATCTGTATTGGTCATCGACTGTACAACTATCGGGCTCTGCCCCCCAATGATCACATCACCAACAGCAACACCAACAGATCGACGACGCTCAAGTGGTTTAGATAAAAAATAGGTCGTACTCATCAAGTCCTCAAATTTTTAAAACCTGCGCTATCAATCATTATTTACATTGATTTCCTCCGCGCTTCAAAGGACGAAAATTACACCGCCCACCAATCTTAACAGATTGCTCTCAAAAGGTTCGACCTACTAACACTGATGCAATACAACTCATAGGTGTATTCATTCTATAGACGTACCGGATAAGTTCTACTACTTCTGTTCAAGTTTATACTTCTACACTTGGTTGCTTCAAAAAGAAACTGAAACAAAACAGAGACAATACTGTATTTTTAAGTTGCATGCCGATACCTGACATCAATGTCATCACAAAACAGTGTTTTACAACACAACAAATAACACCCATCAAAGCGCCATTTTTAAAAATGCATGAAAGACATCACCAAATTAATCCAACATATTGATTTATAATAATCTATTTTTTACAAATTTGAATGGAAAACCCAAATATCATAAGATTTCCTCATTTTAAATCTTCTTAATTGAATCAATCAATACCACTCCCTACAGCCACAAGAGAATAGGTAGATAAAAACTCCTTATAAACTATTTCAAGTGCCAAAAGCTATCCCAACACTTTAAACAAACAAAAAAATGAAGACATCGCCCACCATTTTTATGAATGAATCTTACACCATTTTGTAAAAATTTTTACCTTACATCCTTAACAAACACCATCACGAAATGAACTCGAGTACATTAAGAAATGCCTCATTAAACCCAAACTCTTAACTCTCATCTCACCCACGCACGGCATTATCAATGCAACCTTTCAATTTTCAAGCCGTTATAGCAAAACCCCAAACACAATTCCAACTGTCACACAACAATTTAACACATGAAGGAGTCAATAAATGTGTCTATTTTCACCCCATAGAAAAAATGCTAAAATTAAAAAACGTATAGCACAATTAAAAAGAGAGCTGGTCCCCGTAAATCATTGGAGTTTTCAAAATGATAGCTTTGAAAACATTTCTGAGCTGTTTAATACATGGAAACAAAAAGGCCGTCACGCACTTTATCACCTCAACGAACATGCTACAGAATTAAAGAAAAAAGCGAAAGAAAATCCTAAAAAAACCCTCGCATTAGCAGCAGGAGTCGTTTTAGTAAGCTTCTTGCTGATCCGTAAAAATTAATAACACAACCAATAACCTTCCCTTTTAATGCCCGACTCAAAGCGGGCATTTTTTATGGTTTACAAAATATAAACTTTACGTCTTCCTCCTAACTTTATGCCTTCTCCCAACAGGATAAGTTTCCCACCTATCCGAGCAGTCTATAATCCAGTTTTTTATCTGGCATCCCCCTACCCCCATCTTCCAAACATGCGGTGATACCACACCTCAAAGGACAGTGTTGTGCAAAACCACAGGCAAAGCTTCCTATACTCCATCCCCCTACTGAGTTAGTTCAAAAGAAATGGAAATGAGTAAAGATGCATGCGCTTTAATATTCTAAGGAACATTATTTTACATCATGACATAAAAGTATAAGAAGCCTAAGAGCTTTAAAACATGTAGTATAGCAAACCAAACGAAATCTTCCAACGTAAACAACCACTTGCTATAAGTAAATGACGCAAAAATTAAACTGAAAAAACCCAAAATTTCATCCTCCAGAATCGACTCGCTGCGAAGTATCTACATAGGTAACCACGGACATGCCAGGAATGAGTTTTTCAATCCCTTCCTGCCCAGGATCTAAAGCAATCCGTACTGAAATACGTTGCGCAATTTTGATAAAATTACCAATTGTCGTATCCGTTTTTAACAATGAAAATTCTGAGCCTGTAGCAGGTGCAAAACGAACCACACGCCCTGTTAACTTTTTGTTGTTCAATGCATCAACAGAAAAAACAACCGGTTGTCCCACACGCATCTGAGAAAGTTGCGTTTCCTTATAATTAGCAATAATCCAAATATCATCAGAAATAACAGAGACCAATTGTGTCCCTGGCATAACATATTGCCCTACCCTAGCGCCAACCAATCCAACATAGCCTGTTCTAGGAGATAAAATCTTTGTATGATCGAGATTAAGTTTTGCCAACTCAACACTCACCTTCGCTCCCGAAACTTCTGACTGTAAACTTTGCCGTTCAAGATTTAATTGTTTTTGCAATTGTCGTTTTGTTTCTAGGGCTGCCAAGAGTTGTGAAAGAGGGCGAGAAACAGAAACTGCCGCATCACCAAAGCCTAACTTTTTACTATCAGAAACAACATTAGAGAATGCTCGTGAACGCGCTAATTCCGCTTCTGCAGCATTAACTTCTCCCTGTAAAATCTGAGCTTGCAATTCAATACTTGCCAGTTTTGCATTTTTTGAATCGAGAACAGCCTGTGCCCGTGCAAGCTGCTGACGAAAAAGAGAATCATCAAGCTCAAAGAGCAGCATTCCTTTTTCAACACGTTGATAATCTTGCACATAAATCCGTGCAATCACCCCAGAGATCTGTGAACTCACCAGAGTAACATTACCCTTAATGGAAGCATTATCCGTTATTTGAATGTTATTTACAAAAGGAGGAAGTCTCCAAGCCCACAAAATTAGCAAAACACCCGTAATGCCCGATAGGAATGCAACAATCGTAGCTTTTGACCGTAATGCTTTTATCATTTTTTGCACCCCTCTTCTATAACATCACTCTACTTTTCTAACGCACGCAAAGAGCATGACTTAACAACCATTGTAACAAGAAAAACAACGAATACAGCCATTGAAATATAAAAATAAAGCCGAAAAACGTCATCATAAGCAAAAATATTTGCTGTTAACTTAAATTTCTCTATCAACAGAGAAGTCGCCTGCTCACTTCCAAAGCCATGGGGAACAGAAGCACCATAAGAAGGCGAAAATAAAGTATTTATCTCACCAGAAATAAGCGGATCCGTCACAACAATATTTTGTGTTAAAGACTCAAAGTTCTTATGAGCAAAATAAAACTGTAGAGTGCCAAAAAAAGCCGATCCCATCAATCCCCCTGTCACTTGCGTTAGCAAAAAAACAGCAATAAAACTCAAAACATAACGCGGCCCTCGCTCACCAGCAATCACAAACCCTTTGAAAAGAGCAGGAGGCAAAAAAAGTGCATAACTAAAACTCACCAATCCTTGGCTCAACATCATATCTTGCGGACGCGTTAAATGATTGACACGACTATCTAAATAAGCGCCAAGTGCCAAACAACCCAAAGATAACAAATAAAAATAATCTTCACGCCCCGCCCGTAAAAAAAAGACACAAACAGCCCCCCCTAACAGAATCCCTAATGTCACCGCAAGATACATGGGCGCCATTTCACGATTGAGCAAACCAAAAAGATTAAAAAAACCGACGGGCAAATTGGATCGCTCCAACAAAAAAACATGAAAAATCAATAAAATAAAAACAGATTGTATCATTTCTTTACTGAAAATCCAACGGAGATCAATCAACGGTTTTTCTCTATTAAGCTCAATAATAATAGCAACAGCCAAAGAGAAAATAGCAAGTGCGAGCCCCCAACCAATCCATGGCGCTTCATACCACCAATACAATACACCAACAGACATGATCACAGCATTTAATCCAAGACCAAGAGCAATCAAACCATAGCTTATCCAATCTAATTTTTGAATAACCTTACTACGCACAACAGGAGTAAGAGGTAAAGTATAGATACAGACCAAGCTGATAAGAACCAACCCCATTTCCAGAGCGGAAAGGCTGGAAAAACCACCATTTTCCAGCAAATCAGGAGAAATCAAACGTGATAAAGGTGCTGCTAAAGCTGCATTCATATAATTCAAACTCAGAGCAACAGTAAACTTCTTTGCTGGAGCAAAAGCCTCCATCATATAAAGCAGCGCAAGCGAAGCCAAAGGCGCAGCAGCAATCCCAGCAAAAAAGCGAATAATTAGCGCAGAACGCAAATCCGTAACAAAGAGCTGCAACACACAAACCAAAACAAAGCCAAGGATTGACAGTTCAGCAAAAGCGCGCAGCCCAAATTGATAGCGGATTTTGATCAACATAATCGCTACACTCACATTTGGCGCCATATAAGCCGCTACCAGCCATGTCGTCTCGGCCAAAGTTGCATGAAAATCACCCGTAAGATGGACAATGTTAGACTGAACAATATTAGCCCCTAAACCATAAGCCCATTGCAAAATAAGAGAAGCAAAAATATAAACAAAGCACTTTGGCAAAGGTCCCGCAAAGACACGACCAGGATGAGGAAAAGGTTTTGCACTCCTTTTAGCAGACACAACCGTACTCTTTTTTCCGCTCATGTCATCTTTTCCTGTATACTCTGCTACGCTTCTATCAACACAGCACCATCAGCTGACAACTGCTGAAAAAAAGCCTCTATTTTATGATTGTCCTCATCACTTGTCCCTCCTTCTAACGTCGCTTGAATCTGCAAAATCTGCTGTTCTAATACATCAAAAGAAAGATTCTCTACAGCCACAACGTGCTCTACCAATAAAGAGCAACCTGAAAAGGTAATATTTGCAACGCCCCCGCATACAACAAATAATTTTTCACCCAAAGAGGTGCGAACACGAACACTGCCCAACACAATACTTGCCACCAATGGCGCATGATGCGCCATAACTGTCAAATAACCTGAGGCTGAAGGAAGAACAACAGACACTACCTGCTCTGAAAACACAATTTTTTCAGGCGATACAAGCTCAAATAAAAAATGCTCTTCTCTATTGTTTTCCACAAAAGTCTCCACAATACCCGATATAAGGACTCTCCGTTTTCTCCAACGACTCGTCCTTTTTAACGAAAAATACCCATGACAGTTTTCTCTTGAATAAGAAGCTTCTTACTAAGAAGCCTCTGCCATGAGACGCTTTCCTTTTTCAAGTGCTTCATCAATCGAACCAACCATATAAAAAGCAGCTTCTGGCAAATCATCGTAATCGCCAGCACAAAGCCCCTTAAAGCCTTTGATTGTATCTTCCAAAGGAACGAGTTTCCCCGGCGAACCAGTAAAGGCTTCCGCAACATGGAAAGGTTGCGAAAGGAAACGTTCAATTTTACGCGCCCGCCCCACCAGCAATTTGTCATCTTCAGAAAGTTCATCCATTCCAAGAATAGCAATAATATCCTGAAGCGCTCTATAACGTTGTAAAATGGTTTGCACTTGACAAGCAACAGTGTAATGCTCTTCCCCCACAATCAATGGATCCAACATACGCGAGAAAGAGTCAAGCGGATCAACCGCTGGATAAATCCCCTTTTCCGCAATAGAGCGCGAAAGAACAGTTGTTGCATCCAAATGAGCAAAAGACGCTGCCGGCGCCGGATCCGTCAAGTCATCTGCCGGAACATAAATTGCCTGAACGGAAGTAATAGAGCCTGTTTTTGTACTGGTAATACGTTCTTGCAACGCCCCCATATCCGTTGCCAAGGTAGGCTGATACCCAACAGCAGAAGGAATACGCCCTAAAAGAGCAGATACCTCAGCTCCTGCTTGCGTAAAACGGAAAATATTATCCACAAAGAAGAGAACATCTTGTCCTTCATCACGGAAACTTTCCGCAATTGTCAATCCTGAAAGAGCCACACGCGCACGCGCTCCTGGTGGTTCATTCATTTGCCCGTAAACAAGGGCACACTTTGACCCTTCCGTTGAACCATTATTCTCTTTTGGATTCACATTCACGCGGCTTTCGATCATTTCATAATAAAGATCATTTCCTTCACGTGTACGTTCTCCCACACCAGCAAATACAGAATAGCCACCATGTGCCTTTGCAATATTGTTTATAAGCTCCATAATGAGAACGGTTTTTCCAACACCAGCACCACCAAACAAGCCAATTTTACCCCCTTTAGAATAAGGGGCTAACAAATCTACGACTTTAATACCGGTTACGAGAATTTCTGAAACAGTCGATTGCTCAACATATTCAGGTGCCTCTTGGTGAATAGAACGTGTTTTGGTTGAAGCGATTGGTCCCACATTATCCACCGGTTCCCCAATCACATTCATAATACGTCCCAACGTTGCTTCTCCTACAGGAACGCTAATTTGTGTGCCTGTATCCACAACCTTTTGGCCCCGCATCAAACCATCAGTCGTATCCATAGCAATCGTACGCACGGTATTTTCACCCAAATGCTGCGCAACTTCTAATACCAAGCGATTGCCTAAATTCTCTGTTTCCAAAGCGTTGAGAATATTTGGCAATTCACCTTCAAATTGCACATCAACGACAGCACCAATAATCTGCTTGATTTCACCAACAGCGCCTTTTGCATGCTCTTCTTTTTTTGCGGATGTATCTTTTTTTACAGGTGTATCTTTAGCTGCATCACGCGCAGGTACAGAGGAAGCCTTTACATCCACTTGAGATTTCGAAGCGGCTTTTTTCACGCCGGAACGAGCAGCTGGTTTCTTTTTTTCACCTTTTTCTGTTCCTTTGCTTGAGGTTACTGCTTTTACCATCAATCCTTACCTTCTCCATTTAAAGCGCTTCAGCGCCCGCAATAATTTCGATCAATTCTGTCGTAATCTGTGCTTGACGTTGACGATTATAAGCCACCGTCAATTTACTAATCATTTCACCCGCATTGCGCGATGCATTATCCATAGCTGTCATCTTGGCGCCCATTTCACCAGCAACATTTTCTAGCAAAGCCCGAAAGATTTGCACCGAAAGATTACGTGGTACAAGAGCCTCTAAAAGAGACGCAGCATCAGGTTCATATTCATAAACAATCGATTGTGAACCTTTGTTATGATCGGTTTGCTCCACAATATCTATTGCCCCAACAGCTGCTTTTGGAGCAACCATTGGAATCAAATCCAAAACTGTTGGACGCTGATTAATTACGGAAACAAATTCAGAATAAAACAGCGTACAAACATCAAAAGCACCTTCATTGAATAAATCAACAATCCGTTGACTAATCATCACTGCCTCTGCAAAACCAATTCGCTTTACAGCATGCAAATCGATATGATCAATTATCAAGCCTTTGTAATCACGCGATAAAATATCCGCGCCTTTTTTACCCACAGTGATAATTTTTACTATTTTATCAGCCGCCAACAATGCCTTAATCTGTTCACGTGCACGACGAGCAATTTGCACGTTAAAAGCACCACACAAACCGCGCTCAGCAGTACACACCACCAAAAGATGCACATCATCGCGCCCCGTACCACGCATAAGAGTAGGCGCATCAACACCATCTACATCAGCAGCAACACTGGTCAAAATATCAGCCATTCTCTTCGCATAAGGGCGTGCAAACTGCGCTGCCTCTTGAGCACGATGCAACCTCGCCGCTGCAACCATTTGCATAGCTTTGGTAATCTTTTGTGTTGCTTTAACCGAAGCGATACGGTCTCTAAGATCTTTTAGTGAAGCCATTCAAGCATTCCATCAATTCATCACGAGAAATTTTTCGCATAAGTATTAAGAACAGTTATCAACTTATCTTTCAGCTCATCTGTTATTTGCTTTTGCTCAGCAATTGCCTTTAAGAGATCTTGATAATCACTACGCAAAAGCACCAAAAGTCCCTGCTCAAACCGCGCAACATCAGAAACCGCCAAAGCATCAAGATAGCCATTCACACCCGCGAAAATAACCACCACCTGTTCTTCTGTTTTGAGTGGAGAAAATTGCGGCTGCTTCAACAGCTCTGTCAAGCGCGCACCCCGATTTAACAGACGCTGGGTTGACGCATCCAAATCAGAGCCAAACTGCGCAAAAGCTGCCATTTCACGATATTGCGCCAATTCACCTTTAATCGAGCCAGCAACTTGCTTCATCGCTTTAATTTGTGCGGCAGAACCAACACGCGACACAGAAAGACCAACATTTACAGCAGGACGAATTCCTTGATAAAATAAATTAGTCTCTAGAAAAATTTGCCCATCAGTAATCGAAATCACATTTGTAGGAATATAGGCAGAAACATCATTTGCTTGCGTTTCAATAACCGGCAAAGCTGTCAATGACCCAGATCCATTTTCCGCATTCAACTTCGCAGCCCGCTCTAAAAGACGCGAATGAAGATAGAAAACATCTCCCGGATAAGCTTCACGACCTGGAGGACGACGCAATAAAAGAGACATTTGACGATACGCCACCGCCTGTTTTGACAAGTCATCATAACCAATCAAAGCATGTTGCCCATTATCACGGAAATACTCACCCATAGCACACCCAGCAAGAGGTGCAATAAATTGCAGTGGTGCTGGATCAGAAGCAGTCGCTGCAACAATAATAGAATATTCCAGCGCTCCACGTTCTTCTAAAACTTTAACGAATTGTGCCACCGTCGAACGTTTTTGACCGATAGCCACATAAATACAATAAACTTTGTCTTGCTCTCGTCCAGCCCCTTTTTCATGAAAAGGTTTTTGATTTAAAAATGTATCGAGCAAAATTGCTGTTTTTCCTGTTTGGCGATCACCAATCACCAATTCACGCTGCCCCCGTCCAATAGGAATAAGTGCGTCAATCGCTTTCAATCCGGTCGACATCGGTTCATGCACTGACTGACGCGGAATAATCCCTGGCGCCTTAACATCAACACGACGACGCTCCGTTGCTTTAATGGGACCCTTCCCATCTATAGGGTTTCCCAACGCATCAACCACACGTCCCAGCAAAGCGGGGCCCACAGGAACATCGACGATAGCGCCTAACCGCTTTACACAATCACCTTCACGAATATCACGATCTGAGCCAAAAATGACCACACCAACATTATCAACTTCCAAATTGAGTGCCATACCACGCACACCGTTTGGAAAAGCGACCATTTCCCCTGCTTGGACATTATCCAAACCATAAACGCGAGCAATACCATCCCCTACAGAGAGAACCCAACCAATTTCTGAAACCTCAGCCTTTTGGTCAAAGTTTTTGATTTGCTCTTTTAGAATTTTTGAAATTTCAGATGGTCTAATATCCATCAGCTGACCTCTTTTTTCAATGCAAGCTTAAGTGAAGACAATTTTGTGAGAAGAGACGTATCAATTTGAGACGACCCCACACGAACGATTAATCCACCAAGAATTGTTGGATCCACAATGATGTGCAGCAAGACTTTTCCTCCAACAACACCTTCCAAAGCCTCACACAACTCTTGTCTTTGTTGAGAACTTAAGGGGCGCGCAGAAACAATTTGCGCAGTAACCTGCCTACGAGCGCGTGCAACACAATGCTGGAAAGCACGTAAAATACCAAATACGGCACTAAGCCTACGGTTTGTTGCAATAACGCGTAAAAAATTACCAATGACCTGCCCTGCGTTTTTATCAGCAAATTTGATGTTTGCACAAACAGATTGCATCACCTTAATTTGCTCTTTAACTGAAAAGGATGGACTAAGCACAAAGCGTTTTAAATCCTTATGCTCCAAAACAAGCAAAAGATCCTCTACTGCCTTTTCAACCTTTTCAACGTTTCCAGCTTCTTGAACGCAATCAAAAAGCGCTTGCGCATAGCGTTGATCTACCAACGGCAGCGGTATGAGAGAAAATGAATCCGACACGAAATACCGCCTCTTTCCCTTGAGCGACTCTCTGATAGTTATCAGATGAAATGAAACAGACATTCTCAATCTTAAGAATCTTTTTCTTAAAACCTAGAACAAAAATCACTTGGTTTCTAGCATAGACATAGCCGACTCGCAACACCACAAATCGCTGCTTTTTAAAAATTTTAATAAAATATTCAAAATATTTTTGAAAAGCATTTTTTTTAGATATACAGGATGGCATCACAGTTTTTTTATGCCTCTTTTTGACATTCTCTGAGCGATTTTTTCACTCTCTTTGATTTTTCTTCAAATGCCCTTGCCACCATAATAAAACACTTCTTCTCTAAAAAACACTCCCTTTATCACCACAAGACCTTTAATGAGATGCAGCTGCGATTGAAAAAGTCTATTATTTCAAACTGATAAGAAAGAAAAAAACAATGAATATCCTCCTAAAAATTAAAGAAAACATTGATCTTTTTTCTTCAAATACCCACTCCTTTTAAAAAATTTCACCAAGTAATATTTTCTTGTAAGCACACTCTTTAAATATACAAAACATTGATTTATAATGATAATATATCATTTTTCATACCGGATAAGCTTCAAATATCGACAAATTCTCTCTTTTCAAATTTTTTTATCAAAATCACGCCCTTCATTAAGCCCGCGTAGCTTCACTTTATATGGCACTATATTGCACTGATTTTAGAAGAAGTATAGATCAATATTAATTTGAACCCGAATAGAATTGGATACTTTTGGTGTACAGCTAAGCATTTTCAGCCCTTATAAAAAGAATCCGCCTATCAAAAGAATACTGTCCCTAACACAAAAAAGGAGTAAAAGCCGAAATGATAGAGCCCTCGAAGAAGAGAGGCGCTTCTGCTGGTTCTATCACAAAGATATTTTTTCCCGTGGCTCTACTTAATGCAATGTACATATATCATATTTTGCTGCCTGGATGCTTATTCTGAATAATACTAAGAGTTCAAGTAAAGCACCTTAAGCAAAGAGATCTTTACTTTATGCGATACTGGTTTTAGAAAAAACTTTGCGGATCAATATCAATTTGAACCCGAACGGAACTGGGCATTTTGGGTGTACCGCTAAGCATTGCATGTATAAACCCTTGTATATCAAAAGAACGCTGTCCCTGCAACAAAAGCCGAAAACGATAACGCCCCCGAACCAAAGCCAAAGGCGCTTCTGCTGGTCCCATAACCGAGATATTTTTTTCCCGTGGCGCTGCCTGACGCAATGCGCGCGCATAATGTTCTGCTGCTTGGCGCTGTTGTGCAGAAACAATCAAAGAGGCAAGCCGCCCATAGGGGGGCAAATGATAATGCTGACGTGCTGCAATCTCACGTGTGTAAAAATCTTCTGGCTGGCATGCAAGTAAGGCTTTGATGACCGGATGATCTGGTTGATAAGTTTGCAATAATCCTAAACTTTTCAATCCCACACGCCCTGCTCTTCCGGTAACTTGAGAAAGCAGCTGATAGGTACGTTCACTTGCGCGTAAATCGCCATTGGCAAGACCAAGATCAGCATCAATAACACCAACCAGAGAGAGCTTGGGAAAATGATGTCCTTTAGCGACCAACTGTGTTCCAATAATAATGTCCACATCGCCATTGGCAATGGCTTGTAATTCGCTTCGCAACTGCCCAATCCCTCCTTTGAGATCCGTTGAAAGGATCAATGATCGCGCTTGAGGAAAAAGCATTTGTGTTTCTTCTGCAATTCTTTCCACACCCGGTCCACAAGCTACGAGATGATCTAATGTCCCGCATTCAGGACAGGCTTGAGGAAGTGGTTCATGATATCCACAATGATGACATTTCAGTTGCCCTTGCGCACGATGTTCTACCAACCAACTTGAACAATCAGTACAATGAAAACGATGTCCGCAAATTCGGCATAAAGTTAAAGGTGCATAACCACGACGATTAAGAAAAAGAAGAGCTTGTTCGCCCTTATCAAGCGTTTGTTTTAAAGCCCTTTCAAGAGCAAAGGAAATAAAGCGCCCCTTTTGCACCCCTCCTTGGCGCATATCAACCACCCGCAACTGTGGAAGTGCTACTTCTTTAAAACGGGAAGGTAAATGTACCTTTTGATAACGCCCTCTTAAAACATTGGCTTGGCTTTCAATCGACGGTGTTGCTGAAGATAAGATAACAGGAAAACGCTCAAAAGAGCCCCGTGCAACAGCCATATCACGCGCATGGTAAAAAATGCGCTCTTCTTGTTTATAAGCGCTATCATGTTCTTCATCGACAACAATCAAGCCAAGCTCATGAAAGGGAAGAAAAAGCGCTGAACGAGCCCCCGCAACGACACGCACCCGCCCTTCTGCAACTTGCCGCCAAACGCGCTCTCTACGACGTGGCGTCAAATCAGAATGCCATTCCGCTGCCGCAGCTCCAAAGCGTGCATAAAAACGATCTAAAAACTGCTGTGTTAAAGCAATTTCCGGCAATAAAATTAAAACCTGCTTGCCCCCTTTGAAGGCTTGAGCGACCGCTTCAAAATAAACCTCTGTCTTTCCTGATCCCGTAACACCATCAAGCAAAAAAACTTGAAACTGAGAAGATAAAACACCTTCCCGCAACATTGTTGCTGCTTCATTTTGCGCTCCCTGCAACTGAGGGGAACAAAAATCAGGATCAGGCATGCCCACAAGATCAGGAGCAGGAACCTTAACATCTTCAAAAATTCCTAGCGCTTTTAAACCTTCAACAACAGAAACCGAAGTTCCAGCCGCATGTGCCAGACCAGAACGTGTCCATATCTTCTCACTGCGCACCAATTCCAAAACCCGTGACCGCGCTGGTGTGAGACGTTCTACATTTCCACCACAATATCGCAAACCCAGCATCTGCGCTTCCGGCTCTAAAGCAGCCGGTACAGACAAAACCAATCGTGCAACAAGACCAAAAGGCGCCATTGTATAGCGACTAACAAAACGCAAAAATGTGATCATTTCTGCCTTTAATGGGGGGCAATCAAAAACATGAAGCAGAGAGCGTAATTTTTCACGCGCCACCAAACCAGACCTTTGCCCATCTGCTGTCTTCTCTCCAACATCCACAACAAAACCGCAAAGCTCACGCCCCATCACCGGAACACGAACAAAGGAACCAACGTTCACCTCCATAGAAGAGGGAACTTTATAACTATAAGCGTGAGCAACAGGAAGAGGAACCAATACAGATACAATCTCTTCCTCTATCACGTTTGAATGCATCTTTTAAACCAATCTACGACCTCTTGAGCACCAACAGGTCTACACCTTATCTTTAAACACTCTTATAAAATTCATTGCAGGATTCAATCTCTCCCCCCTATCACAACATTTTTCTCACAAAAATTCTTTTTAATACTCATTTCATCACCAAAGTGCCAATAAAAAAACCAATCTCATCGTCTATAATAAAAAACTCTATAGCAAAAAAAAACAGCGCCATTCTTCTGTGCAAATAAAGCTCATCACTATAAGCATTCAACATGATATTGTAAGTGCGCTCTTCAACAAAGCTATCCCATAGTGTAACTTCTTCCCAACACACACGTTTATTTTTTTACCGCCTCATATCTCAATTTATCTTCAACAAACTGATTTATAAAGATATAATCATCATTTTACCTATTGTAATAAAACCCTCAATACGATGAATTTTTCTCATTTCAACCCCATCGAGGAACATTTGTAAATCCTTATTAATGAGAGAGTCTCCCATGATTTTAATTACAGGGAGAATAATATCGCAAATGGAACCGTTACAATATTCACCTTGGCTTTGTGCCAAAACGTGGAAACACATGCGTACATCTTTCAGCTTGATTGAGAATCAAGCAACAATACAAGTAGCACAAAAGCGTATTGTTGAAGAATGGGTAACACAGAATAAATCAATGTATTGACCATAAAAAAACACTTCATGTGTAAAATTTACATGCCTTCTTCAATGGTGTTTTACGATAAAATAAATCCATTCGCTTCTATCAAAAATGAGGTTAAATGTCCCCCCCTGAAAAAGGGAGGTATCTTATGATGCTCTCTCAAATATCAAGAGCAATCGCAAATAGGAAATGAGCAAAGTGTTTGATAATGCTAGCTTATTTCCATAAATATAAAAACACCGCTACGCAAAGATGCCAATACGCAAAAATGTTGATACGCAATGAATTCTATGCCTTATCACGAGTAACACTATGAAATGGGTGTGGAAACGATAAATCATATTTCTTTACCGAAAACGGGTACATGATTAACACCATAGCATTCTTGTTCTTTACACAGATATTAATTCTTTCTCTTGCTTTTACAGTCAACAATAGCGCATAACAAAAAATAAGATAAAAGCTAAAAAGAAGAGGTTAGATATGAAGTTTTTTGTGGATAGCGCCAATATCGAAGAAATTCAAGAGTTACAGAATTTAAGCCTTGTTGATGGTGTTACCACCAATCCCTCTCTTATCCTAAAATCAGGACGCAATATTCTTGATGTTACAAAAGAAATTTGTGCTCTCGTTAGCGGACCTGTTTCTGCTGAAGTTGCAGCAACGGAATTTGAAAGCATCATGAAAGAAGCAGCTGTTTTAGCAAAGGTTGCCGACAATATTTGTATCAAGCTTCCTTTAACACTCGATGGATTAAAAGCCTGTAAAGCCCTCACAAAAGAAGGACTAAAAACAAATCTCACACTTTGTTTTTCTGCCAATCAAGCCTTATTAGCCGCCAAAGCAGGTGCGACATTTGTTTCGCCTTTTATTGGTAGACTGGATGATTGTGGAAATGATGGAAGTGAACTGCTTCATGAAATTCGCACAATTTATGATAACTATAACTTTGAAACACAAATCTTGGCCGCTTCAATCCGCACCGTTAATCATGTCAAAGAAGCAGCACTCAGAGGTGCTGACGTTGCAACAGTTCCACCAACAATCTTAAAAGCACTGGTCAAACACCCTCTCACCGACAAAGGGTTGCAAATATTCCTCGACGACTGGAAAAAAACAGGACAAAATATTGCTTAATATCTAGAATTTTTATTGGAAAGATCTTTTGAAAGTAACAAAAAGATCTGTTCAGCCAACTCTTCCGCAACACGTTTTTTTGCATCTTCTTCTGCTTGCAGCGTTGCATATTCTTGACGAAGTCGCTCAAAAGATGCATTCATCATTGCTGTTCCTTTTGCAACAAGAGTATTTTTCATATCCTGCAAAGTATAAGAAGCTCTGCTCATAACAGTTCCAACAGAAGGTCGTCCCTTTCTCTTTTTCTCGAAATCAACCTCTATCTGCATCGATTCTCTTGTAAAGACGGATATCTGCAATGCCAATCGATAAGCAGGTAGAGAAGGTTTACCACCATTTCCATACAAAAGAAACAGCAGATGATTGCGCACCATTTGACCAAAACGATCCGAAGGTTCTTCCACAACAATAGAAGCAAGCTTTTGCGCTAACCCCAAAGAAAATTGTTCAGAAGAGTGCCCAGAAGCAGAATTCATTGTCATTGCACTCTGCAACTCTTGACGGTAAAGCGGTTCAACTTTGCATCCACACAACAGTGTAAAGACACAAGCTAAAACAACAAGCAGAAAACTTTTAAAGAACGACATTCACAATCCTTTGTGGAACAATAATGATTTTTTTCACAGGCTTTTCAACCAGCTGTGCCTTTACAAAATCTAAAGCCAAAACCGCTTCTTTAATCATCACCTCATCAGCAGTTGCTGCAATAGTTACCTCACCACGTTTTTTACCATTAATTTGTACCGGCAAAGTATAGCATTCCGCAACGGTTAACGCACGATCATAAACAGGCCAAGCAAGCGCAGATATTAATTTTTCCCCCCCTAAAGCAGCATGACATTCTTCTGCTAAATGGGGCATCATTGGTGCAATCATAGCAAGAAAAAAATCCATGGCTTGACGTAAAGAAGCTTTCATTTCATCGTCAACACTTTCTATCCTATTTAACAACGGCGCCATAATATTCAAGAATTCATAAAGGCGTGCAATAGCCCGATTAAAAGCGAATTTTTCCAAATCATCTTCTACAGCGCAAAGCGTGCGATGTGCAACCTTTGAGAGTTCCAAAGCTGCTCCCTGATGCCCTGCACAAGGCGCCACATCCTTTAAAATAGAAGCACTCACAGCTACATGGCGCCAAACACGCTGTACAAAGCGATGTGCACCTTCAACACCAGATTCTGTCCAAATGACATCCCGCTCGGGGGGAGAATCTGACAACACAAACCAGCGCACAGTATCAGCGCCATAGGATGCGATAATATCATCAGGATCAACGACATTCTTTTTTGATTTTGACATTTTCTCAATCGAACCAATTGTCACTTCACTTTGATCGGTTAATTTATAAGCACACCGCTTTCCATCTTTTTCAACAATGGAAATATCCGCTGGAGAAACCCACCCTTGATCATCTCGATAGGTTTCATGCACCACCATCCCTTGGGTAAAAAGCCCCTTAAAAGGCTCATCTACCGTCACATGACCGACCAATTTCATAGCACGCATAAAAAAGCGCGCATAAAGAAGATGCAAAATCGCGTGCTCAATTCCACCAATATATTGTTGCACAGGCAACCATTCAGCTGTTGCTTGTTTATCAACAGGTTCCTGCGCAAAAGGAGCCGTAAAGCGTGCATAATACCAAGAAGAGTCAACAAATGTGTCCATGGTATCGGTTTCGCGTTTGGCCGGTTGACCACAGGAAGGACAAGTAACATTTTGCCATGTTTCATGCCGTGCAAGAGGATTTCCTGGTTGATCAAAAGTAACATCATCAGGCAACACAACCGGTAAATTAGCACGTGGAACAGGGACAACCCCACAAGTTGTACAATGGATCATCGGAATGGGGCACCCCCAATAACGTTGACGTGAAATCCCCCAATCACGCAAACGAAATTGCACTGTTTTCTTCCCTTGCGGTTGCCCATTGAGCATTTGTTTTTCAAGCTTTTTAGCAGCTTCTTCAAAAGCTTGTTGGGGTGTTAAACCATCCAAAAAGCTGGAGTTGATCATCACCCCATCACCCGTATAAGGTGTTTCAGTAATAACAAAATCTTCTGCTTGCTCTCCTTTTGGCAAAACCACTGGTTTTATTGGAAGATCATATTTGCGCGCAAAATCGAAATCTCTCTGATCATGAGCCGGACAACCAAAAACAACCCCTGTTCCATAATCCATAAGCACAAAATTCGCGATATAAACGGGAATATGTACTGTTGAATCAAAAGGATGAACTGCCAAAAGGGGCGTGAGAAATCCTTGTTTTTCAGCTGTTTCAAGTGCTGCCGTTGTCGTTCCACCACACCGACAGTTTTCGATAAAAGCACTCAACGCTTTATCTTTCTTTGCCAAAGCTTGTGCAATGGGATGGTCAACAGACAGAGCTAAAAAAGAAGCGCCAAAAAGTGTATCAGGACGTGTTGAATAACAAACAACCTCATCAAATGTCTCACAAACATCATCAACACCACTTGTTGCCTTTAAAGCCCAACGAATCAGTAAACCTTGCGATTTTCCAATCCAATTTTTTTGCATGGTGCGAACTTTTTCAGGCCACTGCTCCAGCTCTTCAAGCCCAGCCAAGAGCTCTTCACTAAAGTCACTAATTTTGAAAAACCACTGCGTCAATTCACGCTGTTCCACCAACGCACCAGAACGCCATCCCCGCCCATCAACAACCTGTTCATTGGCCAAAACGGTGTGGTCAACAGGATCCCAATTCACCTTAGCCACTTTACGTGCTACCAACCCCTTTTGATAGAAATCAAGGAACAACATTTGTTGGCGGTGGTAATATTCCACATCACAAGTTGCAAATTCACGCGCCCAATCTAATGAGAGTCCTAATTGTTTTAATTGCCCGCGCATGACCGCAATATTTTGATAGGTCCAAGTTTTAGGATGCACTTTACTTTGCAGAGCAGCATTTTCAGCCGGCATACCAAAAGCATCCCAGCCCATAGGATGAAGCACATTAAAACCCTTTGCCCTTTTATAGCGTGCCACCACATCCCCCATGGCATAATTGCGCACATGCCCCATGTGAATACGGCCAGAAGGATAAGGAAACATTTCTAAAACATAATATTTTTCACGAGCATCTTCTTGAAGAGTCTGAAAAATTTTCTTTTCATCCCAAATTTCTTGCCATTTTTTTTCTCTCGCACGTGGATTATAGCGTTCGCCTATATTATAATGTTCAATCGTCATTCCCATTATACTCTTTTAATAAAACAGAACCAAAAACTTGTTTTATTATGCTTGACCATGGATTAACCTCATCGTCAACATTTTCGTGAAATATTTCCCTAAGTATTTTATAAAACTTTTAAAAAAACGACCAACTCTTGAACAAAAACGGTAAAGCACAAAAACATGAATACACAAACGCCCCTCGATACCCCTTCCATTGAAGCATGGCAAAACCTTCAAAAAGACATTGCAGCAATATGCCAAGAGTTACAACGCCCTGTAGAAGAAATTGAACTTATCGCTGTTTCAAAAACTGTTTCTGCCGCTGATATACGACCCCTTTTGCAAGCAGGACAATCTTTGTTTGCAGAAAACCGCGTACAAGAAGCGGCACAAAAATGGACTGCTTTACGTCAACAATTTGAAAATATTAAACTTCATCTCATCGGTCCCCTACAATCAAATAAAGCCGCCGAAGCTATCAAAATTTTTGATGTCATTCAAACGGTTGATCGTGAAAAAATAGCCAAAATTTTATCCGAAGAAATGCAAAAACAAAAAAGGCATCTTCCTTGCTATGTTCAGGTTAACATTGGCTTAGAACCGCAAAAAAGTGGTATCTCACCGCAAGAAGCGACATCTTTTGTCAACCAATGCAAAAACAACTATGGACTTGATATCATCGGTCTTATGGGCATCCCCCCTGTCGATGAAAACCCCGGACCCTATTTCGCGCTCTTAGCAAAATTAGCAAAACAAGCAGGTCTTTCAAAGCTTTCCATGGGTATGTCCAGTGACTTCAAAACCGCTCTACAGTTTGGCTCTAACGTCCTTCGCATTGGCTCTGCTTTATTTGGAAAACGCCCTGTGTAAAGCAATTTCCCCTCATATAAATTCATTCCCCCCTTCATATAAATTCCCATTGAAGATTCTACGAACAAGCCAAAAACAGCAGAAATGAGAAAAAATATTTCCTTCAATATCAATAAAAGAGCAATTCTAGCAAAAAAGATTTCAGTCCCTCTTTCATCCTGTTAGCAAAATAAGCAAAAAAGCTGGTCTTCTCAAAATTCTCACCGGCACATCCACAACACGTACAATAGATTTAAGATAGCATTGCAATTTGGCTCTCATATTCTCGCACATTGGTTCTACTTCACCTCCCCTCTGACCGCCTCTCCAGCAAAAGCAACGTAAAAAATAAATCCTTATATAAAGGCAAAATGATAAGAGAGGCGTTGCGCATGAATGAAAAAACTATCGCGAAATAAATAATTGCAAAAGAATATTCAATACGATTATCGCAATGATTTCCATTAAAAATCATGAATTCTCTTAAACTTCTCTAACACGCGTAAACAATTTCCCCACATGCAAATGGCGTAAAGCAGGCAAAAAGAGGCTTATGGCTGCATAATACAGTAACAAAACTCTTTCATGTAAGCCACTTGAGCAAAATAAACATCTTAAATGCTCAATAGAGCACCAAGAACCGCGCTAAACAACATGAATAGCAATCTATAAGGTCCAACGATAGCATAGAGGCTTTCTATGCTCTACAAAGCATAAAATACGGTCAATATTCGCCTGAAAAATAAAAGAACTAATCCCAAGCATATGCGCATAATACATGCAGGCAAAACAATGGCAATGAAACCGATTTCAATAACGATATTTCTTTATCGTTCTCATAAACAAAGAGAAAAACACCAATTTTTTTCATATACGCAATTTTTCTAAATTTAAACTTTAATTAAGGAAAAATATGGTGATTTTTCTTATATTTTAAAATATTGCAAATAATATTGTTATATTATAAATAATAATATTTCATTATATACATAATATAGTTATTATTTATACAGTATTTTTATTGTTATTTTTAAAGTTTATCTTTGACATTTCTCTAAAAATACGTGATAGCCATTTGAAATGTATCATTGTGATACTACTTTTAATGTAGATAATTAAGGAGAATTAATATGTTTGGTTCATTCAACACATTCGGTCATATGGCGACAAAGCCTTCTTTTGGTCATTCGCACAATTCAAGACCTTTTCATGGAATATCAAAACATACTCATGGAAATGCATGTAGCTTTAATGGTTTTGCTAATAACATGATTTCACACGCCTCTACACTAGGAGCTCAGGGAGGGCTAACAGGAGCAGCAGGGGGAGCTCTGTTTGGAGGACTAGGAGGTGCTCTTACAGGTGGAACTGTAGGTTTGGGAGGGGGGCTCATTGGAGGTGCTATTTATGGCTTTGGACAGTCAGCTTGGAATTGTTGGTTCTAATTTATAAAAAGTAGCTACAAAGATATCTCTGAAGATAAATAATTCTGTAAATATATTCGAAAGAATATACCAAAATTAAATATCTACATCTGTGGATAAAATAGTTTTCGGAGATATCTATTGTGAATCACATCTTATAATCAGGATTTTGTTATAATGAATATTCTTTATGAAATCATAAGACTGTTTTGCATTCTCATTGTATTCATCCCTATATATACTATTGGTTTAAAAAAAATTGGTGGCTACAGTTGGAAACTATCTATAAAATCAACATTATATACAGTAATTCTGTTCATTATTTCTGATAGTTTATGTAGATACTTCGGTTTATATTAATTATTTATCGGATGAGTTTCGAGTATACTGAACAAATTTTTTCATAAGTATTTATTAATCTCATTACTATAACTAGGATTTTGTTATAATGGATATTCATTATGAAGTTGTAAGAATGTTTTGCATGTTAATTATAATTACTCCTATAATTGCCATTTCTTTTAAAATATTCAATGGCGTAGGTTGGAGATTGTCTATTATAATGGCATTATCGTCATTTATTATGTTCTTTATTTCTAATTTTTTGCGTAGATATTTTAGTTTATATTAATCTTTATTTGATGAGTTCCAAGTACACTGAATAAAGTAGCGATGGTGCTATTAATGAGTGATTATGATTTACAATGACAGATTTTACTCATAAAATTATTGAATCGCTTATAGCAACGTTTTTTTCTGGTTTAATATATATTTTTTATTATAAGTTTATTTATTATAGTTGGAAAGATTCTCTAAAAAAATCATTATTAATAAGCTCAATATTCTTTCTTGTTAGTCTTTTATTTAACGATATTGGTTTATATCAACTTTTGAGAAATATTTTATAATAGACATTTTTTAAATGTCTTAGTGTGTTTATAAAGAGCTCTATACCGCAATAGGTTTTGCTATATTTGAGTATCCTAAAAACATAGAATACCCTCTTTAATATCATCACATCAGATTTAAAAATTGACTATTCTAATCTTTGTCATTTAGTCTAACCTCACAATGAAAAGCTTTTGGGAAAACTCTGCCACAAATATAACCATACAAAAATACAGCGGCAGATTTTTCCAAACAATAAAAAGAGGGAAACATGACTGAAAAAATTTATCCAATATCAGAAGAGATCAAAAAAAATACTTTACTTGATGAAGAAACTTATCAACAATGGTATCGAGAAAGCATCAATGATCCAGAAAGCTTCTGGGCAAAACACGGTAAACGCATTGAATGGTTTAAACCTTTTACAAAAGTAAAAAACACTTCTTTTAACGGAGATGTCTCCATTCAATGGTACGAAGATGGGATAACAAATGTTACCTATAATTGCATTGATCGCCACCTGAAAATCCATGGAGACAAAATCGCGCTCATTTGGGAAGGAGATAATCCTTATCATGATAAAAAAATAACCTATAACGAGCTTTATGAACATGTTTGTCGTTTTGCTAATCTTTTGAAAAGTCGTGGCATTAAGAAAGGCGATAAAGTAACCATTTATCTTCCTATGATTCCCGAAGCAGCCTATGCTATGCTTGCTTGTGCTCGCATTGGAGCCATTCATTCGGTTATTTTTGCAGGCTTTTCTGCTGAAGCAATAGCAGGACGCCTTGTTGACTGTGAATCAACCTTTATGATTACCGCTGATCACGGCTTGCGTGGCGGCAAACGGATTAACTTAAAAGACAACGTTGACCATGCTATTGAGATAGCAGCGCGCCAAAACGTGCATGTGGACCAAGTCATGGTTATACGGCGGACTTGTGGACCCATTCAATGGATAGAGGGACGTGATTTTTGGTACCACGAAGAGATAGCTCATGCCAAAACAGCTTGTCCACCAGAACCAATGAACGCTGAAGATCCGCTTTTTATTCTTTATACTTCAGGCTCAACCGGCAAACCCAAAGGTGTTTTGCATACCACAGCAGGCTATCTTGTTTTTGCCGCGATGACACATCAATACGTTTTTGATTACCACCCCGATGAAGTTTACTGGTGTACAGCTGATATTGGTTGGATTACCGGTCATTCTTACTTGGTTTATGGACCTTTATGCAATGGTGCGACCACTTTAATGTTTGAAGGCACACCAACCTTTCCTGACAAAGGAAGATTTTGGCAAATTGTCGACAAGCATCAAGTCAATACACTCTATACCGCACCAACAGCTATCCGCGCCTTAATGGGAGCAGGAAATTCGTTTGTTGAACACTCAGACAGAACGTCGTTGCGTCTTTTAGGCACGGTAGGCGAACCGATTAACCCAGAAGCATGGGAATGGTTTTATCATATAATTGGAAATGACCGTTGTCCGATTCTCGATACATGGTGGCAAACGGAAACAGGAGGGCATATGATCACGCCCTTACCTGGTGCAACCCCCCTCAAAGCAGGATCAGCCACACGTCCTTTTTTTGGTGTTCAACCCCAAATTGTTGATGCCCAAGGCAATATTTTAGAAGGTGAAGCAGAAGGCAATCTTTGTATCAGTGATTCATGGCCAGGACAAATGCGCACGCTTTATAAAGATCATGAGCGCTTTATTCAAACTTATTTTTCCTCCTATAAAGGAAGATATTTTACAGGCGATGGTTGTAGGCGCGATAGTGACGGCTATTACTGGATTACAGGGCGGGTTGATGACATTCTCAATGTCTCGGGACACAGGTTAGGAACTGCTGAAATTGAATCAGCCCTTGTTTCTCATCCCGCTGTATCAGAAGCAGCTATTGTGGGTTACCCGCATCCCATTAAAGGACAAGGAATTTATAGTTTTATCACCTTAATGGAAGGGACAGCGCCAAGTGAAGAGTTACAAAAAGAGCTTATTAAACATGTAAGACAAGAAATAGGTTCTATTGCCATATTGGATAAAATTCAATTTTCCCCACAGCTTCCCAAAACGCGATCAGGAAAAATTATGAGACGTATTTTACGAAAAATCGCCGAAAACGATTTTGATACTCTCGGAGATATCTCAACTCTTGCCGAACCACAAGTTGTTGAAGATCTGATTGCTAACCGACAAAATTAAAGAACCCACGAAGAAATATAACATACGGTGGTTTTTGTTTTTTTTGCTAAAATTATCTCAGCATTATTACGAAAACCACCGAGGAGAATAAAAAACAAAACAATTCATGAAAAGCTCAATCATTCTAACAACAAACGCTTTTCTTCATGAGAGGTAAGAAATAATTTAAGCAAAAACCTCAGGATTGGGATACGAACAAGAATAAGAAAGTAAGATAAAAAGAGCAACATAGCTTTTTAAAATCACCTAATGTCCACTCAATGCAAAAAAAGCCTCTGAGTAAGAAGGAAAAATAGTTCTGATGTTTATGCTAGAATCCCTTTGAAATTCCTGCTAAAATCATAAATAAGGCTAAAAAAAGAAAGTATAAGTGATAATATTCTTGAGCAAAAATATTTATCTATAACGAGGGTGTATAAAAAATATTGAAAACCATGAAATCTAAAATAAACAAGCTTACAACAAAAATCTAAAGCAATGAAAGTAAGAGTTATTAGAATAAATGATGCAATATAAAATCAGGAGTAATAATAAAAAGTGATTCATTTTGAAAATGTCGGCCTACGCTATGGAATGGGCCCTGAGGTCCTTCGTGATATTAGCTTTCATATTCCTCCTGGATCATTTCAATTTCTCACAGGTGCCTCTGGAGCAGGGAAAACGTCGCTGATGCGTCTTATGTTTTTAGCACTCAAACCCACCCGCGGTCATATTGATCTCTTTGGAACAGACACAGCATTACTCAAACGACAAGAGCTCCCTGCGCTGCGACAACGTATCGGGGTGGTTTTTCAAGATTTTCGTTTACTCGACCACATGACCACTTATGAAAATGTTTCCTTACCTTTACGCATTAAAGGACAAGAAGAAGCAACCTATCGCAGTGAAGTGGAAGATCTTCTCTGTTGGGTAGGTCTTGGAGATCATATTCATGTTTTACCACCAGTTCTTTCCGGTGGGGAAAAACAAAGGGTAGCCATTGCACGCGCACTCATTGATCAACCTGAAATTCTACTTGCCGATGAACCCACCGGAAATGTCGATCCGCCCTTGGCAAAACGCCTCCTGCGTTTGTTTATTGAATTAAACCGTTTTGGAACGGCTGTTATCATTGCCACCCATGATATTGCCTTAATGGAACAAGTTGCAGCACGGCGTATGCTTCTCTATAACGGACGGATGACGATTCATGAATAAATTTTTCTCCGTTTTTACCAGCAATAAAAAAAATACAACAGCGATTATTCCCAGTGGTAATATTTCTGGAAAAGCATTGGTTGCCGTGATTGCTATTATGACATTTCTTTCAAGCCTCACCTTAATCGGAGTTGATTTGGTCCAACGTGCCGCCGAAAATTGGAGTAATCAGATTAGCTATGAAGCAACAATACAGATACGCCCCATTGACAATGTTGATATCAACAAAGCACTCCGTGATGCCGTACAATTGGTTAAAACCTTTTCTGGTGTACAAGATGCAAAAATTGTTGACCAAAAAGCCACTGAAAAGTTACTGGAGCCATGGCTTGGAACAGGCTTCAATGTCAATGAACTACCCCTTCCCCGCCTCATCATTGTGACCCTGAAGAGAAATGAAAAAATCAATTTTGCAGCCATTAATCACGCCATTAAAACCCAAATTCCAGGAGGTCAATTTGATGATCACCGTGTTTGGGTTCATCGTTTTGCGACCATGGCACACACCACTGTTTTCATTGGTTTTTCAATTTTAGCATTGGTTTTAGGCTCTCTTATCCTCACCATCATTTTTGCCACCCGCAATGCATTGGCAGAAAATACACATATTATCAATGTCTTATATTTCCTTGGTACTGAAACTCTTTTCATTGCTCGCCAATTTGACTGGCATTTTTTTAAAACTGCGCTGCGTGGTGCTTTATATGGTGGTCTCACAAGCATCTTTCTGTTTTCAGCCTTTTGTCTCTGGACGAATTATAACCTAGGAAGAGCAGAAGCCAGCCAAATAACGGCTTTATTAGGACATATTTCCATAAGTTCCATTCCTTATGGCAAAATCACTCTGCTTATTATTTTTGTTTCTTTTCTCACCACCCTTACCAACCGCATGACTATTTTAGCGCAACTGAAAAAAATCGATCAATGTGAAAACGGTTTATTTTAATTTTATGACTTACAACAGCCCCAACTCATTGATGCAAAAAAATTTAGACCGCTCTATTCCAAAACGTCCCCACTATAATAGTTGGTCTCCCTGCTTTTTATTTCGCTATTTTCCACCGACAACCCTTACTCTTTCAATCATTGTTTTAATTTTCTGGGGCGGTTTTATTATTTTTTCTGAAAAAACCGAACGACTTGTCCCCCCAACACCTCTTCCCAAAGCCGATGCTATCATTGTGCTTACAGGTGGAGAACACCGAATAGAGACAGGACTTCATCTCTTACAAAAGGGGCTTGGTTCACGACTCCTCATCAGTGGCGTAAATACCTCAACAAACCTGAAGAGTTTCATGCATAACATGCATATTAACCCACAGCTTATCTCCTGTTGTATTGACATTGGGCATCAAGCGATTAACACCAGAGGAAACGCCGAAGAAAGCGCTGCTTGGATCGAAAAGCATCACTATAAAACCCTTTATATCGTCACCCATGATTACCACATATGGCGCTCGATGCGTGAACTTAAATATCTCATGCCTGATATCCATTTCATTGCTTATCCTGTGAAGAAGAGCAAAGCTGAAAGCACAATACAACAGATCAAGCAAGCCCGTATTCTCATATTCCAATATATTAAAACACTGCAAGTCTATATCAGAACCGCCTTCTGACCTTTCTCCCTGATCTTTATTCTTGTGACTTTAAACCTTGCTACCCTCTGACTGCTTTACCCTTCTCTCCATACCTTTCCACACGAATTACCGCCATAAAAGCCCGCCAGAACTTCCCCCCATACAAAGCACAACGCCCCGATACACGTGTCACTGTCTTGCACATTAACCAAAAAACATCTCTTACATCCCAAACATATCTCACAACACGTGATCTATCTAATGCCATCCCCAATATAGAAGACAGCTCTTGTAAATAAATCTTCCCAGATAGCTATAAGATCAAACTTGTCATAAAAATCTATTTACACCACTGCCTTACCCTTCATAAAAAATGCAAACCGCCCCACCCTATATTTTGCCACCCCCAAGTATTACGATAGCTCTTACGCCACTTGGGATGATTGGTAAGAGAAATGCTTTACGCCTTTCTTAAACACGCACATACCAACCTCATATGACATGCAAAGAAGTAATTTTAATAGATTTAAAATAAGAAAATTTATAATACTTAGATTTCTCATTTAACAGAGAGAACATTAAACTATCATTATAAATCAATATATTAGTAACTACTTCTTCATTCTACAAAGCATCTTCATAAGAGCATTTTAGATCACAGATAGGAATAAGCTCAAAACGCACACCGCGACAAATACCCTACATTTTTTATCGCAATCTTTTTTGAAATCATTTCGCTCTCTAAGATCACTTTTTGTCTGGTTTCCTCCCCAAAAAAGAACGAAAATTTTTAAACTCTATTGATCTGTAAACAATAATAACTCAGCTTCTTGTCTAACGCGTTCTCCCTGCTCACTTCAATATCAGAACACCTCAAAGGACAGATTTCATGAGAATTGTGATTTCCTCTCAACATCTCAAAGGACGATGATTCCTATCAGCAACGATTTGTAAACAATCCACTTTCTCTGGACAAGTTCCTCTCAGCTTCCCCATTTATATGGTTTACTCACATAAAGCTCGACAAGAAAACCCTGCCTGAGAATATTCATCACTGCCGCTAAAGCTCATGCGTCATAATTTTAGCGACCTCACTGCCTAAGGTGCTTTATCACATACAATATATTGATTTATAATGAAAATTTATTACGCTTCAACTTGAATGAGAGCTCTCAATATCATCAGATTCTCTCATTTCAAATCTGCTCTCTATTGAATCAATCAAAACCATTTTCTTGCACATCACATAGGACTTGCACATCACAAAGGAAGAGAGCCTGCGCAGCGTAAAACTGTACAAGAAAGGCACGCCTCTTATGGACTGTCTCAAGTGTCGAGGGCTTATCGCAAAACCCACGAACGAGCAAAGTATATGAGAGTGCCAGCTTGTTACGACTCGAGACTATTTTACCGCACGATGGATAATTTAACCCTTTCAGTTTCTCTCACTTCCAATTTTGGAAGATTGCGCACAATTTTCATCGTTTCTAAACTTACCGTAATAACCCGTTGAAACAATTCCAATGGATAAGCTGGATTACCCACCGTTTCAACAGCATAGCGATTAGCATCATTAACAAGTCCATTCGCTTTATCCGTTTTGACAACCTGCCGCTCCATCACCCATTCAAGAGCAGACCTGCCATTGACCACATACTCATAAGCTTCAAGAGGAATATTCTGTATCGTGATATGCGCATTATAAACCACTGTGCTCTTATCAATAGCACCACGCTTACCAGCAAATTTCATCGCTTCAACACGATAGAAACTCTTCTCATCAGAAATCACCCAAGTTCTTGGATCACCCTGTTTATAGGTAACGGGATAGGGTTCAACCTCTTCATAATTCATATGCAAATCACCAAGCTTGCGCCCCGCTGTAACAAAAGCCCAAAAATCTTCTACTCTTTTGACCGTTGGAATACGCGGCAATTGTTTAGATAAATTATGCGCATAACGAGCACGATAATCTTCAGAATGCAAAATCCCATAAACATAATAAAACAAATCATCCTTTGTTATCATTTCACCAGGATAAGCTGCCTTAAAATAAGCCAACCCTTCATCCGTAAGAGCATCACGCCGCTCTAAACCAGTTTCTTTGCTTTCCTCTGCAAAATTTGCAAACAAATGAACCTGATTCCCTTTTTTAGCTCCCAAGGACACAGCATCTTCATAAACATACCGTGGAAAACATTGGCCTTTCTCCATTGCATCCAAGCTAGGCAAGCCCCTACTCATCAGAACAGAAAATCCACTGCTTGCTCCAACTCCCGTAACTTGTATCACCTTATTTTCAGCCGCCTTTTCTAAAGGAAAGATACGTGGCATTTGGTATACTCTCTCATTAAAAACACGATTATAATAAAGCCACTGTTGTGTAAAAGGACGATAAAGGCTCTGAGTAATATACGTATCTTTAAATTTAAAAGCCTTTCCCCTTATTAATTCTTCTTTAAGGCTACTACTCCAACTAATCTTTTTAGCATCTGTATTGACAAAATCGTTCACAGCATTTGCACGCATCTTGCGATCAGAATGCGCATAAGCATTATTAAAACGTTCTACTTCACTGTTATAGAAAGCAATCATATTGCGCATATTTTTTGCTAAAGATTCACGGCTTGAATTATATGCCCAAGCATCACGACCCGTTTGTATACCACGAGAAAAATTTTCAAAGAGCTTTTTATCACTGCCCTTCTTATCACCTAAGGCTAGAAATTTTTCAAAATCACCATTACGTTGATCTAACCAATCGCCATGCTCATCTGGTGCAATCATCTGCCAACCGTGTTCACGCTTGATACCGTCAACACTGTCTAATCGCTTAAGTTCAGAGAGTTTCTCTTTTGTCGTGAGATTATCCCCAATATCATGATAGTAAATTTTACAAGGCTCAGAAACATTTGGATTTTTAACAAACAGTGTCACAGCAATTCCTGTCATACTTCCACTTCCAAAAATATTTTGCCCTTCTTGAGCACGTCCTTTACTCATCATATTTTTACGAATATCACCCCGTAAATTGAAAACATAAATACTTGAAAATTCTTCATTCAATTCTTTTCGTAAGCCATTCATAGAATATCCACTGATAAAACCCGCATTTGTCACAAAACCAATAACACCACAGTCTTTTATGCGATCACTTGCCCAACGAATGGCACGAATATAACTGTCATAAAGTCCATTAACATTGCTCGCTTTGGACTGAGCAGCATAAGTTTCACGGATGCGACGATCCAATTTAGGATAGCTTATATTCTGCGCATTATCGTTTTCATTTTTTTGTCCAGAAGAATAAGGGGGATTGCCAACAATAACACGAATATCCAGTTCCTTCTGGCGTGAGCGACGAGTGCTGTTATCCACCAACAAATCACTGATCAGGTCTTTTTCTTGCTCATAAAGCTGGAATGTATCGGTTAAACAAATTCCCTCAAACGGAACATAACCTCCCCCCATCAGACCATGATAGGTTGTCTCAATATTAATAGCTGCAATATAATAGGCTAAAAGCATGATCTCATTGGCATGGATTTCATGACAAAATTTGTGTTTCATCTCCTCTGGTTTTATCAAACCCGATTGTAAAAGCCGCGTGATAAAAGTCCCCGTTCCAGTAAAGGGATCAATAATGTGAATACCCGATGAGCCAAGCGTTTGCCCAAATTCATTTTGCAAGACATCATTGACAGAGTTCAGAATAAAATCCACCACCTCAACGGGCGTATAAACAATCCCTAATTTTTCGACCGTACGTGGAAAAGCATAACGGAAAAATTTATCGTAAAGATCTACAATTAATCTCTGCTTGGCTTTTGGATCCGTAATGCCACTGGCGCGTAATTTTACACTTGCGTAAAATTTTTCCAGATCTTTGGATTCCTTATCAAGATTTGCCTCATCAAGCACATCAAGCATACGTTGCATAGCACACGAGACAGGGTTCTCACGTGTGAACTGATAGCCTTCAAACAACACCTGAAAGACAGGACGCGTGATAATATGCTGTGCCAACATCTCAATCGCATCAGCTTCTGTAACAGCATCATTTAAATCATCACGCAGTTCTGCCACAAACCTGTCAAAGGCTTGACGCGCCTTAGTATCTGGCTTTGCCAGAATACCTGTTAATCGTGCAATATGATTCTTAGCAATTTCCGCAATATTGCTCGCCCAATCCTCCCAATAATCACGTGTCCCACATTTCTTGACAATCTTTGCCATGATGGCACGCGAAATCTCATCCACAGGGAAAGCAAGCTCCCCTTGTCCATCTGTAAAAAGGACATCACGCTCCGCTATACCAATGCCCAATCGTGCTGGTTGTGCGCGTAGTGGAAGATTGTCTACAACAGCCGTAACAGCCTGTAACTCAGTGCTCTGCGTGACACCAATAATCTCAATCACATTGCTGATATCTTGCCCGAGGGATGCCTTATTAATCGTCGCATCAAAACGATCATCATGCGCACGCAAAGCATTTAAAATTTGCCAGATAACCCGATATTTATCATTGTTGTTCAAAGCCTGTTCCACTGGAGTATCAGGAGGAATGCCAATTGGCAAAATGACATATCCCATCTTTTTGCCTTCAGAGCGACGCATCACCCGCCCAACCGCTTGCACAACATCAATCTGGCTTTTGCGTGGATTTAAAAACATGATCGCATCAAGAGCCGGAACATCCACCCCCTCAGACAAACACCGAGCATTGGTCAAAATACGACAAACATCCTCACCACTATCAGCTTTCAACCAGTCAAGTAATGCACCACGATCCTTCGCATTAAAAGTGCCATCAACATGCTCAATTTCACACTTCAGAAAATGCTCATTTTCTGTATCCTCTTTCGTATAATCAAGATATTCTCTAACAACCGTAGAAAACTCATCACGCACAAGTTCAGAACTTTTAATAGTTTTACAAAATGCTAAAGCACGATGCATAGGATATGAATCCGTACCAACATCAGCCTTCATATTTTGTTTTGTCAAAGCCTTATAACAGCCAATAATCTTTGTTGCATCATCAAGAATAAGCTCAGAATCGCTATCACTAAGGCGCTTCTGAACAGCGGAACTGACCAATTTTTCGTCCATTGCTAAGACAATAACCTTATAATCTGTTAAAAGATCATTTTGTACTGCCCATGAAAAACCCCGATAAAAAAGTGTTTTACCAAAAAGCTTTTCATCATCCATCGAAGCAAGAACGGCATTAACTTCATTCGCGCG
Organism: Bartonella sp. AA83SXKL; assembly: GCF_042196965.1. NCBI lineage: Bacteria > Pseudomonadati > Pseudomonadota > Alphaproteobacteria > Hyphomicrobiales > Bartonellaceae > Bartonella > Bartonella sp. AA83SXKL. The sequence continues at coordinate 127,319 of NZ_JBHIRG010000004.1, forward strand.
ACTTTTTGCGTTATCACCAAAAATACGTGGTGTCGCTGTCATATAAAGGCGCTTCTTGGCACGAATAACATCATTAGAATGCACCTTAACAAAATTGGATTCATCCTCTCCCACCAGCGTTGCCCCTGTTGTACGATGCGCTTCATCACAAATGATAAGATCAAATGTTGGCAAACCATAGTTTTTCTGAGCTTCCGCAACCACCTGAATAGATTGATAGGTTGCAAACACTACGGTCATCTTATCTGCAATACTCTTCCCCACCTGTTCTGCAAGTTTAGCAGCATCGGTTGTCGCCGGAAAAGCAAGATCAAACACATCAATTTCAGCAACATCATCACTGTTTTTACGACGCTTTCCCACTTGTGTATCGGAACAAACAGCAAAGGATCTCAATCCGATTCCTGCATCCGTTGTCCATTCACGGACCGTCTGTGACATCAGTGCCAAGGAAGGAACAAGAAACAAAACAAACTTGCCTTCACCCGCCAAATCCTCAGCAATTTTAAGACTGGTAAATGTCTTACCCGTCCCACAAGCCATAATAAGCTTCCCCCGATCTGCTTGAGCAAGCCCAGCACGCACATCACGCAATGCTTCCAATTGATGTGGACGCAACTTCTTTTTATCCTCCAAAACAACTTTGCCCTGGGCTGCAAAAGTTTCCCAACGGATCGGACTTTGTTGTATATCGGAAAGATTAATCCGTATAACAGGAATATCCTGCCCCCGTATCATTGTTTCAGCGTTATCACTCCAAGCACTTTCAGTACTATCTATAATAACACGCCGCTTGAATGGAGCTTTCCCTGATGCCGAAATAAAACTATCAATATCTGCTTTTTTAATTCGATAGGCTGCATCATAAAATTTACATTGGATTGCCGCAAAACCCCCTCCATCACGAAGCTTTGCCACAAGATCAATACCAGTATCATGACCATTCCAATCATTTTCATGAGCCCAATCTTTAAAAGTTTGAACCTTTTCATAACACCCAGACTGAAGAGGATCATGTGTTAGATAAGCAAGAGCAAAACGCTCAAAATATGTACCTTTATCTCGTTCGGTACGCGCTTCATCACGATATGTCTGTAAAAGCGATTGCAGCGTCATGCTTCCCCCCAATGAAAAATACCTTCAACTATCGAATCTAAACCAATTCGTCAATGCTCATTGTTCTACCCAAAAAACTTAAAATTGCTTGATTTTAAGATATTTCTTCTATGCTTAATTAAATCAACAAGAGAGAATCTTTTGATCCTTTTGAGCATCCCTCAAATCATATGATGTATTTATTGATGTCTATATCCCTATGGAAATAAACGGTAAGGCGTGATGATTTTGAAAATATTTTTTTCCTTTTGTTAAGAATAAAAAATAAAGCGCGCAATAATTTTAGGATTTAGCTTAGGAATGAGAGGGGGGGAAATGGATACGACACCTGCGAACACACAAGACACCAAGGAAGAAACTCCACACACAAAACAGCGCATTTTACGAACGATCATGCATATAATTTCACTATAATACGCAAAATATTAGTCGTGATATTCAAAATATTGATTTTTAAAATATTTCTTTATCTTTTGTTCTTTCGTAGACTAATTATTCGCTTCTTATACTTTATAGCGGGTGGCTTTAGAATTCTTTTTTATCTGTATCGGACTTGTAGCAGGAGGGAGAATACCATACCAACTAGACATACCATTGCTCATCACTAGCGCCATTATGTTCTTTAGCAGCATAACTGCAGCTTGGTATTACGATGTTCTCTTACTTCATCTCACACCTGCTGAATATGAGCTTATTCTTTTTCAATGAATGAAAACCCTTTTCATTCATACATCATTCAAAATAAGAAGCGATCCGCCTCTCAAACTTTTTGTCGTCCTCACCAAACTCATGAAATCAAATCCGCATCTTCACGATATTATTTCTTAAGATCGCGCCCCCTACCGAGTATCTGACGGCATCCTTACCCTAGAAACTCAAATGGCTTGTTTATCCTTCAGCTCCAAAATCATGAGATAAGGCAGAAAAAAGCGATGCCTTAAACAAAATATTCTAAAGAAGCTACGTTACTCAAATAAAGGAACAGAAAATGACAGTGTCTTAGGTCACATTTTAAAACTTGAGCAAGATCATAATTTATTTGCATAAACCTAAACACCTATAATTTGCACCACCCTCTGCAAAACCAAAAGTGAGAAATCCACATAACCTCTTTTCCGAAAATCTTAAAAAGACTAAACGAAACCTCTTAAACTGCTCAGCTATCTCGATACCAGTTCATTTTTTTGGAAGAACGGAGGTTTAAGCTGTTTTTGGCATCAACCTTCTTTTTTGTTCTTTTGTTTGTTAGCAGATATACTATTCACTACCCCGCCTCTTTTTAAATTAAATCTTAAGAATCGTCGCGCAATATATTTCATTTGTCCTCCTCTTCATATCTCAGAAGACGAAGATTTTTAACAAAATTCAGTCTGCAAGCAATCTCATTCTAACGGGTTCCATTTAACTTCTCCTTAATAGGATTTACTTCCATAAGACTTGACAAGAAAGATTTAAAAATATTCATCATGCATTCTCAAAACATTTAATGCCTCAAGAAGGCTTATATGCCTACCACATCTCACATGATGTGGTGCGCTATAAGAAACGTTCACCTCTAGTGGTACGCTCCACTTAACGAACAAAGCGTTTTCTAAAATAGAGCAGCAAATAATGCTAAACTTTTCCCATTCATGTTTTGCTTCATAAACGCTTCATCCAAGTGGAAAGCATCACGAACAAACATGCCCAAATTGATAAAGTCTAATCGCGTGAAAGAGCGACAACAGGGTCAAGCCGTGAAGCTTGCCGCGCTGGAGAAAAGCCAAAACATATTCCTATGAGGGTTGAAAAAGTAAGAGACATAATGATCGATTCAATGGTATAGATAAGATGGATAGGTGCCTTAAACAGAAGGAACAAGCCACCGATAGAAAGCCCAAGCAAGATCCCCAAACCACCACCAATGACACAAACCAACACCGCTTCAATGAGAAACTGCTGCAAAATATCACTTTGGCGTGCACCAACTGCCATACGCACACCAATTTCATTGATCCGCTCAGAAACGGTGACCAGCATAATATTCATCACCCCAATACCACCTACAATCAGGGAAATCGCTGCAATTGAAGAAATTAAAAGTGTTAAGATATGTGTACTCTCCATGATACGTTCACGAAAGAATTCTGAATTTCTAATGAAAAAATCTTCTCCACCATGCCGCATAATGAGAAAACGTTTCACCATGTTTTCCGCTAAATGTGAATCGACATCATCAGCAATCCTAACAGTAATTGCACGAACTTCTGTTGTACCAAGAAAACGCGTTTGCACTGTTGTATAGGGCAAATAAAGCTGTAATGTATTTGATGTGTTTCCATTTGCGTGATTTTGCGAATCAACAACACCAATAATACGCGCTGGAACATTACCCACATGCACCACTTTGCCAAGAGGGCTTTCATGGCTATGGGGAAAAAGAACAGACAATGCTTCTTTTTCAATCACGAGATCAACCGCCCGATCATGCACACTTTTTTGATCAAAAAACTGTCCTTTGAAAACTTTAAGCCCCTGTGTCTGAAAGAATTGTTCTCCCACCCCCACAATGACAGCATTGACTTCAACTGCACCAAAACGCACTTTTGAGCTTGTTGAAATCTGAGGTGTTACACCAGAAACATAAGGTAACCCAGACAAGGCTTCTGCATCAGCTTCAACCAAACTGGTTATTTTTTCTGCTTGTGGATCAGAAAAACTTTTGCCAGGAAAAATGGTTAATGTATTAGCACCCAAACTTTTAAAATTTTCCAGAATTTTCTCTCGTGTACCATTCCCTAAAGCCACCATAGCAATAATCGCCCCAATACCGATAATCACCCCAAGCATTGTTAGAAAAGTCCGCATGCGATGTGCATTCATTGCCAACAGAGCCATCACAAACGCCTCACGGAATCGCTCAACAAAAGAACGAAAAAAGCCCAGTTTTTGTTGGCCTTTTAGATTTTGTTGTTCCTGAAGAGATTTTCTACCAACTTTTGTTTTTGCAACCCTTGACCGCTTATCAGCAATAATTTCCCCATCACTGATTTCGATAATACGCTCTGCTCTTTCAGCCACCTGCATATCATGGGTTACAATGATAATAGTACGTCCCTCTTGATGAAGTTCATCCAAAATATGCAATACTTCTTGCCCACTCTTTTTGTCCAATGCACCAGTTGGTTCATCTGCAAGAATGACCTCCGCATTATTCATGAGCGCCCGAGCAATAGAAACACGTTGTTGCTGACCACCGGACAGCTGATTTGGACGATGATTTATCCGATCACCCATGCCCAAACGTGTTAAAAGATCCTGTGCCCGCTGTTTCCTTGCTTCCACGGCACTTCCCGCATAAATAGCCGGAATTTCAACATTACCAAGAGCTGTCAATTCATTCAACAAATGGTAACGCTGAAAAATAAAACCAAAATGATTACGTCGCAAAGCCGACAATTCATCCGCAGAAAGGGAAGCTATTTCTTTACCAGAGATCCAATAACGGCCAGAAGTTGGACGATCAAGACAGCCTAAAATATTCATCAAGGTAGATTTACCTGAACCGGAAGCACCTACAATTGCCACCATTTCACCACGTTTAATGGTAAGATTGATGTTTTTCAAAACGGTAACAAACGCTTCGCCCGCAGGAAATTTGCGCACAATATTTTCCAAGACGAAGACAGTATCTGCTTGATTTGTGCTCATGCTTTAACTCTCGTCTTCGCTATGCATGTTAGAAGACTCGGGCATCACTCCATCAGACGAACTGGTGACGACGACATCACCCTCGTTAAGTCCTGAAATAATCTCTGCCATAACCTTATTATTCAACCCAACGCTCACCTGTTTAGTAACCAACTTATTTTCCCCCACCAAAACAGAAACCCATGCTTTACGCTCTCTTGTCTCATCGCGTAAAGCATTACTTGGAACCAACAAGACATTCTGTGCGCGCCCTAAGATAATATGAACTTGAGCAGTCATATAGGTTCGCAAAAAATTGTCCGCATTATCAACATGTAGAATTCCGTTATAATAAATAGCCGATGAGATTAAAGCACTAGAACCACTCACCATACCAGGATTAATACTCACATCAGCACGAATTGTTTCAGGAGCCGGCTCTACTTTTTCTAAAACGCCTTCATAACGACGCTGTGAATTACCTAGAACTGTAAAATAAAGTGGTTGTCCAGCTCGGACTTTAAGAACATCTGCTTCTGAGATTTGCGCCTTGATCGTCATCTTTGATAAATCACCCAAAATAACAATTGTTGGCGCCGACTGAACCGCATTCACATTCTGCCCTTCTTCCACAACTGTTGCCAAAACCGTTCCCGCTGAAGGGGCAGTGATGCGTGTATAACCTAAATTAACCTCTGCACTCTCCACATCAATTTGTGCTTGCACAATCTGCTGACGAAGTTGTTCAATTTGCGCCTCGCGTATTTTCACCTGTGTCGTAGCCTCATCGAGGTTCGCACGTGAAACCGCACGTGTTTCAATCATTTTTTTCTGACGCTCTAAATTTTTCTGTGCAAGAGAAAGATAGGCTTCTTGTTCTACCAAACTCGCATAATAATGCGATAATGCTGCTTTTTTTCTTTTTAAATCATTTTCCTGATCTGTAGGATCAATTTCTGCTAAGAGATCGCCTTCTTTCACAACACTCCCAGGGGAAACATGCATTGACACCACACGCCCTGTTGCTCGCGCACCAACTGCCACCAACCGGTAAGGACGTACAAGACCAGAAGCTAAAACACTTTCCTCAATATCCCCACGCTTCACCACCGCTGTTATATAAGTTGGAGTAGATGTTCCAAAAAAAACAGAACGCAACCATAAAAACAAGAGAATGAGAAATATAGCAGTTAAAAAGAAGGAAAGTTTTTTGTGTTTTGTAATGAAATTTTTGAGTAAGTTTTTTTTCATTTCCCTACCTTTGCACGCGAACGAGGTGCACCATCAACGACTTCCGGACATGATACATCAACAACGCCATCCCAGCCCCCCCCCAATGCTTTCATCAACGTGATATATTGTGTAACCAAAGAAACACGGCTATCTTTAAGTGCCATTTGTGCAGAATAATAAGAGCGATCAGCATTTAACAATTCAAGAAAACTGGTATTTCCATTCTCAAAAAGACTCCGTGAAAGTTTTAAGGAATGAAGAGAAGCTTTATTCGCAATGATTAGCTTTTCTAAGCGTTGATGTTCTTTAGTTAATCTTACCAACGCATTTTCTACATCTTCTAAAGCTCCCAAAACAGCAGCCCGATAAGTAATAAAAGCTTGATCACGCTGTGCACGCGCGACAGCAATAGAAGCCTCAACCTGACCTCCATTAAAAAAAGGAAAACGCAGACCAGGTCCAAAAGACCAGCCAATCGTTGAATTTTTCCATAACTGATCTATCGCCGTTGCGGCTGTCGAAATATTACCTGTTAAAGTAAGTGATGGATAGCGATCTGCTTCACGTTGACCAATCCGCGCTGTCGCTTGCGCATATTGACGCTCTGCCCGTCGTAAATCCGGACGTGTTAACAAAATATCAGCTGGAATTCCTGCTGGTATCGGCCAGCGCGGTTGTGGAATCTTTGCATACTTAGCATTTTTTTGTAAAAGAGCCTTCAATGCCGTAGGCACACGACCAATTAAGACAGAAAGGCGATGAACGCTCATTGCTAAATTCGCTTCCATCTGTGATATATCTGCTTCTGTATTTGCCATTTGTGCTTGCGCATTTGAAACATCGAGCTCAGAAACATCACCAGCTGTTAATCTAGCACGCATCAATTCATAGGTTTTACGTTGTGATACAGCAATTTGACGCACAATCAACAATTTCTGTTGCCAACCACGCATTTGTACATAATTTGTTGCCACATCTCCTAGCAATGTCACCATGGTAGCACGCATATCTTCCACAGCCGCATCAAGACCATAACGCGCTGCTTCAACCGCTCGTTTATGCCCACCAAAAAAATCAAGCTCCCAGCTTGCATCAAAACCACTACGGTATTGGTTTAACAATGCATCAGACTGTGCAGAATGACTACGGGTTCCTGAAATTGAATTGGACACATTTGGCAAAAGAGTTCCCACAACCTGTCCTAAACTCGCACGCGCCTCACGTACCCGAGCTTTGGCAACAGCAACATTATTATTTCCAGAAATCGCATAATCCATTAATGCATCTAGAACAGGGTCATTCAAACGCCGCCACCATCCGGCAAGCGCAACTGGCTGTCCAGCAGTCTGTGCAGATTTTTCTCCCCAAACTGCTGGAACACGAAAAGATGTTTTCTGGTAATTGGGACCAACCATACATCCTGACAAAAGCAACCACAACAAGACAATAGAAAGTAATCCACGAGAAGCGCCCCTTTTGAGATTTCTGATATACATCTAGTCTCCCGCATTCTTTCAGAATCATTATTTAATATTAATACTTTATTTACCTCTTATTTCAAACTTGACGTGAAAAATCAAATACAGTTTGCACAGGAATATGATCTGAAGGGCGTTCCCATCCGCGCGCATCACGAAAAATCGAAAGATCTACAACAAAAGGTGCTAAATCAGGAGAAGACCAAACATGATCAAGCCGCCGCCCATAATCGGTAAATGCCCAATCGCGTGCACGATAACTCCACCATGTATAAAGCTTGGTAGGAGCAGGAATATGCAACCGCATCAGATCAACCCATCCACCTTGACAACACAAATCCTGTAAACGCTCGGTTTCAATAGGAGTATGGCTTACAACCTTCAACAATTGCTGATGAGACCAAACATCCTCTGCCAAAGGAGCAATATTTAAATCGCCCACCAAAAGAGAAGAAAGACCATCTCCTTGATCCGCACGTATGGAAGACATTTCTTCTAAAAAATCAAGCTTATGACGAAATTTTTCATTCACATCAGCATCTGGAATATCTCCCCCAGCAGGAACATAAAAATTATGAATCCGCAAGCTTCTCCCATGGGCTTCCACAATAACTGAGATATAGCGACAATCTTGGTTTTGGCAAAAAAAACGCTTTTCTACCTTTTTAAAAGGCAAACGAGAAACAATAGCCACCCCGTTATAAGATTTTTGTCCACTCAATGCGATATGCTTATAACCCGCTGCTTCAAAAGCCTCCACTGGAAATAAAGCATCTGGACATTTTGTTTCCTGTAGACACAAAACATCTACGGAAAAGAGATCCAAATACTGAAAAACCTGTGCAAGACGCAAACGAATAGAATTAATATTCCAAGTTGCAATACGAAAGAACATTTGTTTTAATCCCAATGACGTAACACTCTTTCTTCATTTCTTCGAAGGAAGTGTGAACATCCCATTAGCGAACCGGACGTCTGTCCGCACATTCATAATCTGCACAGTAGTTTCCAAATTTTGTTGGTCAACAATTGTCCACTGTCGCAAAGCAGAGCCTTTAGAATCAAAAACCATCCTTATTTGCCCTGCCCCAATCGTTTTATCATGCAGAACAATCGTTACAGCCCCTGGATCTTCGCGAAATGCGAACAAGCGCCCAGAAGATACATCAATTTTATCATCCAACAAAAATTTCATTGGCGTTTGCGAAAGTTGTGAAAAGTTCCAAGTATTCAAAGCCCGATTGTTAATACCTACAAATTGGCCATCTGAAATAATCTGTAAAGGCATTTTTTTGTAAATGAAACGAATTTTCCCTGGGCGCTCTAAATAAAATGTCCCCTGAGACATTTTTCCCTTTGGACTAAACTGAATAAAATCACCTGTCATTGTTTTGATTGCCGCAAAGTGATTCACAACATTTTGCGCCTTTATCACTTTATTAGATGCTTGCGAAAAAACAGGAACAGTTAAACACCAAAAGATAATAATTCCCACCAACCCAAAGACTCTTCTTTGCGGTAAAAAAGACGTTTTCATAAAAAATGCTCCCAAGCAATACTTAATTGACTTTATAATTCATAACTTAAGTGATCAACGACGAATAAATACCCTTCTTTATAAGATAAAGATATTGTTTGAAAAAAATATCAAAAGATTTTTAAAAGTATTCTTCTTCGACAATCTCCAACACTTTTCGCTTACCCATATCATTAGCTGGACTAATGATGCCTTCTTCTTCTATCCTTTCGATCAATGTGGCGGCACGGTTATAACCAATGCCTAAACGACATTGAATATAAAAAGTTGAAGCCTTACGATCACGAAGCATAATAGCAACAGCTTGACAATAGGAATCATCTGCTAAAGAAAAAGCTAAAGAAACATCCTTTTTTATTTTTTGCGGTATCGTTTCCAAATAATCAGTCTGCGTTTAAGTTTCCGAAAGCATCCAAATTTCCTGCTTTTCTAAACGCATAATATATTCTTTTCCACCCCTAATCTATGAAGCAACATAAATTATAGTCAAGACATAATGGATTAAGGACTAAACATATTACTCGCAAACCTGAAAGCTCTTTTAAGTATCAAAAATACTTTTTTGACTTCCTTCTCACCCAAAAGAATAAAAATTTTCACCACAACCGCTCTGTAAACAGTTTGGAGTTTAGCAAATTTCACTTAGCTTCCCACCCCATATAATTCATTTATATTAAGACTCGACAGATCAGCCTTGCCCTAAATATTTAGAGCGCACTTAAAAAGACACTTAAATATCAAGTCTTACATGCTTTTACACCCCTACATTCGCAATAACATTATTTTATACCAAGATATTGATTTATAATAATTTATCTTTTTAACTTAAATCATAACGCCAAATACAATAAGATTCTTTCATCACATACTCTCTCATATTGAATTAACTCAAATCATTTGCTTGCACATTACAAGCAAGGTTGGTGTGTGGATAAAAGTTATATAAGATAAAGAATCCCCTTATAAAGAGTTCCAAGTGCCAAGGAGCTATCGCAAATCGAGAACTGGTGTATGAAAATGCAGACTTTCTACGATACAGTAAACAAACACTTGTTTTATAAGATATTATAAAAAACAACTATAAAGATTTTTCAAAAGCGCTCTTCTTCAGCAGGCACTAAAATTTCTCGTTTCCCTGCGTGATTTGCTGGACTAATGATACCTTCTTCTTCCATCCTCTCAATCAGTGTCGCAGCACGATTATAACCAATGCCTAAACGGCGTTGAATATAAGAAGTCGAAGCCTTACGATCACGAAGCACAATAGCAACAGCTTGACTATAGGGATCATCTTCTGAAGGAGAAGCCAAAGAAACATCAGCACCATCCTCTTCAACTTCTTGCGTAATTGTTTCCAAATAATCAGGTCGTGCTTGCGCTTTGAGATGCGCAACAACCTGCTCCACTTCATCATCCGCAACAAAAGGACCATGCACACGTTGAATACGTCCTCCTCCCATCATAAAGAGCATATCTCCTTGTCCCAATAATTGCTCGGCCCCCTGTTCACCTAAAATTGTTCGGCTATCAATTTTTGAACTCACAGAAAAAGAAATACGTGTAGGAAAATTGGCTTTGATCGTCCCAGTAATAACATCGACGGAAGGACGCTGTGTCGCCATAATCACGTGGATACCGGCAGCACGTGCCATTTGTGCCAAGCGTTGAACCGCGCCTTCAATGTCTTTACCAGCAACCATCATCAAATCAGCCATTTCATCAATAATGACAACAATATAGGGCATAGGACTAAAATCAAGTGTTTCCGTTTCATAAAGAGGCTCACCGGTCTCGCGATCAAATCCAACTTGAATTGTCCGCACCATTGTCTCTCCCTGACTTGCAGCTTCCCTAAGACGTGCATTAAACCCATCAATATTACGAACGCCTAGTTTTGACATTTTACTATAGCGTTCTTCCATTTCACGAACAGCCCACTTTAAAGCAATCACGGCTTTTTTAGGATCTGTCACCACGGGTGTTAATAAATGGGGAATGCCATCATAAACCGAAAGCTCAAGCATTTTCGGGTCCACCATAATGAGACGACATTGTTCAGGTGTCATACGATAAAGCAATGATAAAATCATTGTATTGATAGCAACAGACTTTCCCGATCCTGTTGTACCAGCAACCAAAAGATGGGGCATTTTTGCTAAATCTGCAACAACAGCTTCCCCCCCGATTGTCTTACCCAAAGCAAGTCCTAGCTTGGCTTTGCTGTCAATAAATTCTTGCGCCTGCAACATTTCTCGTAAATAAACCATCTCACGCTTTGCATTAGGCAATTCTATTCCAATAACATTACGTCCTGGAACCACCGCAACACGCGCCGAAATCGCACGCATCGAGCGTGCAATATCATCTGCCAAACCAATGATACGGGAAGACTTAATGCCTGCAGCCGGTTCAAATTCATACAAAGTTACCACCGGTCCAGGACAAGCATCTATAATTTTTCCTTTGACCCCAAAATCTAACAAAACCCCTTCAAGCTCCTGAGAATTTGCTCTTAAAATAGCAGGAGAAAGTTTTGCATCCTTAACAGACGGTGGTGGAACCGAAAGATAATCTACAAGAGGAAGAACAAAACCACCCTTTGAAGAAGCTGTTAAAGACTTTCGATTTTTAACAGGAGAAATATAGGCTTTATTTTGATTTTCCTCACACTTTACTTTTTCACCTAAAAAAGTTGGCTCAATCCGATCAAATGGCTTTCCTTGCCCTTTACTCTGAAAACGCCTTTTGAAACAGAATAAACGAAAAAAACGCGCTTGAAAAAAATAAAAAAGATGCAAAAGAGCGCCACAAGTTGTCGCAAAAAAACCATGATTTTCACGATCCTCCTCTGCGGCATATTCCGTATCTTCTTCCAACTCAAAGACTGGATTAACGATTTCGTCTTTGGGAATGCTTTTTTCTTTTCTTTTCTTTGTTCGACGCCGCCATATCACATTACCAGCAAAAGCAGCGGTGAAAAAACCTAAAAGAATAAAAACAACACTGAAAAACACCGTGTAAGGAGGAGAAAGAAAAAGAGGAAAGACTGAAGAAGCAACACTTAAAACTTTATCTCCTAAAACCCCTCCCAATCCCATTGGCAATGGCCAATAAGTAAAAGAAGCAACAGGTGACATAAGGGCAAAAGCAATTAAAAAACAAATCGTTGATAGAATCCATAAAAAAAAGCGCAAAGTCAAATTGTAGATATTCTTTTGCGCCAACAAGAGAAAAGACCAAAATAACGGTGGCAACAAAACAGAAAGACTTGCCAAGCCAAAAAACTGCATAATAAAATCTGAAAAAATTGCCCCCATCCACCCCATAAGGTTTGTAACCTCATTTGTACTTGCATGGGTTAAAGATGGATCCTCAACATTCCACGTCGCCAAAGCAAACACACAAAAAATAATAAAGCCCAAAAGCCCAAGCCCAATAAATACCCCTATCTGACGTAAAAACATCTCAATAAGACGCGAACCTTGAGAATTTCGCACTTCTAATGAATCATAAGGAGAAGAACTTCGGTGCATCTATCAATTCCAAATACAAAACTTTCATATTTTAAAGAGTTATAACTCCCTCTCTCTCTTAAAAAAGGATGAAGCTTAAAACTCTGTACCGATCTGTAAACAAATAGCCTGTAAACAATCCGACGTCTTATCTAGCGCGTTCTACCTTCTAACCACTTCATATCACTCATATATCACCACCCTAAGAGACTATCCTTCATAAGACACACAAAAAGCTCTCCCAAGATATTTATCACACGATCAACCAAAAAACACCTCATGTGTTAAAATGTCACATGGGTCCTATAGGCACCTTCCTAAACAAATAATATTTTTTATGCTACATCATGATAACGGCAAAATATGAATACTGTTTTAACCATCACGAATGACAACAATTTTTTATCTATCATACTAACTAAATATCCCCCTTCAGAACAGGCATACTGAAGTAACTCACACAACTTAAAAAATACACGACCATCTTTGTTTATTTTTAGTTTTCTTTTTTATCAACCAAGTGTAAAAAGAATTGAAGAGGAATATTCAAAAAAGCTTATCCGATAAATCTGTAAGATGAATCACATAAATGATTAAGCAGAAAAACTCTGAAAAACCAATCCGTCATCAGATTGGCGCCAAAAAGAAACCTCGTTCTTGTAAAGCAGAGAGAAAAGTAAAAGTTAAGATATTTTAGGCAATGTAAAAAGATATTCTTTTTAAAAGAAAGCAAACTATAAACAATGGAAGAAGTATTGTGTGTTCTAATCGCAATAAAAACGTACAACCCAATAAAAAAATTAAATCTCATAAAACTAAACAATGTGATCTGCTCATTGCAGGGGGGGCAGCTGTCGGTTTAACCCTAGCGACAGCACTCAAGCAAACAGCCCCTAATCTGAAAATAAAAATCGTTGATGCTGCTCCACAAGGAGATACCCCTGCTTCTAACATACGAACCATTGCCCTTGCTGCTGCTTCTATTCGTATGTTAAAACAATTACAATGTTGGGAATCTATAAAACCCTATGCGCAACCCATTCATTCAATGATCATCACAGATACAAGCACAAATGATCCTGTCAAACCCACTCTTTTAACCTTTGAAGGCGACATTAATCCCGGCGAGCCCTTTGCTGCTATGGTAGAGCATAGAGAACTCATCAACACTTTAAAAAAACGTGTCAAAGATCTCAATATCCCTGTTATTACAAACACCCGTGTCATTGATTTTCATCAAGAAGACCAACATACAACCGTTACTTTAAATAATGAAGAGGTTTGGCAAACAAAATTGCTTATTGCAGCTGACGGAGCCCATTCGAAATTACGCCAAAAAGCAGATCTTAAAAACTTTTCTCATCCCTATAAACAAACAGCAATCATCTGCACAGTTGAACATGAAAAACCCCATAATGGTCAAGCAATTCAACATTTTTTACCTGCCGGTCCTTTTGCTCTTCTCCCTCTCAAAGGCAACCGATCCGCCATTGTGTGGAATGAAGATCATAAAACTGCGCAATATTATCTCAAAGCTGATGCACTTATTTTTGAAACAGAACTCGAAAGACGCATTGGCCATCGATTAGGCAAACTCTCTTGGGATGGCGAACGTCAAGCTTTTCCTTTGAGTCTTTCTTTAACACGTCAATGCGTTAAACCACGTTTTGCTCTCGTTGGCGATGCCGCCCATACCATCCACCCCATTGCAGGACAAGGACTCAATTTAGGATTACGCGATAGCGCTGCCCTCGCTGAAGTGATTATTGAAACAGCACGACTAGGTCTTGACATTGGCTCCCTCACGGCTTTAGAGCGCTATCAAAGCTGGAGACGTTTTGAAATTGTCCGTATGGCTTTAAGCAATGATTGGCTTAATAAACTCTTTTCTAATGATAGCCTTCTTTTACGGATGCTCCGCGATACCGGACTTGGAATCATTAATCAAGCACCAAAAATAAAAAAATACTTCATTCAAGAAGCTGCCGGACTCTCTCCAAATGCCCCACGTCTTCTACACGGCTTCCCACTTTAAGCAAAAATTCATACTATTTCACTTTTTTTACAACCTTTGCCTTCCTCCTTCAAAGAACAAAAAATTCCTATCTCATCCAATCTGTTTACAAACCGGATTCCTGTCGAGTAATTTTTTTTGACTTCCTCCTCCCATATTTCACTTAACATAAAACTCGACAAGCAAGCTACATTCTAAGAATATTCACCATGCACTGAAAAAACGTTTAATGTCTCAAAGAGGTTACCTTATATCACCACACCTTAAAAGAAGCCATTTCACGGCATAACAAAATAAACAAGACTTTTTAGCACACAACACTTTATTTACAATAATAAGTTCATTGTTCTCATATTGAGTGAGAAATCTAAAGATCATAAAATACCCTTATTTCAAATCTCTCTCACGTTGAAGCAATCAAAATCATTCGCTTGTACATCACAAGTGAGAGTGTCGTATAAATAAAAACAATTAAACAAAGCAACAAAAAGTCTCCCCCTCTCAAGAACTAAGGACTTTAGCAACATTGTAGGCGAGTAAAGTATATAATGACGCCGGCTTATACTTTTTATTGAAGTACAAATGGTGGTGTACAATGGATTTTATATGCTCATAGGGACTTTTACGTTATACTATTCACGAAAAGCGCTATAAAATAAGCTTAGTTGCATTGAAAAATTTTTCTTTTAAAAAAGCGCGTAAATTGGAAACATAAATGTATTCCGTTTGGGGCATTCTGCTTCTCAGACAAACTCTTTAACTTATTGTGGAATACCACACGACTTTAGAAAAAATATTCCAATATATAACAAAGTGTTCCGTACTCTATACCATCACACACAATTGTAAACCTGCATATCACCCCCTATTTCACACCATAAAAGAAGATAAACTGCAATAGAAATGATCCAATCCTTTTATTTTCAAATACGCTCTTTATTCATTATTCATAAACGCTCATAAATGAATTTTAATCACAAACGCTCAGAAATATGTCATAAATTCTATAAAACCCATAACAGCCATAGAAATTTTCCATTTTTCTATATACTCACTCATCTCAACTAAACGAACGATAAATAAAGTAAATGCCTCGTATATAATCTTACAGAAAAAAGACCAAACAAAACCTATAACATCAGGCTTGTTCTACAGAACAGTATTTCAAAAATATAAGTATGCTAATTTATTAACATATTAATTGATAAAATTATCATTTTACATATTAAGTTAAAATCCCTATGCAATAAATTATTCTCATTTCGACCATTTTTGTAAATAATCAATAAAACTCTTTATTTACATAGACTAAAAAGAGCACCGTTAATGAAACGATAAAAAGAAGTAAAATATCCCCCTCTCTCAAATGCCAAAAGCAATTACAATATTCCAATCTGGCATCATCATTATGCTTGCCAGATTATAACAACAAGACCTTTTGCATTTAAATAAACTTTTTCACGCTCCCTATCATTGTATTTGGTAACTCAATACTTTAATATATTCGTTCAGTATATTTATACAATTAAATTACCCAAAAGAGCATACTTCTTGCATTTACATTCCTTGGTATTCCCTTATCTTGTAAAGATCGCACACGTGTTACGTTACTTCGAGTTCATCAAGTGTATACCCATTCTCCAACCACTCTTTAATCCACTTAGGTCTACGTCCACGCCCATTCCATAATTCCCATTGGTTATTGGGATTTCTATAATGGCGCTCTTTGCTCACAAGATCAGCGATATCAATTCCATGGGCATTAGCAATTTCAAGAATTTTTCGTCGCGCATTTTGCTTTTCCTTTGCTTGCCGTTTTTTTAATTCCACATCGATTTGTGTACGCATCTCTTGTAGTTCATCAAAATTCATATTTTTGAGATCATTCACCTTAATTACTCCCCTTGCAAAAAAGAATTTCTTTTTGCCATATTTTAAACACAATTATAGACAATTTTTGTCCATTTATTATCGAAATTAAAATTACGATACATATATCACTTTGACGGAGATGTGCTTTGAGCCACAAAGAACTGTTTATTGGTATATCAATTACCGCCACTGCATCTTTTTTCAGCTCAATCGCTGGAACTGCTAAATGCAGTGCTCAAACACCATCACACCTCTCTGACTCTCATGAATCAGTAGTCAAAAGTAAATATAAATCGTCACTCTATAAGTTATGGCAATACGCAACAAAGAACAAGCCCTCTCTGTATATTGATGGTGTAGTTCATTATGACAAGAAAACCTCCCCTCATACACAACGGCTTTTTACTTCGTATAAATTTTTTTTGAAAAGATTTTTGCAACTAGAGAATTATATAAAACAAGCAGCTTCAATACAGTATCAAAGATTATTATTTTTTAAAAGCAGCGCCTTTCTTCGTGATTCCAATAATATTGGTTGGCGTAATGTACTATATTTTATTCCACACTTTTATCTTGTTGGTTGGATATTCGCATATATTAGAAATATTCTTAGAAGAGAACAAAGCAATAATCACAAGGAATATTCTAAGCTAAACAATCTCATTCTACAAATTTATAAAATCAAAAGACAACGAGAAAAAGCACAACACAGAATTAGCATTTGTATTAATAAAATTCTTCATAATAAGGTGTATTGCTAATGATTGTTCCAGATTTCACATTTTTTGCTGCTGCATACATATCCAATATGCCTCCCATGACATTTTCAGTTGTTGCCGAACAAGAAACGCGGGACAATGTCTATGTAACAGATGATAAAGATAACTTGTTCTATCAATCATCTCAGTTTAAAGAAACAATCGCAACAGCTAAACAGAGTGAACATAATTTTAACATAATTTTAGGGCAAATTAATGTTGTAAATGTGAAATTGTTTTCTCTTTTGGATGCGTTTGATTTTTGCAGAAATATTACAGCTGTACAAAGCGCTTTAACTTACTGCTATGAACAAACAACATCAAAGTGCATCTTTGAAAAAGCGACTTTGCAGTCTGTGCTGAATTTTTACAATACAGAAAACTCAAACCACACCCGTATGCAAAAAATTACTTCATATATTGGAGTAAAAGCTGCTGTACGAGGAAATGAAGACTTGCAGGAGCCTGTAAAGCTTAAAAAAGAAGAACCAGAACAGACAACTAAAGTAGATTCTCTTCCTCTCTCTTCAAAAGGAGAGGAAGATGCATTTACACATAAAGAAAGTAGCGCCCACGATGCTTTTTCAGCTGAAGATTTTTCTTCATCGAGAAAATCGCTAGAGTGATGATTGATATTTTCACGAAAACCCAGAATTTTGATAGGATATTATAATGAAAGGTAGATAAGAAAATGTTAAAGCTCTAATTAGTAAGATTGAAAAAAATCTCTTCTAATTGAGGGCAAAGATAATGAAAATGATAGAACAAAACAGCGTTGATATGGCATTTAGTCAAAAAGCAGCACGTGAGATTACAGTCGTGATGCTTTCAGAAAGGGAATGGTATTTCACGTTTATTTCCGATGATCCAATCACCGGAAAACCAAATAAATATACGTTACTTACACAAAGAGGAAAACTAAGAACTTGGGCTGATCCAAAATATCTTTTTAAGTTTCTTCATGAACGAGGGGTCATTTGTGGGAGTTTTAATCTTAATCAGGATAAAGAACATGAAACAATTAAATATTCTTCACACAACAGCTCGTAATAAAATTGCTGCATTTTCTGCAGCTTTAACCGTATTTTTTACGGCACATCCCATATGCGCTCAAGCACAAGTTTTGGGCAAGGCAAAGACAGCTTTAGATGCCCTGAAAACAGATCTTATTGGACACATTATCCCTGTTGCTGCTGCCGTTATACTTTTATGCCTAGCAATTGGTTATGCAGGGCGCTATATCGGAAAAGATACATTCGTACGCTGGGCAATCGGGGTCGTTATCGCTGGTTCAGCAGCTGAGCTTGTCAAAATGCTATTTGGAACAGCTCCATAAATTATATGTAAGTATAATTTTAACAAAATAGATTTTACTTATTAATTTTAGATAAATTAGTAATAATCTCAATGATGTTGAAAATAACGATAAAACTCTTAAGAGAATAGAAAATGAAACAATTAAGTAAATCGAAATCAAAAAATAATCGAATTATTGCATTTTCTGCAGCTTTAACCGTATTTTTTACGGCACATCCCATATGCGCTCAAGCGCAAGTTTTGGGCAAGGCAAAGACAGCTTTAGGTGATCTGAAAACAGATCTTATTGACAATATTATCCCTGTTGCTGCTGCCGTTATCCTCTTGTGCTTAGCAATTGGTTATGCAGGACGCTATATTGAAAAAGAAACATTTGTACGCTGGGCAATTGGTGTTGTCATCGCTGGTTCAGCAGCTCAACTTGTTGGAATGCTATTTGGAACAGCTCCATGAATTATACGTAAGGATAATTTTAACAAAATAGATTTTACTTATTAATTTTAGATAAATTAGTAATAATCTCAATGATGTTGAAAATAACGATAAAACTCTTAAGAGAATAGAAAATGAAACAATTAAGTAAATCGAAATCAAAAAATAATCGAATTATTGCATTTTCTGCAGTTTTAACCGTATCTTTTATGGCACATCCCATATGCACTCAAGCGCAAGTTTTGAACAAAGCAACGACAGCTTTAGGTGCTCTGAAAACAGATCTTATTGACCATATTATCCCTGTTGCCGCTGCTGTTATCCTCTTGTGCTTAGCAATTGGTTATGCAGGACGCTACATCGGAAAGGATACGTTTGTACGCTGGGCAATTGGTGTTGTCATTGCTGGTTCAGCAACTGAACTTGTCTCAATGCTGTTAAAACCGTAATGAATTATACGCAAGTATAATTTTAACAAAATAGGTTTTATTTATCTATTGTAGATACACTGATAATAGTATTATTTAATGTAAAATAATAACACATAGCATTCATAAATGTTTATTGAAAGAATAAAAAATGAGAAAATTAAATAATTTCAAATCACAAAATAACAACAGAATCATAGCAATTTCTGCAGCTATAATAACATTTTTTATGACTCATCCTATATGTGCTCAAGCACAAGTTTTGAGTCCAGCAAACAAGGCTTTAAAAAGTTTACAAGATGATCTTGTTAAATACATTATCCCTGTTGCTGCTGCCGTTATCCTCTTGTGCTTGGCAATTGGTTATGCAGGACGCTACATCGGAAAGGATACGTTTGTACGTTGGGCAATTGGTGTTGTCATTGCTGGTTCAGCAACTGAACTTGTTGGGATGCTGTTTACTAAGTAATAATAAATTTAAATATAATTATTGGTTAAAAAAATGAAGAAATTGAATAATTTAAAGTCAAAAAATAATCGAACCATTCCAGCTTCTGTCGCTATAACCGCGTTTTTTATGACTCATCCTATATATGCTCAAGCACAAGTTTTGAGTCCAGCAAACAAGGCTTTAACAGCTCTACAAAAAGATCTTATTGACCATATTATTCCTGTTGCTGCTGCTGTTATACTTTTGTGCTTAGCAATTGGTTATGCGGGACGCTACATCGGAAAAGATACATTTGTACGATGGGCAATTGGTGTTGTTATCGCAGGCTCAGCAACTCAACTTGTTGGAATGCTGTTTAAAGCATAATGAATTATATATAAGGATAATTTTAACAAAATAGATTTTATTTATCTATCGTATATACACTGATGGTAGTGTTATTTAATGTAAAATAATAACACATAGCATTCATAAATGCTTTCTGAAAGGATAAAAAATGAGAAAATTAAATAATTTCAAATCACAAAATAACAACAGAATCATAGCAATTTCTGCAGCTATAACAACATTTATTACGGCTCATCCTGTACATTCCCAAGCGCAAGTTTTAAAAGCTAAAGATGCTTTAACAGCTCTACAAACAGATCTTACTACCCATATTATTCCTGTTGCTGCTGCTGTTATACTTTTGTGCTTAGCAATTGGTTATGCAGGACGCTACATCGGAAAAGACACTTTTGTACGCTGGGCAATCGGTGTTGTCATCGCTGGTTCAGCAACTCAACTTGTCTCAATGTTGTTTAAAACATCGTAAAGTTAACGATAAATAAAGTTAATAACAAAACGAGTAGTAGCTGTATACCAGTAGTAATATCGCTCATACTACGAAAAAAGGAATATTATTTAGAGCAATTTTAATTAAAAGGGGATAAAAGATATGAAGCAATTAAACACACTTCAGGTAAAAATATATAAGATTAGTGTTATTGTTATCACTTCAGTTATGTTATTAATAACTCAATCTGCATATGCTCAGACGGAAACAAAGAGTTTAGATGTTTTCATAGGGATGCAATATGGATTAAGTATAATTATTCCTATCGTTGCTGCTATCATTCTTTTATTACTTTTGCTTATTTATATATTTCGCATTATCGCAAGAGCTACATTTATGCGATGGGCATTCAGCGTCATTATTGCTGGTGCAGCCTTCTATATTAGCCACATATTATTTCACCTCCAGTGATAAGAGCACCCCATGAAATCAGAAGAAAAAAAAGAATTCCCCCTATTCAAAGGAGCAACACGTGTTCCAACGATTTGGGGTGTACCCATGATGCCATTCATTGTTATGGTTATGGGGGTTGCTGTTATTGCTATGACAGTAAGTATCTTTTTGTGGATTATAGCTCCACCATTATGGTTCATTATGGTGCAAATCACTAAAAACGATGATAAGGCGTTTCGTATCTGGTGGTTATGGATCGATACTAAATTTCGCAATCGCAACAAAGGTTTTTGGGGCGCATCAAGTTATAGTCCCTCTGATTATAGTAAAAGGAGATAAACATGACAGCTGTTGAAAGCAGCAAACGCCTTGCATCAGAGGCACCTGTAAGCCTGTTTCTGCCTTATTCACATCATATTACAGATACGATTATTTCTACTAAAAATGCGGAATATTTGTCAATTTGGAAAATTGACGGGCGTTCGCATCAAAGCGCTTCAGAAGAAGATATTTTTCAATGGGTAAAAGAGCTTAACAATACTCTACGGGGGCTTGCATCGGCCAATTTATCATTTTGGGCACATATTGTGCGTCGCCGTGTTTATGAATATCCTGATTCAACATTTGATCAAATGTTTTGTTATCAGCTTGATGAAAAATATCGACAAAGCTTTACTGGTTATAATTTGATGGTCAATGATTTATATCTGACTGTCATTTTTCAACCGATAGCGGATAAAATTATGTCGTTCTTTTCTAAGCATGAACGTGAAACACTTGATCAAAAAAAGATGCGACAAGACACATGTATCAAAGAACTCAATGATATCAATCGTACTTTAGGTCAATCTTTAAACCGTTACGGTGCAGAACTTCTTGGTGCTTATGAAAAAAGTGGGCATGCTTATTCTTCTGCACTTGAATTCCTTGGAATGCTTGTCAATGGTGAATATCGCCCTATGCCAATTTGCCATGATCGTTTTGCTGACTATATGTCTGTCAATCGACCTTTTTTCTCAAAATGGGGCGCTCTTGGTGAACTGAAAACAACCAGTGGAATGCGTCGATTTGGAATGCTGGAAATTAAAGAATATGATGCAACAACCAAACCAGGACAATTGAATGTTTTGTTGGAAAGTGACTTCGAGTTCGTATTGACGCAGAGCTTTTCAGTTCTCTCCCGACATGCTGCTAAAGATTATTTACAACGGCATCAGCGTAATCTGATTGATGCACGAGATGTGGCAACGAGCCAAATTGAACAAATTGACGAAGCACTAAACCAGCTTATCAGTGGGCATTTTGTCATGGGAGAACATCACTGCACATTGACGATCTATGGTGATACAATTCAACAAGTTCGCGACCATATGGCCAAAGCAAGTGCAGCATTACTAGACGTTGCGGTACTGCCCAAACCTGTAGACTTAGCAATAGAGGCTGGCTATTGGGCACAACTTCCTGGCAATTGGAAATGGAGACCGCGTCCTGCTCCGATTACATCATTGAACTTTTTATCATTTTCATCTTTTCATAATTTTATGTCAGGAAAGCCCACTGGCAACCCATGGGGACCAGCCGTCACAATTCTTAAAACAACCAGTAAAACACCGCTTTATTTCAACTTTCATGCCTCCAAACTTGAAGAGGACTCAACAGATAAACGTTTGCTCGGTAATACCGCACTTATCGGACAATCTGGTTCTGGTAAAACCGTGTTACTTGGCTTTTTGTTAGCACAAGCACAAAAATTTAAGCCGACAACTGTTGTTTTTGATAAAGATCGTGGCATGGAAGTTGCCATTCGAGCGATGGGTGGAAAATATTTAACATTCAAGCCAGGTAGAAAAAGTGGTTTCAATCCTTTCCAACTCCCACCCACACAAGAAAATCTTATTTTTCTGAAACAATTTGTTAAAAAATTGGCAGAAGCTGGTGGTGAAGTCACGCATCACGACGAAGAAGAAATTAACAAAGCCGTTATGTCTGTTATGAGTGCTAACATTGACCGATCACTCCGTCGTTTGTCCTTTCTAATACAGTTTTTACCAAATCCACGTTTAAGTGATTATAATGCTCACCCATCTGTTCATGCTCGCTTACTAAAATGGTGTGAAGGTGGTGATTATGGGTGGTTGTTTGATAATCCCCATGATGCTCTTGATCTCTCAACACATCAAATTTACGGCTTTGATATCACGGAATTCTTAGATAATTTTGAAACTCGCACTCCAGTGATGATGTATTTGCTTTACCGCACAGAAGGCATGATTAGCGGACAGCGATTTATGTATATCTTTGACGAGTTTTGGAAGCCTTTGCAAGATCCGTACTTTGAAGATTTAGCGAAAAATAAACAAAAGACTATCCGTAAACAAAATGGTATTTTTGTTTATGCAACACAAGAGCCTAGCGATGCCTTGGAAAGTAATATTGCCAAAACACTCATTCAACAGTGTGCAACTTACATTTTTCTAGCCAATCCCAAAGCAAATTATGAAGATTATACAAAAGGCTTTAAACTAACAGATGCCGAATTTGAACTCGTTAAAGGACTTGGTGAGTTTAGTCGCCAATTCCTCATTAAGCAGGGTGATCAATCTGCGCTTGCAGAACTGAATCTTGGTAAATTCCATCTGACACGCGATGGAAAAACCATCGAACACGACTTTAGTGACGAGCTCTTGGTGTTATCAGGAACGCCTGATAACGCAGAGTTAGCCGAAAGCATTATCGCAGAAGTTGGTGATGATCCAGCAATATGGTTGCCAATTTTCTTACAGCACGCAAAAAATGACAGGAGGGAAACATGAAAAAAAAGGTCATTTCAATAGTAGTTGTAATAACTTTAGGGATTTCAAACCCAGCGATGGCTTGGGTTTGGGGCGCTGGGGCGGCCGATTTGTCGGCATCCGTTCCAACGACGTGGCCCAATTTTTTTGGAAAGTCATCTTCAAATAGATCAAAGCCTAAAAAAACTCCACAGCAAAAGAAAGCGCCACCTGATGCCCAACTTCTCGATATGCTAAAAAAACACCTTGAGGAAGTAAAAAAGATACACGAGTCTATAACGGGAAGCCAAAAATTCGATACTAAAAAACTTAAAAATGTACAAACAGATCACAGTAGCTTTTTTCTCAAAAATCCAGAGAATCTCTACAATAGAAATAAACCTTCTGCCCTATCTACATCACTTGAAAATATTTTAAAAGAAGAAGAAATTCCTGTCACTATCCATGAATCTAGCAGTTTTATCAACAAGCGCATCCAATATGCAGCCATCACTGATAAAGCCGTAAGTTTAAAAACTTTTCAAGAAGCAAACAATCGTTTTCAGCAAATTGAAGAACTATTAAACGAAATCACGACAACAAAAGATCTAAAAAGTATTGCCGAGTTACAAGCACATATAATTGGAATGCTTGCTATGCTACAAAATGAAACAGCAAAACTACAAATGGTTACACATTTACGCAACGCTGAACATACACTTATCAAACAACAGAAAGATAAGCATAACATAAAAATTTTGAATAGTAAAAACACGAAAATGCCTACCATAAGATTTATTAGGTAAAGCTTTTATAATAACATTTTGTATATTATTTTCCTGTATGCTCGTAAAAAGAAAAAGTTAATGCGTAATACTCAATTCTCTCTCATAGATCGAAAAGGTCTACGAAGTTTCATTTTATCCTTAAAAAATTCAAC
The DNA here is from genome assembly GCF_042196965.1 of Bartonella sp. AA83SXKL. NCBI lineage: Bacteria > Pseudomonadati > Pseudomonadota > Alphaproteobacteria > Hyphomicrobiales > Bartonellaceae > Bartonella > Bartonella sp. AA83SXKL. The sequence continues at coordinate 152,075 of NZ_JBHIRG010000004.1, forward strand.
GAAAAATGCTTAAAAATCATATAAAAAATTGAAAATTCGTTAAAGAGGAATGCCATGAACTTCACTATGTTCACGCAACTTTTCGATAAAATTAACCAGGTAACACAAACATATGTCACGGGTATTTCCTCAAAAGCAATTGCTACAATTACACCTTTCGTTTCAATTGGAATCACGATCGCTTTCATCATCTATGGATGGCTTATCATTCGGGGCGCTATCGATATGCCACTTTCCGGATTCGTAAACCGTTTCCTGCGGATAAGTATTATTACTTCAATAGCTCTTACCACAGGACTTTATCAGAATGAAATTGCCATTTTGATAACACAAATGCCCTATGAGTTATCAAAAGCGCTCATGACAAATCCACTCAATGATACACAGTTAATGAATTTATTGGACAAAGCAGCAACCAAAGGATTCCAATATGCAGGTCGTCTTTTCCAGGAAACCGTCTTCTTCGAGGCCAATGGATTGCTTTACAGCCTCTTAGGTATCCTCATCTTGCTGGCAACAAGTTCCGTCGTGGCAATCGGCGGTGGTCTCGTCATACTGACAAAAATCGCTATTACACTTCTCGTAGGATTGGGCCCTATCTTCATCATTGCCTTACTGTGGCAACCAACCTATCGCTTTTTTCAGCAATGGATAATCCAAGTCGCCAATTATATAATCCTGTTTCTACTCTTAGCAACTGTATTTAATCTGATGATGAATATCTTTGCAAACTATTTGAGCGATATGAAGCTCGATTACAACCAGAATGTAGCATACATGTTTGGAGGAGCTCTCATCTTGTCCATTATATCCATCATGCTGTTACT